>NZ_JBBCPF010000011.1:0-99225 GCF_037150835.1 Microbacterium sp. LB12 | reverse complement strand
CCGCACCTGGACCGCACTCGGCCAAGCCACATTCACGACCACCCCGACCAGCCACGCCTACCGCGACCGCGGCACCTACACGGCCCACACCAGCATCCACTACACCGCCGAGGTCGACATCGGCAACGGCTGGTTCCCCCTCACCGGACAACTCACCATCACCGGACCCCCACAACAGATCCACATCTACCAAGCACGCACCGCACTCGTCGACCACACCTGCACCGAACACCCCACCGCCCCCGGCTGCTGACCAACGCGCGGAGCATCGCACCCGATGCTCCGGCGACCGCCTGCTCATGTCGCGCCTCCGTGTCAGACTGTCGTGTGTGACCGATCGCCTCATGCTGCTCGACACCGCCAGCCTCTACTTCCGTGCCTTCTACGGGGTGCCGGACAAGGTCACCGCGCCCGACGGCTCACCCATCAACGCGGCCCGTGGCCTCCTCGACATCATCGCCAAGCTCGTCACGCTGTACGAGCCCACGCACGTGATCGCCTGCTGGGACGACGACTGGCGTCCACAGTGGCGGGTCGACCTCATCCCGAGCTACAAGACGCATCGGGTGGTCGAGGTCGTCGCCAGCGGTCCCGACATCGAAGAGGTGCCCGATCCGCTCGAGGCGCAGATCCCGCTCATCCGCGAGACGCTCGCCGCGCTCGGCATCCCGATCATCGGCGTCGCGGAGCACGAAGCGGATGATGTGATCGGCACTCTCGCGACAGATTCCACGATCCCGGTCGACATCGTCACCGGCGACCGCGATCTCTTCCAGCTCGTCGATGATGCCCGCGACGTCCGCGTCATCTACACCGCGCGCGGCATGAGCAATCTCGAGATCGTGACCGATGCCACCGTCGTCGCGAAGTACGGCGTGCTCCCCTCGCAGTACGCGGACTTCGCCACGATGCGCGGCGATGCCTCCGATGGCCTGCCGGGCGTGGCAGGCGTCGGCGAGAAGACCGCGGCGACTCTGTTGCAGACCCATAGCGATCTGGAAGGCATCAGGGCCGCAGCCGATGCCGGCGAAGGCATGAGCGCCGGCGTGCGCGCGAAGATCCTCGCGGCATCCGACTATCTCGACGTCGCACCGACCGTCGTCGCCGTGGCGACCACGCTGCCGATCAGTGCGCCGGAGATCCGGCTCCGCGTCCCCGATCCCGCGGAGGCCGACGCAGCATCCGCCCTCGCCGAGAAGTGGAACCTCGGCGGCTCCATGACCAGGGCGATCGCAGCCGTGTCCCACGCGGCGCTCCCCTCCACCTGATAACCGGCTCCGATCCGGCTCACTCCGCCCAGGCGAGCAGACGCGACAGACCCCAGGTCGTCACGATCCGCGACGCCGGCACCCCCGCGCGTTCCGCACGCTCGGCACCGTGATCGAGCAGCGAGAGCTGCCCCGGCGCGTGTGCGTCCGAGTCGATCGAGAACAGGCATCCGGCTTCGAGTGCGATCGTGATGAGCTCGTCCGGCGGGTCCTGGCGCTCCGGACGAGAGTTGATCTCGACGGCGACACCGTTCTCCGCACACGCCGCGAACACGGCTGCCGCGTCGAACTCCGACGGCGGACGTGTCCCGCGCTCGCCCTGCACGAGCCGCCCGGTGCAATGCCCGAGCACGTTCACACGCGGATGAGCCACCGCCGCCAGCATCCGAGCTGTCATCGAACGCGCGTCCATGCGCAGCTTCGAGTGGACCGACGCGACCACGATGTCGAGCTCGGCGAGCAGCGCGTCGTCCTGGTCGAGAGCACCGTCTTCGAGGATGTCGACCTCGATCCCGGCAAGCAGGGTGAAGCCGTCGCCGGACTCCGCACGCACCAGCGGGATCTGCTCACGAAGACGTTCCGCCGACAATCCCCGCGCGACCCGCAGGCGTGGCGAGTGGTCTGTGATGGCTTGATACTCGTGCCCCTGTGCCCGCGCCGCGGCGGCCATCACCGAGATCGATGTCGTTCCGTCCGACCAGTCGGTGTGCGCGTGGAGATCGCCACGGAGCTTCGTGCGCAACTCGGACACCCGCTCGGGTTCGACGTCACCGCGGAGCTCCACCAGATACTCGGGGATCTGGCCGGCCTGCGCCTGGCGGATCACCGCGAACGTCGACTCCCCGATGCCCTTGGCCGCGCGCAACCTCGTCGGATCGGTCTTGACGTCCTCCGGCAGATCCTGCAGCGTCGCCGCCGCCTGACGGAACGCCTTGGCCCGATACCGCGACGCGCGCTCACGCTCCAGGAGCGAGGCGATCTCCAGCAGCGCGTCGACGGGCTCCATGGTCAGTCCTTCGGCGTCGCCAGTTCGCGACTCACGCTGATCCACTGGTCGAGCTTCGCCAGCGCGCGACCGTCGTCCACGGCAGCCGATGCCTTGGCGTACGCGTCGCGCAGTCGCTCGAGGATCGGACGCTGCACCTGGCCAGCGTCCTGCGAGAGCTCGAAGGCCACGATCCCGGCCGCGGCGTTGAGCAGCACGATGTCACGCACCGCTCCGGTCTCGCCGGCGAGCGTCCGCCGGAGCACCTCTGCGTTGTGCTGCGGAGAGCCGCCGAGCAGGTCCGCGAGGTCGGCGATCGGGATGCCGAGGTCGCGCGGATCGAGGTCGTGCTCGTGGATGTCGCCACGGGTCACCTCCCAGATGCGGCTGTGCCCGGTCGTGGTGAGCTCGTCCAGCCCGTCATCACCTCGGAACACGAGCGCCGTCGCGCCACGGGTGCGGAACACGCCGGTGATCAGCGGCACGCGTTCGATCTGAGCGACGCCCACGGCGTTGGCTTCCGCACGGGCCGGGTTACAGAGCGGTCCGAGCATGTTGAAGACGGTCGGCACACCCAGCTCCGCCCGAACCGGACCGGCGTGCTTGAACCCCGGGTGGAACGCACCGGCCCACGCGAAGGTGATGCCGGTGCGATCGAGGATGGATGCCACGGCAGCAGGATCGAGCGAGAGTTCGAGGCCGAGGGCGCCGAGCACATCGGAGGAGCCGGAGGCCGAGCTCGCCGCGCGGTTTCCGTGTTTGACGACGGGGACCCCGGTCGCGCCGATGATGATCGCGGCCGTCGTCGATACGTTGACCGTGCCGACGCGATCCCCGCCCGTGCCGACGATGTCCAGCACGTCGGGAGACACCGGCAGCGGAACGGCCGCCTCGAGGATCGCATCCCGGAATCCGACGATCTCGTCGATCGTCTCGCCCTTCGCACGCAAGGCGATGAGGAAGCCGGCGAGCTGCGCCTCGGTGACACTCCCCTGCATGATCTGCCGCATCGCCCAGGTCGACTCCCACACGCTGAGGTCGCGACGCTCCAGGAGGGTGGTGAGCATGTCGGACCAGGTCAGCGATTCAGCCATGTGTGCGATCCTATCGGCGCGGAGAAAACATGCAGATGCATCCTCACGTCCGTGCATCCGACGCCGGTCCTCTGTTTCCCGCGGATTCACCAGGAATTCGCAGTGTTTTCTTAGGGTCCCCTAAGTCGCAACCCGGCGAATCGAGGGCCGTCGGTGCAAGAATCACGCCCGAGGATCGGCCATAATGGAGGGGTGACGACCTCAGCGACGTATGCCCCGGCGGCGAGAACGATTAAGCGGCCCAACCCGGTAGCTGTCGGAACCATTGTGTGGCTCGGCAGTGAGGTGATGTTCTTCGCGGGACTCTTCGCGATCTACTTCACCCTCCGCAGCACCTCACCGGAGCTGTGGGCCGACCGGACCGAGCTGCTGAACGTCCCGTTCGCCGCAGTGAACACTGCGATTCTGGTGCTCTCCTCGTTCACGTGCCAGATGGGCGTGTTCGCGGCAGAAGACCTGCAGCCCTACAAGATCGGCAAGGGGCAGAAGAACGGCGCCGGCCGCCGTCGTCTGTTCGGCTGGGGAATGGTCGAGTGGTTCTTCCTCACCTTCGCCCTCGGCGCGATCTTCGTCTCCGGCCAGGTCTGGGAGTACGCGCAGCTGGTGGCTGAAGGCATGCCGATCAGCGCCGACTCCTACGCATCCGCGTTCTACCTGACGACCGGCTTCCACGCCCTGCACGTCACCGGTGGCCTCGTCGCGTTCCTGCTCGTCATCGGGCGCGCATACGCCGTCAAGAACTTCCGGCACAAGGAGGCGACGTCCTCGATCGTGGTGTCCTACTACTGGCACTTCGTCGACGTCGTCTGGATCGTGCTGTTCCTCGTTATCTACTTCCTGAAATAAGAGCGGAGCTGATCCCCGAGATGGCACGAGAGAAGAAGCGCCGTTCCAGCGGTCGTCGCAGCCCTTTGGCGGCGGCCGCGCTCATCGGCGCAGGACTCATGATCACCGGCGCCGTGTACGCCGGTGCGTCCGCTGCGTTCGCTGCATCCGACACCCAGTCCGCGAGCACCCAGTTGACGGTCGAGGACGGCAAGAAGCTGTTCACCGCCAACTGCGCCACGTGTCACGGTCTCGACCTGCAGGGAACGGCCAACGGCCCCAGCCTCTACGGCGTCGGCGAGCTGGCCACCGAGTTCCAGCTGTCGACCGGACGCATGCCTCTGCAGATGCAGGGACCGCAGGCGCCCCAGAAGGAGCCGCAGTTCACCGAGGACCAGATCCTCGCGATCTCGTCCTTCGTGCAGTCGGAGGCCCCCGGCCCGACCTTCCCCGAAGAGCGTCTGCTCGACGGAAAGGGCGACGTCGCCCACGGCGCAGAGCTGTTCCGCGTGAACTGCGCGATGTGCCACAACGTGGCAGCAGCCGGTGGTGCTCTGACCGAGGGCAAGTACGCCCCCGCTCTGACCAACACGAGCGCCCTGCACATCTACGCGGCGATGGTCACCGGCCCGCAGAACATGCCGGTCTTCGGCGACATGAACCTGTCCGACGAGGACAAGCGCGACATCATCTCGGCGCTGCTCTTCCAGCAGCAGTCCGTGCAGATCGGCGGATTCTCGCTCGGATCTCTCGGACCGGTCTCCGAGGGCCTGTTCGTCTGGATCTTCGGCATCGGCGCACTCGTCGCCGTCACCGTGTGGATCACGGCGAAGTCCAACTGACGCTTATTCATCGAAGAGGAACGTACGAGGAGCACCATGGCACACGACGACGACTCGCAGGCTCTTGACAGGGCCTACCAGCCCTCTCCGGGGCTGGGTGTCGCAGTCAGCGATCCCGTGCAGAACCCCGGTCTTCCGCCGCACCGCGAGCGGATGACCGACAAGGACCCGCGAGCTGAGAAGGCCGCTGTCCGCACCGTCTACACGCTGTTCTACCTCTCGCTGGCGGGAAGCATCTGGGCGGTCGCCGCCTACATGCTCTTCCCGATCGAGAGCGGCGCGCTCATCGACATCCGACAGAACAACCTCTTCATCGGACTCGGCATCGCACTCGCGCTGCTGGCCCTCGGCATCGGTGCCATCCACTGGTCCAAGGCCCTGATGTCCGACAAGGAGCACATCGAGCACCGCCACCCGACGCGCGGAAAGGACTCGACCCGCGAGGCGGCCATCAAGGCCTTCGCCGACGCGAACGAGGAATCCGGCTTCGGACGCCGCACGATGATCCGCAACTCGCTGTTCGCCGCGATCGTCGCATCGATCATCCCGGGCGTGACGCTGTTCCGCGGCCTTGCACCGCACTCCACGCCGGACGACCCCACTGCGGGCGACCCGGTCGCGCTGCTCAAGCACACGATGTGGGAGAAGGGTGCCCGTCTCGTCCGCGATCCCGATGGCACGCCCATCCGCGCCGCCGACGTGACGCTGGGTTCCGCCTTCCACGTGATCCCCGAGGAGCTGGCGACGCTCAGCCACCACGACGGCTACCTCGAAGAGAAGGCCAAGGCCATCGTGCTGATGATGCGCCTGCGCCCCGAGCAGCTGATCGAGGCCGAGGACCGCAAGGACTGGTCCTACGACGGCATCGTCGCCTATTCCAAGGTCTGCACGCACGTCGGATGCCCGGTGGCACTCTACGAGCAGCAGACGCACCACCTCCTGTGCCCGTGCCACCAGTCGCAGTTCGACGTCACGGACCACGCAAAGGTCATCTTCGGCCCGGCGGCTCGTCCGCTGCCGCAGCTGCCCATCACCGTCGATGACGAGGGCTACCTGGTCGCACGCAGCGACTTCACGGAACCCGTCGGCCCGAGCTTCTGGGAGCGCCATTGAGCACCGCAACGCTGTCCAAAGAGGACAAGGACACCAAGGCGCCCCTCGGCGGTCGCTTCGTCGGTGCCGCGTCGAACTACATCGATGAGCGCACCAGCCTCTCCGGCTTCGTCAAGGAGCTGGGACGCAAGATCTTCCCCGACCACTGGTCGTTCATGCTCGGCGAGATCGCGCTGTGGAGCTTCGTGGTGGTGTTCCTCTCCGGAACCTTCCTGACGTTCTTCTTCCAGGCGTCGATGGTCGAGACGCACTACACCGGTGCCTACGCGCCGATGCGGGGCATCGAGATGTCGGCCGCGCTCGAGTCGTCGCTGCACATCTCGTTCGACCTGCGCGGTGGCCTGCTGGTCCGCCAGATCCACCACTGGGCGGCTCTGGTGTTCATCGCCGGCATCGGCGTGCACATGCTCCGCGTGTTCTTCACCGGTGCGTTCCGCAAGCCGCGCGAGTTGAACTGGGTGATCGGTTTCATCCTCTTCATCCTCGCGATGGCCGAGGGCTTCACCGGATACTCGCTGCCCGACGACCTGCTCTCCGGCAACGGCCTGCGCATCATCGACGGCATGATCAAGGGTCTCCCCCTGATCGGCACCTGGACCTCGTTCCTCCTCTTCGGCGGCGAGTTCCCGGGTACGGACATCGTCGGACGCCTGTACACGCTGCACATCCTGCTGCTGCCGATGCTGGTGATCGCGCTGATCGTCGTGCACCTCATGCTGATGATCATCAACAAGCACACGCAGTTCGCCGGCCCCGGCCGTACGAACGACAACGTTGTCGGCTACCCGATGATGCCCGTGTACATGTCGAAGATGGGCGGCTACCTGTTCATCGTCTTCGGCACCATCGTGTTGATCGCGACCTTCTTCCAGATCAACCCGATCTGGAACTACGGCCCGTACGACCCCTCCCCCGTCTCCGCCGGCACGCAGCCGGACTGGTACATCGGCTTCGCCGATGGAGCGCTGCGTCTCGCTCCGTCGAACTGGGACGTCGTATTCCTGAACCACACGTGGTCGTTCGGAATCATCGCGCCGGTCCTGGTGCTCGGCCTGTTCATCGTCGCCGTCGCGATCTACCCCTTCATCGAGGCGTGGGTCACGGGCGACAAGCGCGAGCACCACATCGCCCAGCGCCCCCGCAACGCGGCGACGCGCACCGCGATCGGTGTGGCCGGTGTCGTCTTCTACGCCGTCCTCTGGGCCGCGGCGTCGTCCGACCTCATCGCCACGCACTTCATGCTCACCATGGAGGGCGTGATCCACACGCTGCAGGTGCTGCTGTTCCTGGGTCCGATCCTCGGATACTTCGTCACGAAGCGCATCTGCATCGCGCTGCAGAAGAAGGACCGCGAGATCGCGCTGCACGGCTTCGAGTCCGGACGCATCGTGCGCCTCCCCGGCGGCGAGTTCATCGAGGTGCACCAGCCGGTCGACAAGTACGACCGCTGGAAGCTCATCGACGTCGACGGATACGAGCCGCTCGTCGTCCGCCCGAACGCCAAGGGTCGCATCCCGTGGACGGAGAACCTCCGCTCCTCGATGTCCCGGTGGTTCTTCGAGGACCGTCTCGCCCCGCTCACGCAGGCAGAGGTCGACGAGGCAGACGCACACCAGCACCACGTCACGGCTCACAACGACGAGACCGAGGCAGCGGAGATCCAGGGCGCCCACGAGCGCGCAGGGTTCCCTGACGCCCCGCTCACGGTCGATGAGACGCACGTCGACGAGACGCCGAACACTCCGAGCACGGTGATCGCCACGGAGCCGGTGAAGAAGCCCCGCAAGAACAAGCCGGAGGATGGCGAGTAGTCGCCACTCCCCTGCTGATGAAGGCCTCGTCCATGCGGACGGGGCCTTCATCGTTCTCCCCCTGACTGAGAGGATGGGTCCATGACCTCTGTCGTCCAGCTGATCCGCTCCACCTCCCTCGCCGCCACACCCTATGCCTACGCCGCGACTGCACCCGCTGGCTCTCGACTGATCTTCCTCGCCGGCGCATGCCCTCTCAACGACGACGGAACGACTGCTGCTCCGGGCGACTACGCCGGCCAAGCCGCACGGTGCATCGAGACGCTCACGCAAGCCCTCGAAGTCGCCGGTGCCACCCTCACGGACGTCATCAGCACCCGCGTCCTCGTGGCGTCCTCCGCCCAAGCGGACCTCGTCACGGCCTGGGATGTGGTGCACGACGCGTTCGGCCCTCACGACGTCCCCAGTACGCTCCTGGGCGTGACTGTGCTCGGATACGACGATCAGCTCGTCGAGATCGAAGCGATCGCGGCCGTCGCGGAGGTGTGAGTTGGACGTCGTCCTCCGCCCCGCTCGTCCGACCGACGACCGCGCGATCGAGCAGATCGAGATCGCTGCCGATGCGCTGCTCGTCGAACTCTTCGAGGCGGAGGACTGGCCTCCCCCGACCCCGTCCTCGGAGAGGGCGCTCCTGCCGGGGTTCGTCATCGTGGCGGAAGACGCGAGCGAGGATGCGCATCCCGTGGTCGGCTTCGCGCATGTCCTGCAGTTCGATGGACAAGCGCATCTGGAGCAGCTCTCGGTGCATCCCGCGCACGGCCGCCGCGGTATCGGTCGTCAGCTCGTCGAAGCGGCCATGGCCGAGGCTCGCGAACGCGGACACTCGCAGATCACACTCCGCACCTACACCGATGTTCCGTGGAACGCGCCCTTCTATGCCTCCTGCGGCTTCGTCCCGAGCGAACCCGATTCGCCGACCTTGCGCGGCCTCATTCAGACGGAGACCGAGCTCGGCTTGTTTCGATACGGCGCACGCGTGCAGATGACTGCGCGCCTGTGATGTGTACGCCGTGTCAGCAATCACGCGCACGACGACCGGATTCTGCTGAGCACCTCCGAACACCTCGTTCTAGGCTGAGCAGATGATCGAACGCTCTGACTACTACGCAGCGAGACTCGCCTTCGAGACGGACGCCAGCGACGTGCATGCGGCGAGAACAGCCGGCGAGGAGGTCTATGTCATCGATGTGCGCTCGGACGAGGCGTGGGCCCAGGGACGCGTTGCCGGGGCCGTGCACATGCACTACAGCGAGATCGCCACACGCGCGGCCTCCGAGATCCCCGTCGATGCGGAGGTCGTCGTCTACTGCTGGAGCCCCGGATGCAACGCCGGCGCGAAGGGCGCCCTCGAGTTCGCACGCCTCGGGTATCGCGTGCGGGAGATGATCGGAGGCTTCGAGTACTGGGTGCGCGAGGGCTACCCGGTCGAGGATGCGGACGGCGTCCACCGACGCCCCGTCGACCCGCTCACCGGAATCGCGCGCGTGCGCAAGCGCGCCTGATAGGAAAAGTACCTGGCAGACGAGAAGGCCCCCGGGACGAATCCCGGGGGCCTTCTTCGATACTCCTGTGTCAGCGGGCGAAGTTGCCGCGGTAGTACTCGTACACCCAGCCCACGATCGCGACGACGAAGATCGCGAGACCGATCGGGAGCAGGAAGTGCCCGACAGCGAGCCCGACGACGAAGATTCCCGCAGAAGCAGCGAGCACCAGCGGCCACCAGGACCACGGGCTGAACTCGCCGAGCTCGGGGTCACCGTCATCGATGTCGGCGGTCAGGATGTCTTCGGGAAGCTCACCCTTCTGCGCCTTGTGCGTGCGGTCGAGGTAGAACGCGATCATCGCTGCCATGAAGGCCGCGAAGAACAGGGCGACGGTGCCGACCCATTCGATCCGCATCGCGAAGTTGTCGTCCGGGGTGACAAGGATGTGCCAGCCGGTGTAGACGACTCCGACGAGGGCGAAGAACGCCGTCAGAATCCACCAGAGAATGACGTTGTCGCGCATGACTTAGTGGGCCTCTCGCTCGCCGGGAGCCGTGGTTGCGAACTCGGCGGCCTCGGGGTGATTCAGATCGAACGCGGGACGCTCGCTGCGGATACGCGGGATCGAGGTGAAGTTGTGACGCGGCGGCGGGCACGACGTCGCCCACTCGAGCGATGCACCGTAGCCCCACGGGTCGTTGACCGTGACCTTCGGCGCCTTGCGGGCCGTGATCCATACGTTGAGGAAGAACGGCAGCATCGACGCACCGAGGATGATCGCACCGATCGTCGAGACCTGGTTCTGCCAGGTCCAGCCGTCGGCTTCGGAGTAGTCCGCGTAGCGACGGACCATTCCGTCGACACCCAGCCAGTGCTGGATGAGGAACGTCATGTGGAAGCCGATGAACAGCATCCAGAAGTGCACGTAGCCGAGGCGCTCGTTGAGCATGCGGCCCGTCCACTTCGGCCACCAGAAATAGAAGCCGGCGAACATGGCGAACACGACGGTTCCGAACACCACGTAGTGGAAGTGCGCCACCACGAAGTACGAGTCGGACAGCGCGAAGTCCAGCGGCGGGGCCGCGAGGATGACGCCGGTCAGACCACCGAACACGAACGACACGAGGAAGCCGAGGGCGAAGACCATCGGAGTCTCGAAGGTCACGGACCCCCGCCAGAGCGTGCCGATCCAGTTGAAGATCTTCACACCGGTCGGGACCGCGATGAGCATGGTCATCAGGGCAAAGAACGGCAGGAGGACCGAGCCGGTGACGTACATGTGGTGCGCCCACACGGCCACCGAGAGCGCGGCGATCGCGATGGTCGCGTACACCAGGGTCTTGTAGCCGAAGATCGGCTTGCGGCTGAACACCGGCAAGATCTCGGACACGATGCCGAAGAACGGCAGCGCGATGATGTACACCTCAGGGTGGCCGAAGAACCAGAACAGGTGCTGCCAGAGCAGGACGCCACCGTTGGCCGGGTCGTAGATGTGCGCACCGAGGATGCGGTCGGCCGCGGCGGCGAAGATGGCCGCTGCGAGCACCGGGAACGCCATGAGGATCAGCAGGCTCGTGATGAGCGTGTTCCAGGAGAAGATCGGCATACGCCACATCGTCATACCGGGAGCGCGCATCGTGATGATCGTGGTGATGAAGTTCACCGCGCCGAGGATCGTTCCGAAACCGGAGATGCCGAGACCGACCATCCAGAGGTTTCCCCCAGCACCCGGGGAGAACGACGCTCCCGCCAGAGGCTGATAGGCGAACCATCCGAACGAGGCAGCACCCTGCGGGGTGAGGAAGCCGGCGACCGCGATCGTGGAGCCGAAGAGGAAGAGCCAGAAGGCGAACGCGTTCAGACGCGGGAACGCGACATCGGGCGCACCGATCTGCAGCGGCAGGATCGCGTTCGCGAAGCCCGCGAACAGCGGCGTCGCGAACATCAGCAGCATGATCGTGCCGTGCATCGTGAACAGCTGGTTGTACTGCTCCTTCGTCGGGATGATCTGCATACCCGGCGCGAACAGCTCGGCGCGGATGACCAGAGCCATCACGCCGCCGAGGAGGAAGAACAGCACCGAGGCGATCAGGTACATGTACCCGATGGTCTTGTGGTCGGTGGAGGTGATCCACTTGACGACGATGTTGCCCTTCTGCTCCACACGCGAGGAGCTCATGAGAGCGGCCTGGCGGGCGGGCAGGGTGCGGGGACGCGACCCGGGGGTCTCGTCGGTACGGGGAGCTTCGGTGGTCGACATAACTTACTCCCCTCCTTCCTCGGTGTCGGTCTTCGCGGTCGTGCCCGGGAAGTTCGAAAGGCGGTCGTAAGCGTCGGTGATGTCGCCCGTGTTGCCCTTCTCCTCGAGCGACTTGAGGTATGCGTCGTACTCCTCGGGCGAGACGACCTTCACGTTGAAGAGCATCATCGAGTGGTACTCGCCGCAGAGCTCGGCGCACTTGCCGGCGTACTCGCCCTCACGGGTCGGGATGAACGACCAGGAGTTGTCCTTCCCGATGAACATGTCCTTCTTGTAGAGGAAGTCGATGATCCAGAACGAGTGGATGACGTCGCGGGACTGCAGGTTGATCGTGACCTTCTCACCGACCGGCAGCACCAGCGTCGGCAGCTGCGCCTGATCGATGTTGCCGTCCTTGTCGGGCTGGGCCTGGATGCCCATGGTCCAGACGGCGTCGGAGTTGTCCTTCTCATCGCCGTCGTACTGGAAGTCCCACGCCCACTGCTTGGCGATCGCGGTGATCTCGACGTCGGGCTCGTCCCACTTGGCCTCGATCGCGGTCTGATCACGGGCGGTGAAGAAGAACATGCCCAGCACGAGGATGAGCGGCACGATCGTGTAGAAGATCTCGATCGGCATGTTGTACCGCATCTGCACCGGGAGACCGGTCTGACCCTTGCGACGGCGGTACGCGATCGCGGCCCAGGCCATCAGGCCCCAGGTGATGACGCCGACGGCGAGCAGCACGATCCAGGAGTTCACCCAGAGCGACGAGACGCGCTCGGTCTGATTGGTGGCTGCGGGGCCACCCTCCACGAAGCCCGGAAGAAAGCCGTTCAGCTCGGTGGGAGAGCAACCCGCCAGGGCCAAGGCTGCCGCAACTCCCACGGGGAGGGCGGCCCAACGAAGGCTGCGTTTCGAGGGCACGATGCACCTTTCAGATCGCGAACAGAGCACACCCAAGTCTAGGGCAAGCTCACACCTGATTCATGCCAACCACGCAGGTTCCGGACGCGGAACGGCCGCCGTCACCGATGGTGACGGCGGCCGTGGCCTGCAGGAGTGAATCAGTGGAAGCTGTCGCCGCACGCGCAGCTGCCCGCGGCGTTGGGGTTGTCGATCGTGAACCCCTGCTCGGAGATCGTGTCCTTGAAGTCGATCGCCGCACCATCGAGGTACGGAACGCTCATGTTGTCGATGATCACCTCGACGCCGTCGAAGTCGACCGTCTCGTCACCCTCGAGGAATCGCTCGTCGAAGTACAGCTGGTAGATGAGACCCGAGCATCCGCCGGGCTGGACGGCGACGCGCAGACGCAGATCGTCGCGGCCCTCCTGCTCGAGCAGGTTCTTCACCTTGGTCGCGGCAGCATCGGTCAGGGTGACGCCGTGCGCGCGGGTGGTCTCCGGGGAGAGGGTGGTGTCGCTCATGTCGCTCCTTGTGACGGGCCGCAGATGCACGGCTTCTCGATAGATTCTACTGCCGCTGATGCGGTGAGGCTCAGAGTTCCGTCGCATTCATGCGGGAGAGCAGCAGCGCCTCGGTCGCGACCGCGTGGCGGAAGGTGTCGAGGTGGAGCGACTCGTTCGGGCTGTGCGCGCGGGAATGCGGGTCCTCCACGCCGGTGACGAGGATCTGCGCAGCCGGGAACTCCCGCACCAGATCCGCGATGAACGGGATCGAGCCGCCGACACCCAGGTCGACAGGAGGTACGCCGTAGCCGTCGCGCATGGCGTCGCGGGTGAGGCCCACCGCCCAGCCGCTGGTGTCGACGAGGAACCCGTTGCCGAGGTCGACGTCCGAGAAGGTGAGCTCGGCGCCGAAGGGCGCGTGGGCGCGGAGGTGCCGCTCCAGCGCCTCGTAGGCCTCCTGTCCGGACTGTCCCGGCGCGACGCGTGCGCTGATCACCACGGTGACCTCGGGCAGGAGGGTGTTGGACGCCGCTGCCACACTCGTGGCGTCGATGCCGATCACGGTCACCGCGGGCTTGTTCCAGATGCGGCTCAGGATCGTGCCATCGCCGATCGGATGCGTGCCGGGCAGCAGGCCGGCCTCGTCGCGCAGCGTCGCCTCCGTGTAGTCGGGGGTCGGCGCATCGCGCTCGATCATCCCCTCGACCGCGACGGAGCCGTTCTCATCCCACAGCGTCGACAGCAGCGTCACGGTCGCCATCATCGCGTCGGGCACGGCGCCGCCGAACATCCCGGAGTGCGAGGCGTGATCCAGCGTGCGCACGCGCATCGTGAAGCGCGCGTTTCCGCGCAGCGACACCGTGAGCCCCGGGGTGACCGAGTCCCAGTTGCCGGAGTCGGCGACGACGATCGCGTCCGCGCGGAGCGCCTCCTTGTTGTCGGAGAGGAACTGAGCGAACGACCGCGAACCGTACTCCTCCTCCCCCTCGATGAACATCGCGATACCGAGGTCGAGGTCGTCGCCGAGCACCTCGTGCACCGCCCTGATCGACGCGATGTGCGCCATGATCCCGGCCTTGTCGTCCGCGGCGCCGCGCCCGTACAGTCGCCCGTCGCGCACGGTCGGCTCGAACGGCGGGGTCTCCCACAGTGCGTCGTCTCCCGGAGGCTGCACGTCGTGGTGGGCGTACAGGAGGATCGTCGGCTTGCCGTTTCGCGCGGCGCGCGTCGCCAGGACTGCAGGCTGTCCCTGCTCATCCGTACCGGGGATCGCGGCGCGCAGCACCCGCACGTCGTCGAAGACGCCGGTGTCGCCAGCCAGGGCCGCGACAGCCTCAGCGCTGCGCTCCAGCTGGGTCTGATCGAACGCCGGCCAGGCCATTCCGGGGATGCGCACCAGGTCGCCGAGATCGGACAGCGCGGACGGGATGCCGGTCGCCACAGCCTCGAGGACGGCGGCGTCGGACTCACTGGGAGGAACAGGAGAGGTCATGCGAGTAATCTTAAGGTGATCCCCCGTAGCGAACCGAGGAACTCCGTGGCCACCACCCCTGTCTCCCCTTCCACGAACGACGACGCCCCCGAGACGCCCGGCGTCGGCAAGGGCCGTGCGACGCCGACCCGTGCGGAGCAGGAGGCTGCGCGCCGTCGGCCCCTCGTCGCGAACACCAAGGAGGCGAAGGCGGCCGCCAAGGCCGACCTCAACGAGCGCCGCGCCCGTGCGCAGGCAGGGATGGCCGCTGGCGAGGAGAAGTACCTCCCCGTCCGCGACAAGGGTCCGCAGCGCCGCTGGGTGCGCGACTACGTCGATGCCGGCTGGCACCCGGCCGAGTTCGTGATGGCCGTCATGGTGCTGGTCATCCTCGCCTCGCTCGTGCCGTCGAACACGATCATCTCGTTCTACGCCTACATCGTGATGATGGGATACCTCGTCATCGCGATCGGCGGCATGGTCCTGCTCGGCCAGCGCGTCAAGCGCAAGGCCGCGGCGAAGTTCGGCAAGGAGCGCCTCGAGCGCGGCCTCGGCTGGTACGCCGCCATGCGGTCGCTGCAGATGCGCTTCATGCGCCTGCCGAAGCCGCAGGTCAAGCGCGGCCAGTACCCCGACTGATCAGTCCCCTGTTGATCTCGCGGCCCCAGAACGGGCCGCGGTACAGGAACGCCGTGTAACCCTGCACGAGGGTGGCTCCGGCATCCAGTCGCTCCTGCACGTCGGCCGGAGTCTCGACACCGCCGACGGCGATCACGCAGAAGTCCGCAGGGACGGCCTCGCGCACCACGCGGAGCACCTCGAGCGACCGCTTCTTCAGGGGTGCACCGGAGAGCCCGCCCGCACCCGCCGCCTCCACCACCGACGCATCGGTGAGCAGGCCGTCACGGCTGATCGTCGTGTTGTGCGCGATGATGCCAGCGAGCCCTTCGGCCACCGCCATCCGCGCGATCGCCGCGATCTCCTCATCCGGCAGGTCGGGAGCGATCTTCACGAGCAGCGGAGTCGCGCCGGAAGCCTCGCGCACCGCACGCAGCAGCGGCGCGAGCGTCTCCACCGCCTGCAGCCCACGCAGGCCCGGGGTGTTCGGCGACGAGACATTCACGGCCAGATAGTCCGCGAGCGGTGCGAGGCGCGTAGCCGAAGCCACGTAGTCCGCCGTGGCGTCCTCGACAGCGACGACCCTGCTCTTTCCGATGTTCACGCCGATCACGGTGTCGGGGGCTCCCCGACGCAGCCGCGCGAGCCGACGAGCCGCCGCATCCGCTCCGGCGTTGTTGAACCCCATCCGGTTGATCACGGCGCGATCGGCGATCAGGCGGAACAGTCGCGGCTTGGGGTTCCCCTGCTGAGGAATCGCCGTCACCGTCCCGACCTCGACATGGCCGAAGCCGAGCGCGGCGAGTCCCCGTACGCCGACCGCGTTCTTGTCGAAACCGGCTGCGACCCCGAACGGCGAGGGGAACGTGAGCCCGAGTGCCTCCACCCGAAGCGACGGGTCGGGACGGGTCATCGCGCGCGTCGCCCAGGAGAACGGTCGGGCACCGAGCACGCGGATCACCGCCATGCCGGCGTGGTGGGCGAACTCGGGATCGAAGCGCGAGAGGACAGCGCGGAAGAGCAGCGGATACATCACTGCCAGATTACCGGTCGGCGGACTCGCGCTTCGCGTGGTCGGCCCGCAGATCGGTGATCGCAGCTTCGAAATCCTCGAGCGAGTCGAACGCCTGGTACACGCTGGCGAAACGGAGGAATGCGACTTCGTCGAGATCACGCAGCGGACCGAGGATCGCCAGTCCGATCTCGTTGGTGTCCAGCTGCGAGACACCCGTCTGGCGCACCGCCTCTTCCACGCGCTGTGCGAGGATCGCGAGGTCCGCCTCGGTCACGGGTCGGCCCTGGCACGCCTTCCGCACACCGGAGATGACCTTCTCCCGGCTGAACGGCTCCATCACGCCGGAACGCTTGATGACGTTGAGGCTCGCGGTCTCGGTCGTCGTGAAGCGTCCACCGCACTCCGGACACTGCCGCCGACGTCTGATCGAGAGCCCGTCGTCGCTGGTGCGGGAATCGATGACGCGGGAGTCAGGGTGGCGGCAGAAGGGGCAGTGCATCTGACCGATCCTACGCGCTGAAGCGCGCCTCGATCGCCTCGCCGTGCGCCGGGAGCACCTCGGACTCCGCGAGGGCGACGACCCCCGCACGCACGAGTGCCAACGCGGCACGGTCGTAGGAGATGACCTGCTGCGGGCGCAAGAACGTGTAGGCGCCGAGCCCAGGAGCATACCGGGCCTGTCCCCCCGTGGGCAGCACGTGGTTGCTCCCCGCCATGTAGTCGCCGAGACTGACCGGCGTCTGATCACCGACGAAGACGGCACCGGCGCTGGTGAACGCGGATGCCGCCTCCTCCGCATCGACGAGGTGCAGTTCGAGGTGCTCCGGGGCGTACGCGTTGCTGAATGCGGTCGCCATGGCGCGGTCGTCGACGAGGACGATCGCGGATTGCGGACCGGCCAGGGCTGCGGCGACGCGTTCACTGTGGCGGGTGAGCCCGGCGATCCGCTCCACCTCGACCGCGACCTGCTCGGCGAGCTTCGCGGCGTCGGTGACGAGGACCGCGGAGGCCTGTTCGTCGTGCTCTGCCTGGCTGACCAGATCGGCTGCGATCAGGCGAGGGTCTGCCGCGGCATCGGCGACGACGAGGATCTCCGTCGCACCCGCCTCCGAGTCGGTCCCGACCACTCCGGCGACCGCGCGCTTCGCAGACGCGACGTAGTTGTTGCCCGGCCCGGACACGACATCGACCGGATCGAGCCCGAGCGAATCCACGCCGTAGGCGAAGGCGCCGATGGCGCCGGCACCGCCCATCGCGTACACCTCGGTGACACCCAGCAGCCCGGCGGCCGCGAGGATCGTCGGGTGGATCCTCCCGCCCTGATCGGCCTGCGGCGGCGAGGCGAGCGCGATCTGCTCGACTCCGGCGACCTGCGCGGGGACCACGTTCATGATCACGCTGGAGGGATACACCGCCTTGCCTCCAGGGATGTACACGCCGACGCGGTGCACTGGCTGCCAGCGCTGCGTGATGACCGCGCCCTCGCCGATCCGGGTGACGCGCGGCTCGGGCACCTGGGCAGCCGATGCCAGCCGCACACGGCGGATCGCCTCCTCGAGCGCGCTTCGCACCTCGGGCGCGAGCGTCGAGAGTGCTTCGGCGATGTGGGACTCGGGGACCCGCACCTCATGCGCCGTCACGGCATCGAACCGTTCCGCCTGCTCACGGAGTGCGATCTCACCGCGCTCGCGCACGTCCTCGACGATGCGCGCCGCGGTGTCGAGCGCCTCGGCGCGTGCCTGTGTCGCCCGCGGAACGGCGGCGAGCATGTCGGAGGGCGAGAGCTCGCGCCCTCGCAGGTCGATCGTGCGCATGTCAGCCTTTCGTGATGTCGGAGATGTCGTGGAGGTAGCCGATACGGCCGTCGTCATGTCGGACGACGTACGCACCCCCACGGTCCTCGATCACGAGAGCCCAGGCGTTCGGGCCGATCCGGAACAGCGGCTCTCCGCGCTCGTCGTGCACATCGCGCTCCGAGGGCGCGAGGACCCAGAACGGCTGCGCGGCGGCGACGGCTTCACGAGGATTCGTCGCCTCCACGTCGGACTCATCCGAGCTGCGTTCCAAGACCACCGGCTCGGACTCGTCGGCGACGACATCCGTCTCATACGTCGCGGCCGTCTCCAGCAGCGACTCGATGCTCCCGGTATCGGACACGATCTCGGGCTCCTCCCCACGGGAGCGTCGGGAGTACGCGGGGACGTAGGTCTCGTCGGCGGTGTCCGGCTCGGTGCCGATACCACCGCCGGACGCGTGCGCGGTGAGCGGAACCTGCTCGGCCAGGTCGAGGCGAGCGATCTCATCGGTCGCCTGACGTCCGGACGTCTCGATGTCGAGGTCCACGACGAGCGGGAGGGCGGAGCGGTCCACCACGGCGGTCTGATCGTCGACCTCGTCCTCCGCGGTCTCAGCCGCGGGCACGGACTCCGACTCAGGCTCACGCTCAGGCCGCGGCCGCGCGATCACTGGGCGCACCGGATTCGCGTTCCGGTGCGCGAGGGTCACGAGGCGACCGTGGAAGTCCTCTTTCAGCCCGGGAATGATCGGGGCGAAAACGGTGAGGACGACCAGTGCGGTCGAGGTCACGACCATGGCGACGCCGTTCCACGGGAGTCCCCAATAACCGGTCGAGATCGCGGCGGAGATCGCGAGCCAGAGTGTGCCCGCCCAGACGGTCGCCGCGACGGAGAACGCCACCGAGGCGAACTGGTCGATGCCCAGCGAGCCGACCCGACGGATGCCGTCAGGTGAGAACCGTCGCAGGACCAGGAGGAAAACGGCGATCGTCGGCACGGCCACCGGCAGGATCCACTGGATGCCGATGCCCCACAGCGAGAGACCTCCGCTCAGCGGGAAGAACGAGAAGACGAAGGAGAGGACCCAGACTCCCACGATGAGCAGTTCACGAAGGGTGAATCCGAGGATGCCGAACTCGGGCGTGACCTCTTCGTCGTAGAGGACGCCGTCGTCGTCGCCGAACACCGCGTCCTCAGCATCCGTTTCGGGAAGATCCGTGCTCATGGGTGGTCCTTTCGTCACAGTGCTCGACGGTGTGCTCGTCGTGCTGCCGACGGCTCACGATCCTACCCGCTCACCCCAGACAGGTGGGTCCGAGCAGAGACTTGAGGTCACCGAACAGGTCGGCGGACACCTTGACCGGCATCGGCACTTCGAAGACCTTGGCGGTGCCGCCCCGATGCACGCGAAGCACCACCTCGGTGTCACCGTTATGTCGTCGCAGCACCTCCGCCAGCTCCATCATGACGCGCTCCGTGGCGCGCTGCTCAGCGAGCACGAGAGCCAGCGGACCGGCGGCATCGAACGAACCCACGTCCGGTGCGAAAGCCGACTGCGCGTGCAGGTTGAGCCCGTCGTCACGGCGTGAGACGCGCCCGCGCACTGCCAGGATCGCATCCTGCTGCAGCGTGTGCTGGAACTCGGTGTAGGTCTTTCCCATGAACATCACGGTGACCTCGCCGTTGAAGTCCTCGACAGTGATCATGCCGTACGGATTGCCGCTGGCCTTCGCCACCCGGTGCTGCACGCTGGTGACGAGTCCGGCCACCGTCACCTGGTCGCCGTCCTGCAGGTCTTCCGAGTTGTTCAGGTCGTGGATCGAGATCGAGGCGTGCTTGGCGAGCGGCACCTCGAGCCCGGCCAGCGGATGATCCGATACGTAGAGGCCGAGCATCTCGCGCTCGAAGGCGAGCTTGTCCTTCTTGATCCACTCCGGGCGCACGGGCACCTTGGCCGGAGCCGCCTCCTCCATGCCGTCGTAGAGGCTGTCGAAGTCGAACCCGATGGCTCCCTGGGCCTCGTTGCGCTTGCGATCAACGGCCGCCTCGACCGCGTCTTCGTGCACCTCCATGAGCGCACGGCGCGTGTCTCCGAGCGAGTCGAACGCACCGGCCTTGATCAGGGACTCCACCGTGCGTTTGTTCGACACGTGCAGCGGCACCTTGTCGAGGAAGTCGTGGAATGAGGTGAAGCGCTCGTCCTTGCGGGCTTGGACGATGCCCTCGACGACGTTGCTGCCGACGTTGCGAACCGCCCCGAGGCCGAAGCGGATGTCGTCGCCGACGGCGGCGAAGAAGTTGATCGAGTCGGAGACGTCGGGGGGCAGGACCTTGATGCCCATGCGCCGACACTCGTTCAGGTACAGCGCCATCTTGTCCTTGGAGTCGCCGACGCTGGTGAGCAGCGCTGCCATGTACTCGGCGGGATAGTGCGCCTTGAGATACGCAGTCCAGTAGGAGACCAATCCGTACGCGGCGGAGTGCGCTTTGTTGAAGGCGTAGTCGGAGAACGGCAGCAGGATGTCCCACAGCGCCTTGATCGCCGCCTCACCGAAGCCGCGTTCCGTCATCCCGCCTGCGAAGCCCTCGTACTGCTTGTCGAGCTCGGACTTCTTCTTCTTTCCCATCGCTCGACGCAGGATGTCTGCTTGACCGAGGCTGAATCCGGCGACCGCCTGAGCGATCGCCATGACCTGCTCCTGGTAGATGATGAGCCCGTAGGACTCCTCCAGGATCTCCGCGAGCGGAGCTTCAAGCTCGGGATGGATCGGCGTGATCTCCTGGGCGCCGTTCTTTCGCAGGGCGTAGTTGGTGTGGGAGTTCGCGCCCATGGGGCCCGGCCGGTACAGGGCGATGAGGGCCGAGATGTCGCCGAAGTTGTCGGGCTTCATCAGTCGCATGAGCGAGCGCAGCGGCGGGCTGTCGAGCTGGAAGACGCCCAGCGTGTCTCCGCGGGCGAGCAGCTGGTAGACACCCGGGTCATCGAGCCCGAGGTGCTCGAGGTCGAGTTCCTCGCCACGGTTCGTGCGGATGTTGTCGAGCGCGTCAGAGATGATCGTGAGGTTGCGGAGCCCCAGGAAGTCCATCTTGATGAGTCCGAGCGACTCGCACGACGGGTAGTCGAACTGGGTGACGATCTGCCCGTCCTGCTCCCGCCGCATGATCGGGATGATGTCGAGCAGTGGATCGGACGACATGATCACACCAGCAGCGTGCACGCCCCATTGACGCTTCAGTCCTTCGAGGCCGAGCGCGCGGTCGAAGACCGTCTTCGCCTCCGGGTCGGTCTCGATCAGCGCGCGGAACTCGCTCGCCTCCTTGTACCGGGGGTGCGCCGAGTCGAACATGCCGTCCAGCGGCATGTCCTTGCCCATCACGGCAGGCGGCATGGCCTTGGTCAGGCGCTCCCCCATGCTGAACGGGAACCCGAGCACACGGCCCGCGTCTTTCAGCGCCTGCTTCGACTTGATGGTGCCGTACGTGACGATCTGAGCGACGCGCTCCGACCCGTACTTCTCCGTGACGTAGTCGATGACCTCGCCACGACGCCGGTCATCGAAGTCGACGTCGAAGTCGGGCATCGAGACGCGGTCCGGGTTCAGGAACCGCTCGAAGATCAGACCGTGCTCGAGCGGGTCGAGGTCGGTGATCTTCATGGCGTAGGCGACCATGGATCCGGCGCCGGAGCCTCGACCGGGACCGACGCGGATGCCGTTGTCTTTCGCCCAGTTGATGAAGTCGGCGACGACGAGGAAGTACCCGGGGAAGCCCATCTGCAGGATGATGCCGGTCTCGTACTCGGCCTGCTTGCGCACCTTGTCGGGAATGCCGCCGGGGTACCGGTAGTGCAGGCCCGCTTCGACCTCCTTGATGAGCCAGCTGTCTTCGGTCTCGCCATCCGGGACCGGGAAGCGTGGCATGTAGTTCGCCCCGGTGTCGAACTCGACCTCGCAGCGCTCGGCGATCAGCAGCGTGTTGTCGCACGCCTCAGGGTGATCGCGGAACAGCTGCCGCATCTCGGCCGCGGTCTTGATGTAGTAGCCGTCGCCGTCGAACTTGAACCTGTTCGGGTCGTCCATGGTGGACCCCGACTGCACACACAGGAGCGCCTCGTGCGCATCGGCCTCGTGCTGATGCGTGTAGTGCGAGTCGTTGGTGGCGACGAGCGGGATGTTCAGGTCTTTCGCGAGGCGGAGCAGATCGGTCATCACCCGTCGCTCGATGGAGAGTCCGTGGTCCATGATCTCGGCGAAGAAGTTCTCCTTGCCGAAGATGTCCTGGAATTCCGCGGCAGCCGCGCGGGCGGCGTCGTACTGTCCCAGCCGCAGCCGTGTCTGCACCTCGCCCGACGGGCACCCGGTCGTGGCGATGATCCCCTTGCCGTACGTCTGGAGCAGCTCGCGGTCCATGCGGGGCTTGAAGTAGTAGCCCTCCATGCTCGACCGGGAACTGATCCGGAAGAGGTTGTGCATGCCCTCCGTGCTCTGGCTCCACATCGTCATGTGCGTGTACGCACCCGAGCCGGACACGTCGTCGCTCTTCTGATCGGGCGACCCCCATTGCACACGCGTCTTGTCGCTGCGGTGCGTGCCCGGGGTCATGTAGGCCTCGAGACCGATGATGGGCTTGATGCCCGCATTCCGCGCCGCGTTGTAGAACTCGAAGGCCGCGAACGTGTTGCCGTGATCGGTCACCGCGATGGCCGGCATGCCGTATTCGGCGGCCGCCTGGGTCATCGCATTGATCTTCGCCGCACCGTCCAGCATCGAGTACTCGCTGTGCACGTGCAGGTGGACGAAGGAGTCGGATGCCATGCCTTCGAGTCTACGGCGGGGGTCCGACACCGGAGGTCGGCACGGAGCGTCCGGTGCGGGTCTCCGGTGCCCTCCTCGACGGCTTCACGGAGCGCCGAACTCGAGTCGCATCAGCACCCGAGGGAATCCGTCGAGCACCGATCCGGTGTCGGCAGCCTTCGCGAAGCCGGCGCTCTCGAACAGCGCCCGAGTCCCGACGTAGGCCATCGTCAGATTCACCTTCTCCCCGCGGTTGTCGACCGGGTATCCCTCGACAGCCGGGGCGCCCTGCTCTCGCGCGTAGGCGACGGCACCCTCGATCAAGGCATGGGATATCCCTTGCTTCCGGTACCCGGGTCGCACGCGGAAGCACCACAGCGACCACACGTCGAGGTCGTCGACGACGGGGATCAGTCTGTTGCGGGCGAAGCTGGTCTCCCGCCGCGGATGCAGCGCGGCCCACCCGACCGGTTCCTCATCGAGATAAGCGATCACGCCGGGCGGAGGATCCTCGTGGCACAGCTCGCGCACGCGATCGGCACGCGCTGGTCCTTTCAGCGCAAGGTTCTCCTTGCTCCCGATGCGGTAGCTCAGACAGAAGCACACGTTCGAGGTCGGCTTCTTCGGCCCCACCAGCGTCGCGACGTCGTCGAACACGGTCGCGGGGCGAACAACGATGTCCATGCGGACAGTGTCGCGCACGGCGCCGACATCGTGTCGAACGATGGAGCGGCTACTCGCCGCGCAGCACCTCCAGTGCGTGCTGGAAGTCCTCCGGATACGGCGACTCGAACTGCACCCAGTCCCCCGTCGTCGGGTGCACGAACGCCAGCTGATGCGCATGCAGCCACTGCCGGGTGAGTCCCAGTCGCGCGGACATCGTCGGGTCGGCCCCGTACAGCGGATCGCCGACACACGGGTGCCGGTGCGCCGCCATGTGCACGCGGATCTGATGCGTACGTCCCGTCTCGAGGTGGATCTCGAGGAGCGAGGCACCGGGGAACGCCTCGAGTGTCTCGTAGTGCGTGACCGACGGCTTCCCGTCCGGGACGACGGCGAACTTCCACGAGTGGTTCGGGTGACGTCCGATGGGAGCATCGATGGTACCGACCAAGGGGTCCGGATGCCCCTGCACCACCGCGTGGTAGATCTTCTCGACGGTGCGGTCCTTGAAGGCCTGCTTCAGCACCGTGTAGGCATGTTCGCTCTTGGCGACGACCATGAGGCCGCTGGTGCCGACGTCGAGGCGGTGGACGACGCCCTGACGCTCTGCGGCACCACTGGTGGCGATCCTGAACCCGGCCGCGGCGAGGGCGCCGACGACCGTCGGACCTTCCCATCCCAACGAGGGGTGGGCGGCGACGCCGGTCGGCTTGTCGACCACGATGATGTCGTCATCGTCGTAGACGACGCCGAGTTCGGGCACGGCGATCGGAACGATCTTCGGCGCCTCCTTGGGCTGCCATTCCACGTCGAGCCAGCCGCCACCGCGCAGACGGTCGGATTTGTCGAGCGTGACGCCGTCCAGACGCACGCCTCCCGCTGCGGCGACGTCGGCGGCGAACGTGCGGGAGAACCCCATCAGCTTCGCCAGCGCCGCGTCGACGCGAGTGCCGTCGAGCCCATCCGGAACCGGCAGCGACCGGGACTCCACGGTCACCGTCCTCCTGATGCGGGTGCCGCATCCTCCGAGGGCGCGTCGTCATCGGTGGACCGCGACGAGCCTGGCACCTCGGGGACCGTGCCGTCCGCATCCACGGACTCCGCGTCGGTCTCGGTCGCGGACGCGGCGGCGACAGCTGCCGCCTCGGCTTCTTCCTCGGTCTCGACCACCGCATGGTCACGTTCGCGGGTACCGTCGAAGCGCAGCCCGAACACCACGAGCAACGCGACCGAGATCATGCCGGTCACGATGAAGATGTCGGCGACGTTGAAGATCGCCGGCATCATCCACGGCATCGAGATCATGTCGACCACGTGCCCGACGGGGAATCCGGGGTCACGGAACAGTCGGTCGCTGAGGTTGCCGAGCACGCCGCCCAGCAGACACCCGAGGACGACAGCCCACAGCCGCGACTTGAGGCCGAACGCCTTCCAGACGATCACACCGGCGACGACCGCGAGAGCGATCGTGAAGATCCAGGTGACCTCGGAACCTAGCGAGAACGCCGCTCCGGGGTTGCGGACGTAGTACAGCTGAAGGAACTCACCCAGCACCGGAACCGGCTCCTGATACGGAAGGTTCTCGATCGTGAGGTACTTCACAAACTGATCGGCGGCCAGTACGAGCGCTGCGAGAATCGCAACGACCGCACCGGCCGCCGACCGACGAAGGGGACGGCGTCCTGACAAGAGGGCGCCTTACAGACCGATCGCGGAAACGGGCGTGGAGTCCGTGGATGCGGACTTCTCGTCGAGTTCGCGGAGCTGGCCCTCGATGTACCCGCGCAGCTGGGAGCGGTAGTCGCGCTCGAAGTTGCGGAGCTCCGTGATGCGGGCCTCGAGCGTGTTGCGCTCGCGCTCCAGACGGGCCGACTCCTCGCGCTGCTTGGCCTCGGCCTCGGTGCGGATGCGAGCGACCTCGGTCTCGGCCTCGGCGATGAGCGCGTTGCGCTTCGCCTCGCCCTCGGCGACGTGCTCGTCGTGCAGACGCTGCGCGAGCTCGATGATGCCGGCGGTCGCGGTCGCGGAACCGGTCGGAGCAGGCTCTGCGGGAACCTCGGCGACAGGAGCGGGCGCCTCGACGACGGCGGGTGCGGCAGTCTCGGCGGCCGCCGGGGCAGCACCCGACTCGTACGCGGCCAGCTTCGCCTTCAGCTCGGCGTTCTCCTCGAGGGCCTTGCGCCACTCGATGACGATCTCGTCGAGGAAGTCATCCACCTCGTCCGGGTCGAAGCCGTCCTTGAAGCGGACGTGCTGGAACTGCTTGGTGACGACGTCATCCGGGGTAAGTGCCATGGGTGGCTCCTCTTTCGATGAGTTCGATTGCCAGTATCGATGTATGGCGTGGTCGTGATGTGGCGCGAACCCGGGGCGCGCACCTCGGTGCCAGCATAGCCCCCGCACATTGGCGCCGCGATGTCACGACACCCAGAGTGCGTGAACTCGCGGCGGCTTCTCCGCGGGGGCAGCCGCGACGTCAGCGGATGAACAGTCCCACGACGTTCATCAGGATCAGCACGATGAGCAGCGTCAGCGCGAAGCCGAAGTCCAAGGACAGCGACCCGATCCGCAGCGGGGGGATGATCCGCCGGAAGAACCGGATCGGCGGATCGGTCACCGTGTAGACCGCCTCGGCGGCGACCAGGCCGAAGCCTTTCGGACGCCATTCCCGATTGAACATCGGGATGTAGTCGAGGATCAGGCGCGCGAAGAGCACGAAGACGTAGAGCAGCAGCACCAAATGGACGATGCTCGCGAAGACCGAGACCAGCTGCACGGGCTACGACTGGTCGAAGCCCGCAGACTCGGCGTCTGCGTGCGCGATTCCCCCGTGGCCCGACACCGCGATGTTCTCCGGCGAGAGCAGGAAGACCTTCGACGTGACGCGCTCGATGCGGCCGTAGAGGCCGAGGGAGAGCCCGCTCGCGAAGTCGATGAGGCGACGCGCATCGGCGTCGCTCATCTGGGAGAGGTTGATGATGACCGGCACACCCTCGCGGAAGCTCTCCGCGATCAGCTGGGCGTCACGGTACTGCTTCGGGTGGACGGTGAGGATCTCGTTCACGGCTCCTGCAGACGGCTGGCGGACGGCGACGGGACGGCGGAGCGGCGTGACGGGGGCCGGCGCGGGCTCCTCGCGGTCACGATCGCGATCGCGCTCACGGTGGGAGCGGGCAGGAGCCTGCGTCTCCTCCTCGTAGACCTCTTCTTCGTCAGCGAGGCCGAGATACACCATGGTCTTCTTCAGCGGGTTACCCATCGTGTCCTCCGGTTCGAACGTTTGGGGCTGGTCTTTTCACAGGTTAACCCCGGTCGGGGCGGGGTCCGGTGATTGCGGACCCGATCCGTAGGTGTGTCGCGCCGGCGGCGATCGCCTCGACGAAGTCGCCGGTCATCCCCGCGGATACCCACGACGCCGACGGAGCGACCGTGCGGACGCCATCCGCGACCTCACGCAGTCGCGCGAACGCGGAGGCGGGCTCCTCGTCGAGCGGTGCGACGGCCATCACGCCGCGCAGACGCAGAGAGGGCAACGTCAGGACGTGCTCCGCGAGCGCGAGGGCGTCCGCGGGCGCTGCTCCCCCGCGACCGGCGTCATCGGTGAGATTGATCTGCACGAGCACGTCGAGGACATCGTCTCCATCCGCCGCCCGGTGCAGCGCGTCCGCGAATCGGGAGCGATCGACCGAGTGCACGACGTCCGCACTTCTGCGGATCGCGGCCGCCTTGTTGGTCTGCCCCTGACCGATGAAGTGCCAGCGCAGATCGAGCCCCGTGAGCTCCGCTTCCTTCGCGGACAACTCCTGCTGACGGTTCTCCCCCACGTCGCGCACGCCGAGCTGATGCAGGTCCCGGACGAGCGACGCGGGATGGAACTTCGTCACCACGATGCGGGTGATCTCCGCCGCATCTCGACCAGCGGCCTCTGCGGCCGCGGCGATCCGCGCATCGATCGCGGACAGCCGCGCCGCGAGGCCTGACGGCTCCGAAGCGTCGACCGGGGTCGTCACTTCAGGAATTCGGGGATGTCGATGTCGTCGTCCGCGAACGCCGGCTCGATGCTGGTCGTGGGAACCCGCTGCTGCACAGGCTCAGGCTTCGGGGTCTCGTCGGAGGTCTCTGCGTCCTCCGTCAGGGCGACCTCGGGCAGCGACGCCGTCGACGGCCGCGAGACGACCATCGGGTCGAGCCGCAGCGAGGGCTCGCCGCCGTCGAAGCCTGCCGCGATCACCGTCACGCGCACCTCGTCGCCGAGCGTGTCGTCGATGACGGTACCGAAGATGATGTTGGCCTCGGGGTGCGCCGCTTCCTTGACGAGGTCGGCCGCGTCGTGGATCTCGAAGATGCCGAGATTCGATCCACCCTGGATGGAGAGCAGCACGCCGTGCGCACCCTCGATGCTCGCCTCGAGCAGCGGGGACTCGACAGCCAGCTCGGCCGCCTTGATCGCGCGGTCTGCGCCCCGTGCGGAACCGATGCCCATGAGCGCGGACCCCGCCCCCTGCATGACCGACTTCACGTCGGCGAAGTCGAGGTTGATCAGACCCGGCGTCGTGATGAGGTCGGTGATGCCCTGCACACCGGCGAGGAGCACCTGGTCGGCCGTGGCGAACGCCTCGATCATCGAGATGCCGCGGTCGCTGATCTCCAGCAGGCGGTCGTTCGGCACGACGATGAGGGTGTCGACCTCTTCCTTCAGCTTGGCGACGCCCGCCTCCGCCTGGCTCTGGCGGCGGCGACCCTCGAAGGAGAACGGCTTGGTGACGACGCCGATGGTCAGCGCGCCGATCGACTTCGCGATGCGAGCCACGACGGGAGCACCACCGGTGCCGGTTCCGCCACCCTCGCCTGCGGTCACGAAGACCATGTCCGCACCCGTGAGCGCCTGCTCGATCTCTTCCGCGTGGTCCTCGGCGGCGCGACGGCCCACCTCGGGATCGGCACCGGCGCCGAGGCCGCGGGTGAGCTCGCGACCCACGTCGAGCTTCACGTCGGCGTCGCTCATGAGCAGCGCCTGCGCGTCGGTGTTCACGGCGATGAACTCGACTCCTCGGAGACCGAGATCGATCATGCGGTTCACGGCGTTGACGCCGCCACCGCCGACGCCGACGACCTTGATCACGGCGAGGTAGTTCTGGTTCTGGCTCATGGCCGGCCTCCGATTATTCGAGCCTGAAAAGGATGAACCTTAAACCTCAACTAGAGGTGTAAAGTGTTTCCGGGTATTGCGTTCTCTTTGATCGAAGGTAAGCGCCGCCTGCCCGCGCGCCCGCACCGACACGGGCGTGTCGCGCCATTCCCCGTAAAAGCGGTCAGCCGACGACGGCGACGTCGGGTGAAGTGACGTCGATCGACGCCGCACCGGGGTGCGCGGCCATGGTCGCCGACAGCGTGAGCGCCTTCAGCGCCGACTCCTCCGCACTCCCCCAGACGACCGTCAGCCCGCTGTTGAGCGTCAGAGTGACATCGTCCGCAGTCGTCGCGCGGACCCCCGTCAATGCCGCCCGCACGTCGGCGGGCAGCGATCGCACGACGAGACCGGCGCTGCGGAACGCCGCCGAGTCGACGCCGCCGGCGACGTCGATCACCGGCTGTCCGGCCGGCTGATCCGACGTGGTCGACAGAGCGACGCCCGCCGCATCGAACAGCGTGTAGCCCGCGTCGGAGCGGACGACGCCGACCGGCGTGCGCTCGACGATGCGCACCGTCAGGTCGTGCGGCGGACGAGCCTCCAACGAATAGCTCTCAATGAGCGGGAACGCGAGGAGCGCGGCCTTCACCTCGCTCGTGTCGACCAGTGCGAGGGGCGTCCCGAGCTGATCTCCCAGCGCTGCTTCGATCGTCGCCGGGTCGAGGGTCGACGCACCGGACACGGTGATCTTCTCCACCGCGAACAGCGGGCTGTACGCGGCCAGGACACTGCCGCCGATCAGCAGCACCAACGCGCCGATGCTGCTCAGCCACACGATCCTCCGCCTGCGCGACCGCTGCGTGAAGCGACGGATCTCCGCCCGCAGCGCCTTGCGCCTGGCACGTGCCGCGCGCCACACATCCCTGGTCGAGGTCGGCTGCGCATCCTCCGACGAGGTCTCGTCCGCCGCCGCATCGACGGCAGCCGACTCGGGCGTCGTCTCGCGCCCGGACATCTCGTCTTCACGCCGGCGCTGACGACCCTTCGTCGCCGGCGCAGCGTCCTTCTCCCCGGGGTTCTCCGGAGCTGCCGGGAGCGGTGCGGGCCGACGCATGGCTAAGCCGCGTCGGTGTGACGCAGCGACTCCAGGACCTGCGGGATGATCTGGTACACGTTGCCGCAGCCGAGCGTGACGACGAAATCACCCTCACGAGCGACCGAGGCGGTGTAGTCCGCGGCCTCCTGCCAGTCGGCCACGAAGTGCACGTGGGACGGATCGCGGAAGGCCCCGCTCACCAGTTCGCCCGTGACACCGGGAACCGGATCCTCGCGTGCTCCGTACACGTCGAGCATCACGGTGTGATCCGCGAGCTCTTCGAGGACGTCGGCGAACTCCTGGTACATCTGCTGCGTGCGCGAGTACGTGTGCGGCTGCTGGATCGCGATGACCCGGCCGGATCCCGCGATGCCGCGCATCGCCTCGAGAGCCGCCCGTACCTCGGTCGGGTGGTGCGAGTAGTCGTCGTACACCGTGACGCCGCGCTCGACGCCGTGCTGTTCCAGACGCCGCACGGTGCCGGCGAAGCCCTCGACCGCGCGCACGGCATCGGCCAGCGGGTGCCCGAGTGCGCGCAGGACGGCGACCGCGCCGGCAGCGTTGATCGCGTTGTGCACGCCTGGAACGACGAGCTGCATCCGCACGTGCTCGCCGTCGCTGGTGATGGTCGCGGCGACCGGACCGGAGACGTCGATGTCGGTGACCCGCACGTCGGCGCCCTCCGCCTGTCCGAAGGTGATCACGTTGCGGTGGGACAGGCCGGCGCCGACGCGAAGCGCGCCAGGGTCGTCGCTCGATATCACGACCGCCTCCGACGCCGCATCGGCGAACCGCACGAACGCATCGTGGAAGGCCTCGTCGGACCCGAAGTGATCGAGATGATCGGGGTCGACGTTGGTGATCAGCGCGACAGCCGTGTCATACAGCAGGAAGGTACCGTCGGACTCGTCCGCCTCGACGACGAACAGGTCGCCGGTGCCCGTGGCACTCGAGACGCCGAGCTGCTCGATGACGCCGCCGTTGACGAAATGCGGGTCGGCACCGAGGTCGCGCAGCGCGGTCACGATCATGCCGGTGGACGTCGTCTTGCCGTGGGCGCCCGCCACGGAGACGAGCCGCCGCGAGCCGATCAGCCAGTGCAGCGCCTGCGAACGGTGGATCACGGCCAGCCCGCGCTCCTTCGCCAGGACGAACTCGGGGTTCTCCGGCCAGATCGCTCCGGTGTGCACGACCGTGTCGGCGTCGCCGAGGTGCGCGGCATCGTGTCCGACGTGCACCGTCGCCCCTGCAGCGGCCAGCGCGCGAAGGTTGTCGCTGTCGGCGCGATCGCTGCCGGACACGCGGATCCCGGCATCGAGGAACATCTTCGCGAGGCCGCTCATGCCGGACCCGCCGATGCCGATGAAGTGCGCGGAGGTGATCGTCTCGGGAATGGGGAGGGAGAGGTCGGGTCTGATCATGTCCGGTTCAGTCTACTTTTCTTCGGTTCGATTCGACCGCTCAGGCCGCGTCGAGCGCGCGGTCGATCAACGCGATCACGTTGTCGGTGCCATTACGTGTGCCTGCGGTCTCGGCAGCGGCGGCCATGCGGTCGATCCGCTCCCGGTCGCCGAGGAGCGGGATGACGATCCGCCGTACCGCGTCGCCGTCGAACGTCGCGTCATCGAGTAGTTCGGCGGCTCCCGCTGCGACCGCCGACGCGGCATTCAGACGCTGCTCGCCGTTGCCCACCGAATACGGCACGTACAGCGCCGGAATACCCAATGCACTGATCTCGCTCACGGTGGCCGCGCCGGAACGCGAGACGATCAGGTCGGCCAGAGCGAACGCCAGATCCATGCGATCGACGTAACGCCGCAGCGCATACCCCTCGACACCGGGGTCGGTGAGGTCGCTGCGCTCGCCCGTCACATGGAGGAGCTGCCATCCCGCGCCGAGGATGTCCCGCCAGGAGTCGGCGAGGGCCTCGTTGAGCCGCTGAGCGCCCAGTGAGCCGCCGAAGACGAGAAGCACGGGGCGTGTGGCGTCGAGGCCGAAGTACTCGGCCGCCTCTGCGCGGGTCGCCGCACGATCGAGTGCGATCACCTCCTGGCGCAGCGGCATGCCGACGACCTCGCCGCCCCGGAGCGGCGTGCCGTCGAAGGCGACGCCCACCGCGGCGGCACGACGGGCACCGAGCAAATTCGCCAGCCCCGGTTTCGCGTTGGCCTCGTGCACCACGAACGGCACACCCTCCCGGCGCGCAGCCACATAGGCGGGGGCGGACGCGTATCCGCCGAAGCCGACGACGACATCCACGCCGTGTCGACGGATGTGCTCGCGCACCTGGTCGATCGCGCGACGGAAGCGTCCGGGGAAGGCCAGTGCCTGCCGGTTCGGCCGCCGCGGGAAGGGCACCTTGTCGACGATGAGCAGCTCGTAGCCGCGCTCCGGGACCAGACGGGACTCCAGACCCTCAGCGGTGCCGAGGACGAGGACGGAGGCGTCGGCGTCGCGCAAGCGGAGTGCATCGGCGACAGCGAGCAGGGGGTTGACATGGCCGGCGGTGCCACCGCCGGCGAGGAGGTACGAGGTCACCTGGCGACCATACCCCGCTCGGCTGACTGCTTCTCCGCGACCGGGATCGTCCGTGCGAAGGCGAGCAGCACACCGCAGGCGATGAGCACGGCGAGCAGCGCCGTCCCCCCCTGCGACATGAACGGGAGCGGGACACCCATCACCGGGAAGAGACCGATGACGACGCCGACGTTCATGACGGCTTGGCCGACGATCCACACCGTGATCCCGCCCGCAGCGACACGGATGAACGGGTCCGGCGTCTTGCGGATGATGTGGAACGCGCCGATCGTGAAGAACGTGAAGAGGGCGAGCACGACGATGCAGCCGATCAGACCGAGCTCTTCACCCACGATCGCGAAGATGAAGTCGTTGCCCGCGGCGGGCAGCCATCCGTACTTCTCCTGGGAGTTGCCGAGCCCGAGCCCGAAGATGCCGCCGGTGGCCATGCCCCAGATGCCATGGATCGACTGGTAGCAGTCGGTGTAGTAGAGCGACATGTCGTCGCACGTCGCGGTGATGCGCCGCATCCGGTCGTCACTCGACAGCGCGTAGGCGAGCACCGCGATGATGCCCAGCACGAGCGGGATGATGAACAGCCGCAGCTTGACCCCGGAGAAGAAGAGGCATCCGAGCAGGATCAGCACGAGCACCATCGCGGTACCGAGGTCCTTGCCTGCCAGCACGGTCCCGATCGCGAGCGCACCGACCGGGATCACCGGGATGAACACGTGGTGCCAGGTGCCCAGCATCGTGCGCTTGCGCAGCAGCACCGCGGCGATCCACAGGGCGAGCGCGAGCTTGAGGAACTCGGAGGGCTGCAGCGTGAACCCCGCGATGCGCACCCAGTTCCGGTTGCCGCCGTCTTCGATGCCGAGCGGTGTGAACACGAGCATCTGCAGCGCGACGGCACCGAACAACGCCGGCCAGGCCATCTTCTTCAAGAACGCGACCGGCAGGCGGCTGATCAGGAACATCAGCGGGATGCCGAGCAGAGCGAACACCCCCTGGCGGAGCACCCCGTCCAGCGGGTTCTCTCCGCGGGAGACTGCGGTCGCGCTCGTGGCGGAGAGCACCATGACCAGGCCGAAGAGAGTGAGCAGCAGGGCGGTCGAGGCGATGAGCAGGAACTCCGTCGACACCGGCGTGAACCGGCGACCGAGCGAGACCCTGGCTGCGAGACCGCCGGACTCAGAGCGCGGTGGGCGAGACACCTGCGTCATCGGCGCTCCCCCGGTCGATCCACGTCCGCACCGCCTCGGCGAAGCGATGGCCGCGATCCGCATAACTGGAGAACTGGTCGAAGGATGCCGCCGCCGGGGCCAGCAGAACCGTGCCCTCGTCGTCGACGATCCCCGCCGCGATCTCCACGACACGGTTCATGACCTGTCCAGTGTCGCCAGCGTCGACCTCGAACACCGGTACCGTCGGCGCGTGTCGTCGGAATGCCGCCACCACAGCGGCCCGTTCGACACCGATCACCACGGCTGCGCGGGCGGAGGTGCCGACATCGGCGACGAGGTCGGCGATGTCCACGCCCTTCAGATCCCCGCCCACGATCCACACGGCACCGGGATAGGCACGGAGCGACGACGCGGCCGCATGAGGGTTCGTCGCCTTGGAGTCGTCGACCCACGTGATGCCCGCATGCCGGGCGATGACCTGGATCCGGTGCGCGTCGAGGCGGAAGGTCTGCAGTGCCGCGTTGATCGCCTCGGGCTCGACTCCCAGGGAGCGGGCGAGTGCACTCGCGGCGAGGATGTTCTGCACGATGTGCGGTGCTGCCAGTCCGGCGTCATCGAGGTCGGCGAGCGTGGTGAGCTCGAGGGCGCTGCGGGCGCGGTCATCGAGGAACGCCCGATCGACGATCAGTCCTTCCACCACACCGACGTCGCTGGGACCGGGGATGCCGAGATCGAACCCGATCGCTCGGGCGCCGTCGACGACCTCGGCGTCCTCGACCATCCGGCGCGTGGCTTCGTCGGCCTTGTTGTACACGCAGGCGACACGCGTGTTCCGATACACGAGGGCCTTCGCGTCGCGGTAGGCCTGTGCGCTCCCATGCCAGACGAGGTGATCGTCGGCCAGGTTGAGGCATACCGAGGAGTACGGGAAGAGCTCTCCCTCCGGAGCGGACAGCCCCAGGTACCAGAGCTGGTGGCTGGAGAGCTCGACCACGAGAACGTCGAATCCGGCCGGGTCGCGCACGGCGTCGAGCACCGGCACGCCGATGTTGCCGCACGGGGCCGCGCGCAGGCCGCCTTCGACCAGCAGCGTGGCAGTCAGCTGGGTCGTCGTGGTCTTGCCGTTCGTCCCGGTGATGAGCACCCAGTCCGCGGGTGTGCCATCCGCCCGCACGACCTTGTCTCGCACACGCCAGGCGAGTTCGACATCGCCCCAGAGCGCGATGCCGGCGTCCTGCACCCATCGGATGACGGGATGCGACGGCGCGAAGCCGGGCGAGGCGATCACGACCTCGGGGGCGAAGTCGACCAGGGCCGCGGGAACCTCGGAGAGCGGACCGAGGTCGAGCCGGGCACCGATCACGGGCAACAGGCGCTCGTACTCCTCCTCCGCGGACTCGCTGAGCACGAGCACCTCGGCGCCGAGTTCGGTGAGCGTGTCCGCAACCGAGAATCCGGTCATGGAGAGTCCGAGCACGGCGACGCGCAGACCCCTCCAGTCCGAGTTCCAGCTGGTCAGGCCGGCGAGGCGATCAGTCGACACGGGTGAGCCACTCGACGTAGAAGAGTCCGACGGCCGAGACGGCAAGCAGCCCGGCGATGATCCACATACGCACCACGATGGTGACCTCGGACCAGCCGCGCATCTCAAGATGGTGGTGGAAAGGACTCATCAGGAACAGTCGCTTGCCACGGGTGAGCTTGAAGTACCCGCGCTGCAGGATGACCGAACCGGACGACAGCACGAAGACACCGGCGATCACGAGGAGCAGGAGCTCCGTGCGCGTCAGGATGGCCATGGCGGTGATCACGCCACCGATCGCCATGGACCCGACATCGCCCATGAAGACCTTCGCCTTGGGCGCGTTCCACCACAGGAATCCGATGAGGCTCGCGGCGACGGACGCCGCGATGATGGCGAGGTTGAACGGATCGCGCACTTCGTAGCAGCCGTCCACCGCATCGAGTCCGACGCCGATGCACGACTGCTTGAACTGCCAGAAGGCGATCACGCTGTAGGCGCCGACGACGATGACGCCCGCTCCGGCGGCGAGTCCGTCGAGACCGTCCGTGAGGTTCACGCTGTTCGAGGTGGCGACGCCGATGACCGAGATCCACACGAGGTACAGGATCCAGCCGAGGACCACGCCGAACGCGAAGAGGTTGAGCCACGTGATGTCACGGAACAGCGAGATCGCGGAGCTCGCGGGAGTCTGGCCCCACTTGTTGGGGAAGTTCAGCGCGACGACGCCGAAGGGGATCATGACCAGCAGCTGACCGATCACCTTCCGCCATCCGGAGAGGCCGAGGCTGCGCTGACTGCGCACCTTCATGTAGTCGTCGATGAAGCCCACCACGCCGAAGCCGACCATCAGCCAGATCACCAGGAGCGCGGACAGCGCGGGAACCTCGCCGCTCACCAGGACACCCGTGAAGTAGCCGACGATGGAACCGAGGATGAAGATGACACCGCCCATCGTGGGCGTCCCCCGCTTGGCCTCATGGCTCGGGTTGTGCAGCGACTCCGGGGTGCGGATGACCTGCCCCCAGCCCCACTTCCGGAACAGCCGGAGGAAGACGGGGGTCAGGAACAGGGTGAAGGCGAGCGAGATCGCCGCCGACATGATGAGAGATCTCACGAGAACAATTCTCCCAGACGATCGCCGAGATGCCGGAGGCCCACGGAGTTGGATGACTTGACGAGCACACGGTCGCCGTCGCGGAGTTCGGTGCGCAGGTACTCGAACGCCGCGTCCTGATCGGGGAGATGCACGGCCTCGCTGTCCCACGATCCTTCGCCGACGGCCGCGAGATAGAGCCGTCGCGCCTCGGGCCCGACCACGACGATGCGCTGGATGTTGAGGCGCACCGCGAGCAGACCGATCCGATCGTGCTCTTCGCCGGCGCCCTCGCCGAGCTCGGTCATGGCGCCGAGGACGGCCACGGTCCGCTCGTCCGGGCCCGTGATCTGCGCGAGCGTGCGCAGTGCCGCGGCCATCGAGTCGGGACTGGCGTTGTAGGCGTCGTTGATGATCCGGATGCGGTCGTTGCCCAGAGGCTGCATCCGCCAGCGCTCGGCGATCTCCACCGTCTCGAGCCGGGCGATGGCGTCGGCCGGGGCGACGCCGAGGGTGAGCGCCGCCGCGATCGCAGCCAGAGCGTTCGACACATGATGTGCACCGAGCACTCGCAGCCGCAACGGGAGTCGCTCCCCCGCGACCTCGATGATGCAGCTGGTACCGGATGCCGTCACCTCGATGTCCTGCGCCCGCACGTCCGCCGTCGGTCCCTGCCCGAAGCCGATGACGTCCAGCCCGTGGTCTCGAGCGAGCTCCTGCATCGCTGCCACGCGCGGGTCGTCGATGTTGAGCACGGCCGTCCCCGGCACGCGCGCGGCGGCCACGAGCTCCGCCTTCGCCTTCGCGGTCGCCTCGATGCCGCCGAATCCTCCCGCGTGCGCCATCCCGACCATCAGCACGACAGCGAGGTCGGGCTCGACGAGACCGGCGAGGTGGGCGATGCTGCCGGGCGCGGCGGCACCGAACTCGCTCACGAGGAAACGCGTGCTCTCGGTGACGCGGAGCATGGTGACGGGCGCGCCGACCTCGTTGTTGAATGACTTGACGGGCGCGACCGTCTCCCCCTCGTCCTCGAGGATCCGCGCCAGGAAGTTCTTGGTCGTGGTCTTGCCGTTCGACCCGGTGATGCCCACGATCCGGAGATCCCCTCGAGCGCGCACGCGCGCGACGACGTCCTTCGCCAGCAGGCCGAGGGCAGCAACCGCATCCGGCACCACGATCTGGCTGACCGGCACGTCGACGACACGCTCGACGATCGCGAGCACGGCGCCGGCCTCGACCGCCGCACCCACGAAGAGGTGACCGTCGGTGTCGGCCCCGGGCTTCGCGACGAAGATCGCTCCGGGCACCATCGTGCGCGAATCGGTGTCGACGATCCCGTCGACGACGGTCTCCGAGGTGTCTTCTCCGGCAACGCGCAGATCACCGCCGACTGCGGCGGTGATCTCAGCGAGCGTCAGGGCGATCATGTCATCTCCATGCGCGGCTCTCGCCGACTATCCGAACTTGGGGAGGAGCGCGTCCATCGGGACAGTGGACGGCATCACGCGATAGGTCTTCATCACCTGCGTCATCGCCTTCTGGAAGGCGGAAGCGGTGGCCGCGGACGATACAACCTTAGTCGGCTCATCCAGGGTGACCACGACGACGTACTGCGGATCGTCCACCGGGGCGAAGCCCACCATGCTGGTGTAGTAGACGCCCGCCTTGTAGCCGCCGTTGCCGTCGGAGACCTGTGCGGTACCGGTCTTGCTGGTCACACGGTAGCCCGGCACCTGGATGTGGTCGGCGTTGCCACCCTGCACCGCGACATTCTCCAGCATCCGCGTGAGATCGGCCGCCGTCGACTCCTTGATGATCTGCTCGTGCTTCGGGTCGGCGGGGGTCGTGACCGTTCCGTCGGTGGCCGTGCACGACTCGACCAGCGAGAGGTCGATCTTCTCGCCGCCGTTCGCGATCGCCTGGTAGGCACCTGCGAGCTGCGCGGCCGTGACCGTGAAGTACTGACCGAACGTGGTCGTGTAGAGCGACTGGTTGTCCCACTCGCTGACCGGGTGCAGGATCCCGCCGACCTCCGACGGGAAGTCGAGCGTCTTCTGCCCGACACCGAACTTCTGCAGGTAGTCGTACCGCACGTCGGGGCTGACCATCGTGCCGAACTTGGACAGCGCCACGTTCGAGGAGTCGATGAGACCGCCGGCGAGCGTGTACTCGTAGGCGGGGTGGCTGAACGCGTCGTTGATCACGGCGCCGTTGGGGAACTTCTCCCGGGATGCGGCGCTGACCGTGCTCAGCGGCGTCAGTCCGGCACCCTCGATCACGGCGGCGGCGGTGATCGCCTTGAAGGTCGATCCGGGCTCGAAGTCGCGGTGGAAGATCTGGCTCGCACGAGTGTCGGGCGTCGACGCATCGAGGTTGTTGGGGTCGAGCGCCGGCCACTCGGCCGCCGCCCTGATCTTGCCCGTCTTCACCTCCACGACCGTGACGGTGCCGCCCTTGGCGCCCTTCGCCTGAGCTTCTTCGGCGATCATCTGCTGCAGGTACCAGTTGAGGTCGCTGTTGATCGTGAGCTGCACGGAACCGCCGTTCACGGCGTCCACCGTGCGCTCGCTGCCGGGGATGACCACCCCGTCCTTGCCCTTGCGGTAGGTCTCCTGCCCGTCGACGGGCGCGAGACACTTGTCGTCGAGCTGCTCGACACCGGCCTGCGCCTCTCCCGTGTTGTCGAGGAAACCGAGGAGGTTGCCGCCGACGGCCCCGTTCGGGTACACCCGTGTCTCGCGGGCAGGCATGCTCAGGTACGAGGACAGACCGAGCTTGCGCAGCTCGATGTACTGCTCCGTGTTGAGTCCGCGCTTGAGCTCGACGTACTGGCTGTCCGGGTTCGCGGCGAGTGCGTCGGACACGAGCTTGCGCACCTCATCGCCGGTCTGGCCCGTGATCGCCGCGATCTTCTCGGACGCTTCCGCCCACGGCAGCTTCGGCTTCTTCTCCTCCACGACCATGATCACCTTCGGGCTGAGCTGCGCGTCGTAGACCATCACGCTGGAGGCGAGCACCGTGCCGTCGGCGTCGACGATCTCACCGCGCTGACCGGGGATCGAGGAGCCGGCACCGATGTGCTGGAGCGATTCCGACACATGCTCGTCGGCGCTCACCACCTGGATGTCGACCAGTCGCACGACGAATGCCGCCAGCACGCACAGGATGACGGCGAGGGCGACGACGGTGCGTCGCCGCGGCCCGCGGGTGGCTCGAGTCGTCATGGGATCTCTCCGTCGATCGTGTGTGGGGTCAATGCGTGGTGGGGCTGGGGAGTCCGTCGGTGATCGCCGGCGGAAGATCCTGGACCGGCTGTTCCGTCGCGCCCTCTTCGGTCTCGGTCGCCGGAGGCGGCGTCGCGACGATCAGTGCGTTGCTCACAGCCCCGACGCCATCGGGATTGACCGTGGACGTCCAGTCCGCGCCCGCGCCGGTGCCGAACACCGCCCCGTCGCTGAGGCGCAGATAGGAGGGCGAACCCGCCACGACCATGCCAAGTCCGGCCGCGTTGCTCGCGAGCAGTTGCGGCGAGCTGAGGCCGGTGAGCTCCTCCTGCAGTGCGTGGGTCTGCAGGTTCAGTTCACGTTGCTGCGAGGAGAGGCTGGCGAGGGTGAAGGAGTCCTGGGTGATCGCGAGAGACAGCGCGACCTGAGCCGCACCGATCGCCAACGCGCCGCCCAGGGCGACGAGCGCGTACGCGAGCTTGGGCTTGCGACGCGATGCCGGGCGGGTGACGGGCTGGAGCGTGCGCTGTGGCGTGCGAGCGGGGACGACCGGCTGCGCCGGCTTGCGGACGACGGCGTTCGCACTCATGCGCTCTCCCGCTGCTTCTCGGCGGCTCGCAGCCGCACCGGGATGGCCCGGGGATTGCGTGCTCGTTCGTCTTCGGAGGCGAGTTCCGCGCCCTTGGTCAGGATCCGGAATCGCGGAGCGTGCTCCGGCAGCTCGACGGGCAGCCCCGCGGGTGCGGTCGACGCGGCTGCCGCGGCGAACGCCTGCTTGACCAGTCGATCTTCGAGCGACTGGTAAGACATCACGACGATGCGACCACCGACGGCGAGAGCGTCCATGGCGGCGGGGATCGCGTCGGCGAGGACGTTGAGTTCGGTGTTGACCTCGATGCGCAGCGCCTGGAACACGCGCTTGGCGGGATGGCCGGCGCGCTGGGCCGCGGCGGGTGTGGCCGCGATGAGGATCTCCACGAGCTCCTCGGACCGGGTGATCGGCTGCTTCTGCCGCGCATCGATGATGAAGCGCGCGTAGCGACCCGCGAGCTTCTCCTCGCCATACCTCTCGAAGATCCGGCGCAGGTTGCCTTCGCTGTAGGTGGCGATCACATCGGCTGCCGTGATGCCCTTGGTCTGGTCCATGCGCATGTCCAGCGGAGCATCCTTGGAGTACGCGAAGCCGCGGTCTGCTTCGTCGAGCTGCAGCGAGGAGACGCCGAGGTCGAAGAGGATCCCGGCGGCCCCCTGGGCGTGCAACCCGATCTCGTCGTAGACGGTGTGCACCAGCGTCACGCGGTCCTTGAAGCGGGCGAGCCGCTCCCCCGCGATGCGCAGCGCGTCGGTGTCGCGGTCGAGACCGATCAGCCGGATGTTCGGGAAGCGTTCGAGCAGGGCCTCGGAGTGGCCGCCCATGCCGAGAGTGGCATCGACGAGCACCGCTCCGTCCTCCTGGAGGGCGGGAGCGAGCAGTTCGACGCAGCGGTCGAGCAGGACGGGGGTGTGGATGTCTCGGAGGTTCATGATCTTTCTCGGGGTGACCTTCGGCTCTGATCCCCCTCCGCTTCTCGACCCGGCACCGGGGAAGTGTGTCGGGGCGGGAGCGGCGGGGCATCACAGCCGTGGTCAGAAGAGTCCCGGGATCACCTCCTGCTCGAGATCGGAGTAGGACTCCTCACCGGCGGCGAGGTAGGCGTTCCAGCTCTCGGCATCCCAGATCTCGGCGTGGGCGCCGACTCCGGTGACGATGAGCTCCTTCTGCAGTCCTGCGTACTGACGAAGGTGCGCGGGGATGGTGATGCGGTTCTGGCTGTCTGGCATCTCCGCACTCGCACCGGAGAGGAACAGGCGCATGAAGTCACGCGCCTGCTTGTTGGCGAGCGGGGCCTGGCGGATCCGCTCGTGCATCGCCTCGAACTCGGCCGTGCTGAACACGTAGAGGCAGCGCTCCTGACCTCGCGTGACGACGATGCCGCCGCCGAGGTCCTCGCGGAACTTCGCAGGAAGGATGACCCGTCCTTTGTCGTCCAGCTTCGGTGAGTGCGTACCCAGCAACATCGGCCATCACCCCCTCTGCGTCCGGCCAACTCGAGGTGCGCCCCACTTTACTCCACTTTCCTCCACATTCCTACGATCAATCCGCCGATCACCTCTCGCTATCGCGCCGGGTACGCCGAGTAACCGCGGGATTCCGCGGTGGAGGAGAGTGGAGGCTCAGTGGAGGGCGAGTGGCGGCTCTGCGCGTCGCGCGACAACAAAAGAAGCCCGGATGCTCAGCATCCGGGCTTCAGTGGTGAAGTCTTCGAAGAGGGTCAGTGACCGTCCTGGCGGCGGTCCCAGCGGTCGTTCATGCGATCCATGAACGACGCGGAGTCGGGCCGCCTCGAGCTGGATCGCTCTCGCGTCTCGGTCGGACTGGTCCTCCGGACCGGGGTGACGGCGACCATCACACCGGCGAGCATCGCAGCGAACCCGATGACACCGACCACGATGCCCCAGACATCGCCGAGGATGACCCCGGCGACGAGCCCCCCGACACCGGCGAGGAGCAGGAGTGCTCCGTAGACCAGATTTCGGTAGCTCAATGCGCGATCGCCGGACGGCGCGGTCACGACGTCGGCATCATTGTGAAGGAGATGGCGTTCCATCTCGTCGAGCAGACGCTGCTCCTGTTCGGAGAGTGGCATTTCGTCCCCCTCGGGTATCGTGCCATTCATTCTACGCGCGCCAGGGGGCCCGGGGCTAGCAGTTCGAGGTGCCCTTGCTTTACGTATGCTGGGAGTCGTGCCGCCCTCCTCCCCCGTGCCCGACGCCGTCGCCGCGCACCTCGACCTCTTCCTCGGACGGATGCGCGATGAAGCGTCCGAGTACGGACCGGATGCGGCATCGTTCCTCGATGCCGCCGCCGGCACGCTCGACGGCGGCAAGAGGCTGCGCGCGCGTTTCTGCCACGCCGGATGGCGTGCGGTCGCCCGCTTCCACGATCGCACCGCGACCGAGACGGATGCGCTCTGGAACGTCTGCTCCGCACTCGAGATCTTCCAGTCGGCAGCCCTCGTCCACGACGACCTGATCGACAACTCCGACACCCGTCGCGGCCGGCCGGCCGCGCATCGCGCGCTCGAGGCGTCTCACCGCGCTGCGGGATGGTCGGGCGATGCCGACTCGTTCGGACGTGCTTCCGCCATCCTGCTCGGAGACCTCCTCGTCGCGTGGAGCGATGACCTCCTCGAATCTGCCCTGGATGGCCACCCTCATGCTCGCGCCGTGCGCACCGAGTACGCGCGGATGCGACGGGACGTGACAACGGGACAGTTCCTCGACATCGCCGAGGAGTCCGCGTGGAGCGTCAACGACGGCGCGACCCACGCTGACCGCGCGCTGCGCGTGGCATCGATGAAGTCCGCGCGATACAGCATCGAACAGCCGCTCGTCCTGGGAGGGGCCTTGAGCGGCGCCGATGCGGATCAGCTCGCGGCGCTCCGTCGCTTCGGCCATCCCCTCGGCATGGCGTTCCAGCTTCGCGATGACGTGCTCGGTGTGTTCGGCGACGCGTCCGTCACGGGGAAGCCCGCGGGAGACGATCTCCGGGAGGGGAAGCGCACAGTGCTCGTCGCGCTCACCCGGCAGACTCTGGATCCCTCCGCGAGGAATCTCCTGGACGAGATGCTCGGCGACCCCGAGCTGACACCGCAGCAGGTGTCGTCGCTCCAGGCGACGATCACCGATTCGGGCGCGTTGGATCAGGTGGAGACCCTGATCGCCGACTATGCGCGTGACGCGGATCGCGCCCTGTCCGGCGCTCGACTCGACAACGCGGCCGTCGGCGAGCTCCGCGAACTCGCACGCGCAGCGACCGTGCGCTCCGCCTGAGATCGAGCGCCGCTCAGGCCAGAGTGCGGGCCAGGCGACGGACGGCGCTCTTGTGCCCGGCGAGCAGTGCATCGATCGGCGAACGACCCAGCGACTCCTCTTCCTCGAAGAGCCAGTCGATGAGTTCATCGTCCTCGAAGCCGGCATCCTGCAGAACGATGATGGTTCCACGCAGAGAGCTCAGCGGATGTCCGTCGACGATGAAGGCAGCGGGGACCGCGAAGACGCCGCTGCGGCGCGAACCGACCAGGTAGTGCTCGTCGATCAAGCGGCGGACACGCCCGAGGGGCACATCCAGGGCCTCGACGAGATCGGGCATCGTCAACCACTCGACAGCAGCAGCAGGGGTTCCAGCAACGTTCTCAGACACGTTGCCCACTATCTCACCTCTGCAGTAGCCGCGCATGTCGACCCACCAGTCACACTGTTCACTTGCGTCACTTCTGTTGACTTCTATATACATCCGTGTCAGCGTGAAGTGCTCGAAAAGGGGGCCCGCCTTGACTTTCAAGACCGCCACACGACGAACACGACACCTGCGACTGGGTGTACCCGCTGCGGTGCTCGGCACACTGGCCACCACACTCGTGTCCGCACCGGCCGAAGCTGCCACGCCGGACACGACTGCTGTCGAACGGCTGCGGGTCACGCCGACACGAGTCGTCCCCACCCAGGCAGCTCCGGCCAGCTACGTGGTGCAGCCGGGAGACACCATCTCGGCGATCGCGTCGCGGTTCGGCCTGAACACGGTCGACGTCTTGACCTGGAACGGGCTCTCCTGGCGCTCGGTGATCTACCCCGGGCAGACCCTCACGCTGCAGGCGACGATTACCGCCGCCCCGGCCGCGGCGCCCGCGGCAGCGCCGGTATCGGCCACGCACCAGGTCGTCGCAGGCGACACGGTGTTCGCGATCGCCCAGAAGTATGCGACCACGGTGGATGCCGTGCTGTCGGCGAACGGCCTCACTCGCGCCTCGGTCATCTATCCGGGCCAGACCCTCGTCGTGAGCGGACCCGGCGCGCCGGCTCCGGCGGCGGCTCCGGCCGTGGCGCCAGCGCCCGCACCTGTGGCCGCCGCGACATACGCCGTCGTCGCAGGCGACACGATCTTCGGCATCGCGCAGAAGCACGGCACGACGACGCAGGCGCTGTTCGCGGCGAACGGTCTCGGCCCCACATCGATCATCTACCCCGGCCAGACCCTCGTGATCAGCGGATCCCCCGCAGCGCAGACACCGGCTCCTGCTCCTGCGCCAGCCGCGACCGCCGGCGCGCTGTCCGCGTCGCTCACCGCGGAGCAGGCGGGGAATGCCGCACTCATCATCCGCATCGGCCGCGAACTCGGCGTCTCGGATCGCGCGATCGCCATCGCACTCGCCACCGGCATGGTGGAGTCGAGCTTGCGCAACCTCGACTGGGGCGACCGCGATTCGCTCGGCCTCTTCCAGCAGCGCCCGAGCACGGGCTGGGGGACACCCGCGCAGATCCTCGACGCCGACCGCAGCACCCGCGTGTTCTACGGCGGTCAGAACGACCCGAACGGCCGGGCCACGCGCGGCCTGCTCGACATCCCCGGCTGGGAGAGCATGCCCTTCACTGCAGCAGCCCAGGCCGTGCAGATCTCGGCTTACCCGGACAAGTACGGCCAATGGGAGACGCAAGCCTATGCCTGGCTCGCGCTCTACGGGTGACGACATCCGGGAAAACCCGCAGGCCCGAGGGGTGAGGCGCTCCCCTGTCTTTCAGGCAGTTCTCCATAGAATTCTGACGTGACGACCAATCAGCAGGCCGACCCCCTCATCGGGCGGCTTGTCGACGGCCGCTACCGGGTTCGCGCCCGCATCGCCCGCGGAGGCATGGCCACGGTCTACGTCGCCACGGACCTCCGCCTGGAACGACGCATCGCCCTGAAGGTGATGCATGCGCATCTGAGCGACGACTCCGCCTTCCAGAGCCGCTTCATCCAAGAGGCCCGGGCAGCGGCACGTCTCGCCGACCCGCACGTCGTCAACGTCTTCGACCAGGGGCAGGACGGCGAGCTCGCCTATCTCGTGATGGAGTATCTGCCCGGCATCACGCTGCGCGAGCTGCTCCGCGAGCAGAAGCGCCTCACGATCCCGCAGACCATCACGATCATGGATGCGATCCTCTCCGGCCTCTCGGCCGCGCATCGCGCCGGCATCGTGCACCGCGATGTGAAGCCGGAGAACGTGCTCCTCGCAGAAGACGGCCGCATCAAGATCGGCGACTTCGGTCTCGCCAGGGCGACCACGGCGAACACCGCGACCGGGCAGCAGCTGCTGGGCACGATCGCCTACCTCGCCCCCGAGCTCGTCACCCGCGGCACCGCCGACGCCCGCAGCGACATCTACGCCCTCGGCATCATGCTGTACGAGATGCTGGTCGGCGAGCAGCCGTACAAGGGCGAGCAGCCCATGCAGATCGCATTCCAGCACGCCACCGAGTCGGTGCCGCGTCCGAGTGTGCGCAACCCCGCCGTGCCGGAACAGCTCGACGAACTCGTGCTCTGGGCCACGGAGAAGTCCCCCGACGAGCGACCGGACGACGCGCAGCAGATGCTCGAGCGACTCCGGGAGATCGAGCGCGACCTCGGTGTCACCCCGACCGCAGCCAGAGCCACTGCCCCGCAGCACAGCCAGGGCGACTCGGGCGACCTCACCAAGGTCATGCCGGGCACCATGGTCATCGCCGATCCGACGGCCCCCACTCCTGCCGCGATCGACAACGCCACTCTCCTTCGTCGACGTGCATCGAAACGACGAGCACGCGGCGCCTTCCTCCTCGCACTCGTCCTGCTGCTGGCCGTGCTGGCGGGCGGCGTCGGCTGGTGGTTCGGCTCCGGCCCCGGCTCGCTCATCGCCGTGCCCGGTGTCGCCGGCGGCACCTACGACCAGGCGGCATCCGTGTTGACCGAAGCCGGTTTCGTGCCTTCGCAGCAGGACGAGTTCTCGATCGACATCGACAAGGGCACCGTGATCAAGACCGACCCCGCCGAGGGCACGCGTCTCGACAAGGGCACCCCGGTGGCCGTGATCGTCTCCGCCGGACCGGCGAACCACACCCTCGATGCGCTGAACGGTCGTGCCGAACAGGACGCCAGGACCTACCTCGAGAGCGTCAACGTCAACGTGGACGAGAAGTCCCTCGTCCTGTTCTCGGATGCCGACTCCGGCATCGTCATCAACGCGTACGTCACGCCGCGCGACGGCCGCGACGGCTACGAATGCGGCGAAGGCTGCGAGATCTTCGAAGACGACTCCGTGCAGCTGTATGTGTCGGCGGGAGAGTTCCCCGACGTCGCGGGGATGTCGGTCGGCGAGGCCACCAGCACGCTCACCGACAAGGGACTCGTCGTCACGTCCGACCCGCAGTACGTGTTCAGCGACAAGGTCGCGAAAGACCAGGTCATCGGCGTCGCCGACCGCGCAGAGGCGGGCAACTGGCGGCCGGGCGACAACGTGCAGCTCATCGTCTCGAAGGGACCCGAGCTGTTCCCGGTACCCGATGTCACCGGCAAGACCCTGAAGGACGCCAAGCAGATCCTCTCGGACAAGGGCTTCAAGGCGACGTACGCCGCCTGGGGCGATCTCCCCGGCTTCGCCGACATGGCCAAGGTGACAAGCCAGGACCCTGGCGCCGACAAGTCCCTGCCGCGCGGCGGCACCGTGAACCTCTCGATCGAACTCAGGGGCTGAGACTCCGGACACACGAAGAAGCCGCCCTCCGGATTCCGGGGGCGGCTTCTTCTGTCAGGAGACGAAGGGTGTCAGCGCTTCTCGAGCTCCTCGGCCACGAGGAAGGCGAGCTCCAGCGACTGCATGTGGTTCAGACGCGGGTCGCACAGGCTCTCGTAACGCGTGGCCAGCGCCGCCTCGTCGATCTGCTCCGATCCACCGAGGCATTCGGTGACGTCGTCGCCGGTGAGCTCGACATGGATGCCACCGGGGAACGTGCCGACAGCGCGGTGCGCCTCGAAGAAGCCGCGCACCTCGTCTACCACGTCGTCGAAACGGCGGGTCTTGTATCCGGTCGGCGTCGTGATGCCGTTGCCGTGCATCGGGTCGGTGACCCAGAGCGGCTGCGCACCCGAGTCGCGGACGGCCTCGAGCAGCGGAGGCAGAGCGTCGCGGATCTTGCCCGCGCCCATGCGCGTGATGAACGTCAGTCGTCCGGGCTCGCGCTCGGGGTCGAGCTTGTCGATCAGTGCCAGCGCCGTCTCGGGCGACGTGGTCGGTCCGAGCTTCACGCCGATGGGGTTGCGGATCTTGGAGAAGTAGTCGACGTGCGCGCCGTCGAGCTCGCGCGTGCGCTCACCGATCCAGAGGAAGTGCGCCGACGTGTTGTACGGGGTGTCCGTGCGCGAGTCGATACGCGTCATAGGGCGCTCGTAGTCCATCAGCAGGCCCTCATGGCCCGTGAAGAACTCGACGCGCTTGAGCTCGTCGAAGTCCGCTCCGGCAGCCTCCATGAACTTGATCGCACGGTCGATCTCGGCAGCCATGCGCTCGTAGCGCTGGTTGGCCGGGTTCTGCGCGAAGCCCTTGTTCCACGAGTGCACCTCGCGGAGATCGGCGAACCCGCCCTGCGTGAACGCGCGGATGAGGTTCAGCGTGGAGGCGGCCGTGTGGTATCCCTGCAGCAGGCGACCGGGGTCGGCCGTGCGGGAGCCCTCGGTGAAGTCGTACCCGTTCACGATGTCGCCGCGGTAGGCGGGAAGCGTGACATCGCCGCGCGTCTCGGTGTCGCTCGAGCGCGGCTTCGCGAACTGCCCTGCCATGCGACCCATCTTCACGACGGGCATCGATGCGCCGTACGTCAGGACGACAGCCATCTGCAGCACCGTCTTGATGCGGTTGCGGATCTGCTCGGCCGTCGCACCGGCGAACGTCTCGGCGCAGTCGCCACCCTGCAGAAGGAAGGCCTGGCCGGACGCCGCACGAGCGAGGCGGTCGCGGAGGTTGTCGACCTCACCGGCGAAGACCAGCGGCGGAAGCGTGGCGATCTGCTGGGAGACGTCGGCGACGCGGTCCGCGTCGGGCCACTGCGGCTGCTGCTTGATGGGAAGCGAGCGCCATGCATCAAGGGCTTCGATGTGGTGCGGGAGCATGCGTTCCAGCCTAGTGGTCGCAGGGAACGCCGAGATCCGCGCGCAGCCTATGTGACGCGAGTGGGAAGCCGGTCCTTGACGGTCGACGCGTAGACGTCTTCGTACCGCTGCTCCCCCAGTCGCTGCAGGGCGACCATGATCTCGTCCGTGACCGATCGCAGGATGTAGCGGTCGTTCTCCATGCCCGCGTACCGGGAGAAGTCGAGGGGCTCCCCGATCACGATCCCCACCCGGACGATGCGCGGCAGTCGGCGACCGATCGGCATCGCCGTGTCGGTGTCGACCATGATCACGGGCACGACCGGGACCTTCGCCTCCAGCGCCATGCGGGCGATGCCCGTGCGACCGCGGTAGAGAGTGCCGTCGGGACTGCGCGTCCCCTCCGGATAGATGCCGAGCAGATCGCCCCCGCCGAGCACCTGGAGCCCGGTGTTCAGCGAGGCCTCCGAGGCCTTGCCGCCCGAGCGGTCGATCGGGATCTGCCCGGTCGCCTTCATGAAGAACTTGGTGGCCCAGCCCTTGAGACCGCGTCCGGTGAAGTAGTCACTCTTGGCGAGGAAGGACATCGGCCGATCGATCACCAGCGGAAGGAAGATCGAATCGGCGAAGGACAGATGATTGCTGGCGAGGATCGCCGCCCCGCTCGCGGGCACGTTCTTCCGCCCCACGATCCACGGGCGGAACACCGCCTTGACCACGGGGCCGATCACCACGAACTTCATCAGCCAGTAGAACATCGAGGTGAAGTCTAGCGTCGTGGCGCCCTCGACCGGGATGACCCCGTCGAGTCGGGCATCGTCGCGACCGAGTCTCAGCTCGGACGCGACCCGGTCCCATACCCTAGACTCGAATCACATCCGTGCCCGACCGGTACCGAAGGAGCTGCCGTGGTCCAGTTTGAAGTCCCCGCGATCGTCCCCGCCGACCCCGACGCGAACGTCGCCGACCTCCTGGTCAAGCGCGTCGAGGCCACCCCCGATCGGGCGCTGTTCTCCGTGCCGGACGGCGACGGCTGGCGCGACATCTCCGCCGCCGACTTCCAGACGGCGGTGATCGCCCTCGCGAAGGGCTTCGCCGCCGCCGGTATCCAGCCCGGCGAGAAGGTCGGATTCCTCGCGCGCACGACCTACGAGTGGACGCTCGTGGACTTCGCGCTCTTCTATGCCGGCGCCGTCATGGTGCCGATCTACGAGACCAGCTCCCCCTCGCAGATCCAGTGGATCCTCGAGGACTCCGGCGCGATCGCGCTGATCGTGGAGTCGCCCGAGCACTTCGCCCGCGTCGACGAGGTGCGCGGTGACCTGCCCCTGCTCCGCGAGATCTGGCAGCTGCACCTCGGAGCGATCGACACGCTCACCGCTCAGGGCGCGTCCGTCACCGACGCGGAGATCACCCGGCGCCGCAACCTCGCCGTGGGCTCGGACATCGCGACCCTCATCTACACCTCGGGCTCGACGGGCCGCCCGAAGGGATGCGTGCTCACCCACAGCAACTTCGTGGAGCTGTCCCGCAACTCGGCCAAGGCGCTCGACGAGGTCGTGCAGACGCCCGGGGCGTCCACCCTCCTCTTCATCACCACCGCACACGTCTTCGCACGGTTCATCTCGATCCTCGACGTCCACGCCGGCGTGCGCACCGGGCACCAGCCCGACACGCGTCAGCTGCTCCCCGCCCTCGGATCCTTCAAGCCCACCTTCCTCCTCGCGGTCCCCCGCGTGTTCGAGAAGGTGTACAACTCGGCGGAGCAGAAAGCCGAGGCCGGAGGCAAGGGCAAGATCTTCCGCGCCGCCGCCGACGTCGCGATCGAGCACTCCAAGCTGCTCGAGGAAGGCAAGAAGATCCCCTTCGGGATGAAGCTCAAGTTCGCGCTGTTCAACAAGCTCGTCTACAACAAGCTCCGCGAGGCGATGGGCGGCAACGTCGTCTACGCCGTGTCGGGCTCCGCTCCCCTGGGCTCGCGCCTCGGCCACTTCTTCCACAGCCTCGGCGTGGTCATCCTCGAAGGCTACGGTCTGACCGAGACGACGGCGCCTGCGACGGTGAACCTGGCCGACAAGTCGAAGATCGGCACGGTCGGCCCGGCCCTGCCTGGTGTCGGCGTGCGTCTCGCCGACGACGGTGAGATCGAGGTCCGCGGCATCAACGTGTTCAAGGAGTACTGGAACAACCCCGAGGCGACCGCGGAGGCCTTCAGCGAGGGTGGATGGTTCCACACCGGAGACATCGGCAGCTTCGACTCCGAGGGCTTCCTCACGATCACCGGCCGCAAGAAGGAGATCATCGTCACGGCCGGCGGCAAGAACGTCGCACCGGCCGCACTCGAGGACCCGATCCGCGCGAACCCGATCATCGGACAGGTCGTCGTGGTGGGCGACCAGCGCCCGTTCATCTCGGCACTCGTCACCCTCGACCCGGAGATGCTCCCCACCTGGCTCGCGAACAACGGGCTCGAGGCCACGATGTCGCTCGCGGACGCCGCGAAGAACGCCGCCGTGCGCGCCGAGGTGCAGCGCGCCGTGGATGCCGCGAACAGCCGTGTCTCGCGCGCGGAGTCCATCCGGAAGTTCACGATCCTCGACTCCGAGTGGACCGAGGCGTCGGGCCACCTCACCCCGAAGCTCTCGATCAAGCGCAACATCATCATGAACGACTTCGCGGACGAGATCGCCGCGATCTACGACGAGCCGGTCGCGACGACCAACGTCCCGATCGGCGGGTGACGTCGGGGCCGAACCGGCCTCTTGCGAACGAACCGGCCCCCTGCGCTCGAGCGCAGGGGGCCGGTTCGTTCGCACGGGGGTGGTTCGGCGATCAGAACCAGGAGCTCTCCCGCACCTCGCGCATCGCAGTCTTGCGGGTCTCCGGGTCGAGACGGGTCAGGAAGAGCTTGCCGTCGAGATGGTCGGTCTCATGCTGCAGCGCCTGGGCGAGCAGCCCGTCGCCCTCGAGCACGACCGGGTTGCCGTCCAGATCGATGCCCTCGACGCGGGCCCACGGGTGGCGCTGTGCATCGTGCCAGAGACCCGGTACCGACAGGCATCCCTCCCCCGTGGGCTCGGGCTCGCCGCGGACCTCGGTGAGGACCGGGTTGAGCACGTACCCGATGTCGCCATCGATGTTGTAGCTGAAAGCGCGCACCGCCACACCGATCTGCGGTGCGGCCACCCCGGCCCGTCCAGGGAGCTCGACCGTGTCGACGAGGTCGGCGACCAGCGCGCGGACGCCGTCGTCGATCTCCTCGATCGGCGCGCACACGGTTCGCAGGACGGGGTCTCCGAAGATGCGGATCTCACGGACAGCCATCAGGCGGCCCTGGCCCGCAGGCCCTCGACCAGCAGTGCTGCCAGCTCGCGGGCCGCGACTCGGGTCTCGGGCAGCAGATTCGCGAACACGATCGTTCCCCCGCCCGCGATCTGCGGGTCGTACGGCACGCGCACGACACTGCGCGCGCGTGTGGCGAAATGCGCCTGCAACTCGTTCAGACGCACGAGGGGGGTGCCCGGCGTGGACTGGTTGAGCACGACGATCGCCTCGCGCGCCTGATCCGCGTATCCGTTGGTCTCGAGCCAGGTGAGCGTCTCCGACGCGAGACGCGCCTCGTCGACGCTGAGACCCGACACGATGACGATCTGATCGGCGAGGTCGAGAGTGGCGGACATGACCGAGTGCACGATGCCCGTCCCGGTGTCGGTGAGCACGAGCGAGTAGTAGTGCGCGGCCACGCCCGCGACATCGCGGTAGTCGCTGTCGCTGAACGCCTCGGCGATCCGCGGGTCGGAGTCGGATGCGAGCACGTCGAGGCGCGTCGCGTCCCGCGCCACGATGGCGGAGATGTCGTGGTAGCCCTTGACGTCGTCATGGATGCGGACGAGGTCGCGCACCGACTTGCTGTGGTGCGCGCGCACGATGCGCTCGGCGAGCGTCCCCCGATCGGGGTTCGCGTCGACCGCGATCACACGGTCCTCCCGCGCGTCTGCCAGCGCCATCCCGAGCAGCGCGGTGATCGTCGTCTTGCCGACGCCACCCTTGCGCGAGAGCACCGGGACGAACCGGGCTCCCCCGGTCAGCGGTGCGGCGATCCGTGCCGACAGGGCCTTTCGCTCGCGTGCGCGCCGACCATCGCCGATGTTGATGCGGCGTCCCGACATCGAATAGAGGAAGTGGCTCCACGCGCCTTCCGGCTCCGGCTTCGCGATCCGGTGCGGATCGAGGAGGCGATCGGCCGTGAGCAGGTCGGCCGACTCCCGGGACGACTCGCCCAGTTCGTCGAGCCGCTTGGAGGTGAGGGTCACATCCGCGCGCGCTGCTGCACGCGGAGGCTGCGGCACGACCGATCGATCTTCGGGGGTGGACACGATGCTGGTCTCCTTCTCGACGGAGGGGCGCACCGCTGAGGCGGGTGCGGGCGGAGGCGTCGCGAGCTCGGCCCGAGACCCGGCGAGGAACCGCGCAGCGGCGACCTCCTCGGCGGCTCGTTCGTTCACGACATCGGGTTCTTCAGCGGGCTGCTCCGCCACGGTCTTCGGTTCGACCGCCGGATCCTCCTCGACGATCGCATCGACGACGTCCTCCGAGGAGACCGGTGCACCCGCGGGAACGTCGATCACGACGGAGCCGACGAGGGCGGACTCCTCGATCACACCCGTGACAGCGGGAGGCTCGACGATCGACTCCACCACGGGGATGGGCGTCGGCGCGGTGGCGGAACGAGGAGCAGGAGCCGGCTTCGACAGCGGCTTCGCCTTCGATGCCGCCGTCGGCTTCGCGGCCACGACGACGGGCGGATCGACGACGAGGTCGGCGACGACCTCGCCTTCCACGACGCCGTCATCGGCGAGCTCGTCGTCTTCGTCCTGGGGGAATGTCACGCTCACCTGGGAGATCCCGCCGAGGATGCCGATACCTGCCGTGTCGAGGGACGCGGCTTCGTCGAGCACCCCCAGCGGGTTCTCGTCAGGGTCTGCGGTGTTCTTCGGGGTCACGATGTCGCTCCAAGCCTGCGCGAGCCTCGGGTGCACATGAGATGTGCGGCCCTCGCCCGCACAAGATTAGTGCGCGGGGCGGATCACGACCAAAAGATCTCCGGCATCGACCTGCTGGGTCTCGGCGATCGCATGGCGCTCGACGACGCCGTCGACGGGCGCGGTGATGGCCGCTTCCATCTTCATCGCCTCGATCGACGCGACGGGCTCGCCGGCGCGGACGGTCGACCCGACCTCGGCCTTCAACGTCACCACTCCGGAGAACGGCGCCGCGACCTGGCCCGGCACGGACGTGTCGGCCTTCTCGACCTCGTGGGCGTCCACCTTGATGGAGCGATCACGGACGAACACCGGACGGAGCTGCCCGTTCAGGGTCGTCATGACCGTGCGCATGCCCCGGTCGTCCGCATCGCCGATGGCTTCGAGACCGACGTACAGCCGCACACCGCGATCGATCTCGATCTGGTGCTCCTGCCCCGCCACGAGACCATAGAGGTAGTCGCTCGTGTCGAGCACGGACAGATCGCCGAACAGCTCGCGGCGCTCCGCGAACTCCGCGGTCGGGGCCGGGAACAGCAGCGTGTTGAGCCGGGTACGGCGTTCCGCGCTGGTGCCGGCGAGTACCGCCTCATCGTCCTTCGTGATCGCCGTGAGACCCGTGCGCACAGCACGGCCGGCGAGCACCTTGGTACGGAAGGGCTCGGGCCAGCCGCCCGGAAGATCCCCGAGCTCGCCCGCCATGAAGCCGACGACAGAGTCCGGAACGTCGTACTTCTCCGGGTTGGCCTCGAAGTCGGCGGGGTCGGCCTTGACCGCGGCGAGGTGGAGGGCGAGATCGCCCACGACCTTCGACGAAGGAGTGACCTTCGGGACGCGACCGAGGATCCGGTTCGCAGCCGCGTACATGTCCTCGATCAGCTCGAAGTCGTCGGCGAGACCGAGCGCCTTCGCCTGCTGGCGCAGGTTGGAGAGCTGCCCGCCCGGGATCTCGTGGTGGTAGACCCGCCCCGTGGGTCCTGGGAGACCCGACTCGAACGGTGCGTACTGGCGGCGCACCGCCTCCCAGTACGGCTCGAGATCGGAGACGCCCGCCAGCGAGATCCCGCTGTCGCGCTCGGTGTGCGCGAGCGCGGCGACCAGCGACGACAGCGAAGGCTGGCTCGTGGTGCCGGAGAGCGGCGCCGACGCCGCGTCGACCGCATCCACGCCCGCCGCACTGGCGGCGAGGAGGGTCGCGAGCTGACCGCCCGGGGTGTCGTGCGTGTGCAGGTGGACCGGAAGATCGAAGCGCTCGCGCAGCGCCGTGACGAGCTTCGCCGCCGCTGCCGGACGCAGCAGACCCGCCATGTCCTTGATCGCGATGATGTGCGCGCCCGCGGCCACGATCTGGTCAGCGAGACCCAGGTAGTAGTCGAGGGTGTAGAGCTCCTCGGCGGGGTCGAGCAGGTCGCCGGTGTAGCAGAGCGCGACCTCGGCGACGGCGGTGCCGGTGTTGCGGACCGCCTCGATCGCCGGGCGCATCTGCTCGACGTCGTTGAGGGCGTCGAAGATGCGGAAGATGTCGACGCCGCTCGCGGCGGCCTCGGCGACGAACGCCTCGGTGACCGCGGTCGGGTACGGCGTGTACCCGACCGTGTTGCGGCCGCGCAGCAGCATCTGGATCGCGACGTTCGGAAGGGCGGCGCGCAGCTTGTCGAGGCGCTCCCACGGGTCTTCTCCGAGGAAGCGCAGCGCCACGTCGTAGGTGGCACCGCCCCACGCCTCGACCGAGAGCAGGCCGGGGGTGAGCCTGGCGAGGTACGGAGCCGCCGCGGTGAGGTCCTTGGTGCGGACCCGCGTCGCGAGCAGGGACTGGTGCGCGTCACGGAACGTGGTGTCGGTGATCGCGAGCGCCGTCTGCTCACGCAGGCTGCGGGCGAAGCCTTCCGGCCCGAGCTCGAGGAGACGCTGACGCGAACCCGCCTCCGGCGTGGACGTCAGGTCGATCGCGGGAAGCTTGGTGATCGGGTCGACGACACCGGGGTGCGCGCCGTTCGGCTTGTTGACGGTGACGTCCACGAGCCAGTTCAGCAGCTTGGTGCCGCGGTCCTTCGAGACACGTCCGCGCAGCAGCTCGGGGCGCTCGTCGATGAACGACGTGCTCACGTCGCCGGCGATGAACGCGTCGTCCTCGAGGAGGGCCTGCAGGAACGGGATGTTGGTGGAGACCCCGCGGATGCGGAACTCGGCGAGAGCGCGACGGGCACGCGCGACGGCGGCCGGGAAGTCGCGCCCGCGGCAGGTGAGCTTGGCCAGCATCGAGTCGAAGTGGGGACTGATCTGCGCGCCCTGGTGGACGGTGCCGCCATCGAGCCGGATGCCGGCACCACCGGGCGAACGGTAGGTGGTGATCTTGCCCGTATCGGGACGGAATCCCTGCGTGGGGTCCTCGGTCGTGATGCGGCACTGCAGTGCAGCACCGCGCAGGTGCAGGTTCTCCTGCTGCAGTCCGAGATCGGCCAGCGTCTGACCGGCGGCGATACGCATCTGACTCTGCACGAGGTCGACGTCGGTGACCTCCTCGGTCACGGTGTGCTCGACCTGGATGCGCGGGTTCATCTCGATGAAGACGACCTCGCCGGCGCGCTCCCCTGCGGTCTCGAGGAGGAACTCGACCGTACCGGCGTTCTCGTAGCCGATCGATCGGGCGAAAGCGACCGCATAGCCGTGCAGAGCGGTGCGGATGCTGTCATCGAGGTTCGGTGCCGGAGCGATCTCGACGACCTTCTGGTGACGGCGCTGCACCGAGCAGTCGCGCTCGAACAGGTGCACGGTCTCGCCGGTCTTGTCGGCGAGGATCTGGACCTCGATGTGGCGGGGGCGCACGACCGCCTGCTCGAGGAACATGCGCGCGTCGCCGAAGGCGCTGGAAGCCTCCCGCATGGCCTCGGCCAGAGCAGGGGCGAGCTCTCCGAACGTCTCGACCCGTCGCATGCCCCGACCGCCACCGCCGGCGACCGCCTTGGCGAACAGCGGGAACCCGATCGCCTCCGCCTGCGCGACCAGAGCGTCGACGTCGTCGGAGGCCTCCGTGGAGCGGAGCACCGGGACGCCCGCCTCGACGGCGTGCCGTTTGGCCTCGACCTTGTTGCCCGCCATCTCGAGCACGTTCGAGGGCGGGCCGATGAACACGATCCCGTTCGCGGCGGCCTTCTCCGCCAGCTCGGGGTTCTCGGAGAGGAATCCGTACCCCGGGTAGATGGCGTCGGCACCGGACTCGAGCGCGACGCGGATGATCTCGTCGACGCTCAGGTACGCGCGCACCGGATGGCCGCGCTCCCCGATCTCGTACGCCTCATCGGCTTTGAGCCGGTGTACGGAGCCGCGGTCTTCATGAGGGAACACCGCGACGGTGCGCGCCCCCACTTCGACTGCCGCACGGAAGGCGCGGATCGCGATCTCGCCGCGGTTCGCCACAAGGATCTTCTGGAACATGCACACCTCTAGGAGCTCGATGCGCAGCGTTTTCGATGCGCATGGGGCGGGGCTGAGTGTTCCCCCAGCCTAGGGGAAGGTAACGTGGTGTCCGTGCACGTACTCAGCGTCAGCTCTCTCAAGGGGGGCGTCGGCAAGACGACCGTGACACTCGGACTGGCCTCAGCGGCCTTCGCCCGAGGCGTCCGGACTCTCGTCGTCGACCTCGATCCGCAGTCAGACGTCTCCACCGGGATGGACATCCAGGTCGCCGGGCGCCTCAACATCGCCGACGTCCTGGCGAACCCGAAGGAGAAGGTCGTCCGTCAGGCGATCACCTCCAGCGGCTGGGCGAAGGTGCACCCCGGCACGATCGATGTCCTCATCGGCAGCCCGTCCGCCATCAACTTCGACGGGCCGCACCCGAGCGTCCGCGATGTCTGGAAGCTCGAGGAAGCACTCGCCGCCGTCGAGGCCGACTACGACCTCGTGCTCGTCGACTGCGCCCCCTCGCTGAACGCACTGACACGCACGGCCTGGGCCGCGAGCGACCGCGTCATGGTGGTCACCGAACCCGGCCTCTTCTCCGTCGCCGCCGCCGACCGCGCCCTCCGCGCGATCGAGGAGATCCGTCGCGGACTCTCCCCTCGCCTCCAGCCTCTCGGCATCGTCGTGAACCGGGTGCGCCCGCAGTCGATCGAGCACCAGTTCCGCATCAAGGAGCTGCGCGACATGTTCGGCCCGCTCGTGCTCTCCCCCCAGCTGCCGGAGCGCACCTCGCTGCAGCAGGCGCAGGGAGCCGCGAAGCCACTGCACATCTGGCCGGGCGACTCCGCACAGGAGCTCGCGGCCGACTTCGACCAGCTCCTCGACCGGATCATCCGCACCGGACGGATCCCCGTTCCCGAGAGCGGTCCGCAGAGCTGACGAGACCCCCGACGCGCACAGCGAAACGGCCATCCTCTTCGAGGGTGGCCGTTATGCGTGTCCGGATCGCGGAATCAGGCGGAACGCTTGGTCCGGCGAGCGGAGAGCTCGTCGACGGGATCGGGAGCCGTGGCATCGAAAGCGACGAGCGTCGACTCCACCTCCCGGAGGACCTTTCCGACGGCGATGCCGAACACGCCCTGGCCGCGGCTGACGAGGTCGATGACCTCGTCGTTGGACGTGCAGAGGTAGACCGAGGCACCGTCGCTCATCAGCGTGGTGCCGGCGAGGTCGCGGATACCGGCGCGACGCAGTTCCTCCACAGCCGTGCGGATCTGCTGCAGGGAGATCCCGGTGTCGAGGAGGCTCTTCACGAGCTTCAGCACCAGGATGTCGCGGAAGCCGTAGAGCCGCTGCGAGCCGGAACCGCTGGCCCCGCGGACGGTGGGCTCCACGAGCTCGGTACGCGCCCAGTAGTCGAGCTGACGATAGGTGATGCCAGCGGCACGAGCAGCGACCGCACCGCGGTATCCGACCTCGTCGTCCATGGCCGGGAGACCGTCCGTGAAAAGGAGTTCGGGCACGAACCGCGGGTCGCCTGCTAGCTCATCCGCATTCATCTGAAATCCTCCCTGGAACGGTTATCTCCTACGGTAGAGCAGTGCCTGGGCACCGGCAATCACATCCGCACGACGCCGAAGGTGTGTCGCAACCAGTTCGTTACGAAAGCACTCGGGAGAGGGCGTCCCTGACGAAGAGCGAACGCACTTCGTCGATCCGGGTGGCCAGTTCCGGGCCCAGCTCACTGGCCTTCGCACGGGACGAGGCATCGGTCCGGCGCAGCAGCGTGGACAGCGCGGACTCGATGAGAGCCACCTCGCGCTCGGCGCCCTGACGCAGGGAACGCAGGTGACGCGGCTCGATGCCGTGACGGTCCAGCGCGACGAGACCGCGCAGCAGCTTCACCGTCGCCTCGGGATAGCTCTCCTGCGCAGTGATGACACCGGTGCTGATGGCGTCGTTCAGCAGCTGCGGACCCGCGGCCGCCGCGGCGAGGAGCTCGTCGCGGCGGTAGCGCCGCGGCGTCGGGGTGATCGACGGCGGCGGGACGAGCGACGGTGTGTCCCCCGCCGCCTCGGTCTCGTCGAGCTGCTCGCGGATGACGCTCAACGGCAGATAGTGGTCGCGCTGCAGGGTGAGCCCGAGTCGCAGCCGCTCGATGTCGGCCGCGGAGAACTTGCGATAGCCGGACTCCGTGCGAGACGGGGTGACGATGCCCTGCACCTCGAGGAAGCGTAACTTGCTGGAGGTGAGGTCGGGGAACTCCGGTGTGAGCCGAGCGAGGACCTGACCGATACTCAGCAAGCCCGCGGACGCGGAACGTTCGCGGGCAGGGGAAGCCGCCATCAGGCGTTCGCCGCCGCGCGATCGCGAGGAGAGGCGAAGAAGTTCAGCCGGAACTTGCCGACGCGCAGCTCGGAGCCGTCGACCAGCGGGCTGCGGTCGACGCGTTCTCCGTTCACGTACGTGCCGTTGAGCGAGCGCTGGTCGATGATCTCGAACGTCGTGCCCGTGCGGGTGATCTCGGCGTGACGACGCGAGACGGTGACGTCATCGAAGAAGATGTCTGCCTCGGGGTGCCGGCCGACCGTGGTCACGTCGGTGTCGAGGAGGTATCGCGCGCCGGCGAGAGCGCCCGAGCGCACCAGCAGCAGGGCCGATCCTGATGGCAGCGCCGCGATGGCGGTCTGCTCGACGTCGGTGAGCTCCACTCCGAACGGCACGAAGGACAGGTCGGAATCGTGTCCGAACGTCTGCGTCACATCGTGCTTCTGGTCGCCGGAGCGGTGGATTGCGGCTTCTCCGGCCGGTCGGCTGTCGCTGTCTGTCACTGTGCCCTCCTGATGATCCAGACTATCGGATGGCGCGCCGCCCGCGGGAGGCGGCTTTCATACTCAGCCATCGCATACCGCTCCTTCATAGGGTGGAGTCGTGAAGACCAAAGCCCTGCGCCACCCGGCCGCCCCGATCGCCCTCGCCGCGACTCTGCTCGCCGCACTCCTCGTGCTCTTCTCCCCCCTGTCGGCCTCCGCGCACGATGCACTCGTGTCGTCGTCGCCTGCCGCCGACGAATCGGTCGAGACCCTTCCGGACGCACTGACGCTCACCTTCAGCGCGAAGCTCATCGACGGCGAGGGAGCGACGGAAGTGGTCGTGACCGACCCCGCCGGGAACTCGGTCACCGAGGGATCGGCGACCGTGGACGGCGCGATCGCGACGCAGCCGCTCAGCGGGTCCGGCCCCGCCGGGGTGTACCACGTGGTCTGGAAGGTCGTCTCGAGCGATGGACACCCGACCTCCGGCGAGTACTCCTTCACCGTGACCGTCGGCGACGACGCCGCCGCGACCGACGAGCCCAGCGCGGCACCCACCACGACCGCACCGTCCGCCGAGCAGACCACGGGCCCGGCAGTGACCTCGACCCCCGCACCGGACGACACGAGCGACTCGGACGGCGGCTCAGCCGCGGTCTGGATCGTGTCGATCCTCGCCGTCCTGGTCGTCGCCGGCGTGGTCGTCTGGATCGTCATGAGCCGTCGTCGGGGCGGGTCCCCGGCCGATTCCGACGCCCCGTCGGAGCGATAGGCTTAAGGCATGCCACATTACGACGTCGTCATCCTTGGTGCAGGTCCTGGCGGATACGTCGCTGCGGTTCGCAGCGCGCAGCTCGGTCTCTCCACCGCCATCATCGAGGAGAAGTACTGGGGCGGTGTCTGCCTCAACGTCGGCTGCATCCCCTCCAAGGCACTCCTGAAGAACGCCGAGCTCGCGCACACGCTCAACCACAAGGCCGACTTCTTCGGCATCTCGGGCGAGTTCACGATCGACTTCGGCAAGGCCTTCGACCGCAGCCGCGAGGTCGCCGAGGGACGCGTCAAGGGCATCCACTTCCTGATGAAGAAGAACAAGGTGACCGAGTACAACGGTCGCGGCACGTTCACGGGCCCCAAGGCGATCTCGGTCGCCAAGGCGGACGGCACGACCGAAGAGGTCACCTTCGACAACGTCATCATCGCCACCGGATCCAAGGTCCGTCTGCTCCCCGGCGTGCAGCTGAGCGAGAACGTCGTGACCTACGAAGAGCAGATCATGACCCGTGAGCTGCCGGAGTCGATCGTCATCGTCGGCGCCGGCGCGATCGGCATGGAGTTCGCCTACGTGCTGACGAACTACGGCGTGAAGGTCACGATCATCGAGTTCCTCGACCGTGCGCTTCCCAACGAGGATGCGGACGTCTCGAAGGAGATCACCAAGCAGTACAAGAACTACGGCGTCGACATCCTCACCTCCACCAAGGTCGAGACCATCGTCGACAACGGCTCCTCCGTCACCGTCACCTATACCGGCAAGGACGGACAGCAGTCGTCGATCGAGGCCGGCAAGGTACTCATGTCGGTCGGCTTCGCCCCGAACATCGAGGGCTTCGGCCTCGAGAACACCGGTGTGAAGCTCACCGAGCGTGGTGCGATCGACATCGACGATCACATGCGCACGAACGTCGAGGGCATCTACGCCATCGGCGACGTGACCGCCAAGCTGCAGCTCGCACACGTTGCCGAGGCGCAGGGTGTCGTCGCCGCCGAGACGATCGGCGGCGCGGAGACCCAGACGCTCGGCGACTATCGCATGATGCCGCGCGCGACGTTCTGCTCCCCGCAGGTCGCCTCGTTCGGCCTTACCGAGCAACAGGCCAAGGACGAGGGGCGCGAGATCAAGGTCGCGACCTTCCCGTTCATGGCCAACGGCAAGGCGCACGGTCTCGGCGAGCCGGTCGGCTTCGTCAAGCTGATCGCCGACGCCGAGCACCTCGAGCTCATCGGCGCCCACATGATCGGCCCGGACGTCTCCGAGCTGCTCCCCGAGCTGACCCTCGCACAGAAGTGGGACCTCACCGCACTCGAGCTGGCCCGCAACGTGCACACGCACCCGACACTGTCGGAGGCTCTGCAGGAAGGCTTCCACGGCCTCGCGGGGCACATGATCAACTTCTGATCGCTGGTCACGAAGGCCCGGTCCGCACATCGCGGACCGGGCCTTCGTGCATCACAGGCCGCGCATTGTGAGGAGCCCGGACGTCCAGCCGCGCAACGGCGGCGATCCCAGCACGCGCACCAGCTGCTCCCTCGCCTGCACGACCGGGGCCGGTGCGGGGGCGCCCATCGACATGTAGAACGCGGAGCGACGCTGCGCCCGGGATGCGGAACGGCGCACTCTGCGCTCGAACCTCGCCAGATCCGGCATCCGGTCCGGCAACGACGACACGAGTTCGGACGCGAGGCGCGCGGCATCGAGCCACCCGAGGTTCATGCCCTGACCGCCGATCGGACTGATCTCGTGCGCGGCATCCCCCAGAAGCATCACCCGGCCCCGCTGCAGCCGCATGGCCGCATGCTGCGCCGCGAGGAAGGACGTCGGCTCCGCGCCGTCGTCGAGATCGATGACGATCCCCGTGCGCGCCTCGATCGCTGCCCGGAACTCCGCCGAGGCATCCAGTCGGGCGTGGGGCGTGGCGCGCACGACCCACCGACGACGCCCGTCCGGAAGAGGGAAGGACTCGACGAGGCCTCCCGGTTCGCAGTGCAGGATCGCGCGCTCCCCCGGCAGCGCATCGAGGACGTCGAGCATCGCGTAGGAGGCCCGCCCGGAGCGGCGCCGCCAGGCGATGTCGAGCTCTCCTCGGAGAGCGCTCCTGACCCCATCGGCGACGACCACCGCCGACGCCGTCAACTCGTGCGGACCGCCCGCGGTGTCCACCGAGACCTGCACGACATCGCCTCTCTCCCTGACCGCGCGCACGGTGCATCCGGCGATCAGTGCATCCTCGGACAGCGCGTGCAGACGGTCGCGGAGCAGCGCATCCGTCCGGGTCTGCGGGAGAATCAGGACCGGACGGTCCGGATCGAACGTGAGGGTCGCCAGCGTCCGGCGACGGCTGCGCACCTCGCCGCCCTCGAGCCGCAGCGCCTCCGCCCGCACCGCAGGGCCGAGGCCGGCAGCGTCCAACGCATCCAGTCCCGGTCGGTGGATGCCGATCGCCCTGGTGCGACCGTCGGCCAGCGTCCGCCGTTCGCAGACCACCACCCGCAAGCCCTCCTGCACGAGGAGGCACGCCAGCATCAGTCCGATCGGCCCCGCCCCGACCACGAGCACGTCATGGTCGGGCACGATCGTCCTCCCAGCGCAGCTCCAGTCGCGACGGCACCCCGGCGCGCACCTCCCAGCCGACGGGGACGACGGCCGCGAGCTCGTCGACCGTGTACGAGCGACGGATGCTGATGAGGCCGTCCTCGCGGATGAACGAATCGGCGAGGAGCGTACGCGCGAGGGGCCAGGTGGCCGTGGCGAACAGCACTTGCGCGGTCCGGCTGCGGGCGATGTCGCGATGGACCACCACGCCCCCGGGAGCCGCGAGCCGTAGGGAGTCGTCGAGCACCGCCGCGAGCTCGCCGTCGTCGAGATGATGCAGCACGTGGTTGGACAGCACCACGTCGTAGGTGTCACCGGCCGCCACCAGATCGCTCGTCAACGCATGGCGATAGCGGATGCCGGCACCATGATCGTGCGCCGATGCCCAGCGGATCGCCCGCTCGTCGGCATCCAGCGCTGTGATCTCCGCACGGAGGCCATCGCGACGCAACCGCCCGGCGAGCAACCGGCACAGGTCGCCCCCACCGGCTCCGACATCCAGGATCCGCAACGGCCGGGTGCGCCGCGCACGCGGGCGGATGTCCCGCCGGTAGAGGGTGCCGGGGCGGGACACCAGTGCGTTCACGAGACCGAAGCGACCGTACGTGCGCGCCAGCATCCGCGCATCCGCATGCGGGTCGTCCATCAGCTCACGCGTCTCGGTATCGCGCACCCCGAGGGCCGGGCTCATGAGCCGGTCGGCGCCACGACGGTCATCAGCGCGCTCTCCGCGGTGAGGCCGGGACCGAACGCCATCGCCGAGACACGATCCCCCGCCGCGGCCCCCTCCTCCTCGAGGATGCGCTTGAGCACGAACAGCACCGTGGCGCTGGACATGTTGCCGTTCTTCCGCAGGACCTCCCTGGCCGGATGCAGCTGCGTGACGCTGAGGTTCATCCGCTCCTGCACCTTGTCCAGGATGCTGCGCCCGCCGGGATGGATGGCCCAGTGCCGGACCACCTCCCCCACCGCACCTTCCTCGAAAGCGGCTGCCAGTTCGCTCTCGCCGGCGTACAGAGGACGGAGCGCGCCGATGATCGTCTCCCCGATGATCTGCGGCACGGAGGTCGAGAGGATCATCTCGAACCCGCTGTCGCCGATCGTCCACGCCATGTCCTTCTCTCCCTCGGGCGCGATCGCCGTGTGGAAGCGATCGAGTCGCAGAGCCGTCACCGGGGACGGGAGGTCGCGCGCCGTGACGATCCCCGCCGCCGCCCCGTCGGCGAACAGGGACGAGGCGACGATCGTGTCGGGGTTCCCCGAGGACCGCAGGTGCAGCGTGCACAGCTCGACGCTCACGACCAGCACCACCGCGTTCTCGTCCGCGAGGCAGAACTGGCTCGCGGCCCGCAGCGCCGGCATCGACGCGTAACAGCCCATGAACCCGAGGTGGAAGCGCTGCACCGCGTCCGACAATCCCAGCGCGCGCACGATCTCGTACTCGGGGCCGGGAGCGTGGAACCCCGTGCAGGAGACCGTGATGACGTGGGTCACATCGTCCGGCCCGAGATCGGGATCGGCATCCAGCGCCCGCCGCGCCGCCTCGACGAAGAGCCTGGCGGCTTCCCGGGCGTAGACCTCGTTGCGCGCCTTCGTACCGGGAGCGAGCAGCATCCCCGACCGACGGTCGAAGAACACGGGGTCGACCACCTCGGAATCCAGCGACAGCTCGTCGATCACGGTGTGCCGGGTATCGATGCCGGAGACGTTGAACGACGTCGTGACGATCCGCCGCGCCAGACGGCCGAGATCGGGCTGCTGCGCGAAGACATCGCGCACCTGCTCCTGCACGAGGACGGTATCGGGAACGATCGCCTGCAGCGATCGAAGCACAGGCGGTCGACTCATGCTGTCACTCAAGCACTCGCCGCCACCCGGGGGAAGGGGTTGCGCCCGTCGAGGCGATCTGCCTAGAAACCGAGCGCGCGGGCGAGCTTGGATCCGGACGCCGACTCGCGGCCTCCTGCCGCCTCGACCGCCCGATCCACGGCGGCGAAGAAGGCGCTGCGCCCGGTGTCATCGGTCGGCGCCGCGGGACCGAGCTCCATCTCCCACTCCCGCCACTCGCGCTGGACGCCCTGACGGAGGTCGGTGGCGCGCACCCGGTCGTCGACGAACTCCGCCACGACGCCGTCGGGGCCGGTCAGCAGATACGCGGTGCGATCGTTCTCGATGCGGGCGAGCGGGGTGAGCGGCGCGGTGGTCCATTCAGCCAGGGTCGCGGCCACCGCTGCCGGCAGATCGTTCCCGTCGCCGAGCGGCCAGCCCAGTTCGAGTCGCCCGTCCCCCTGCCGCGGGCCCTTCACGTGCCAGCCCGCGTCGGGACCGCCGGTGCGACGACGCAGCGCGACGCCGGCGCGAGCGAGTGCCCCGTCGGCGGTGTCGAAGTACTGCGCGTCGAGCGCCCGTGCCTCACCGGAGGAGACCGTGTCGACACCGGGGATGTCACCCCAGGTCGGCAGCGGGGTCTCGACGTCGACGTCGTACTTGCGCTCGACTTCGACGGTTCGAGACGGTTCAGTCATCGTCGAGCGTGAGGTCCTCGAGGGACTCCTCGAACCAGTAGTCGATCTCGGTGGGCCCGTCGGACGGGCCGGTGTTCTGCAGCTCGCCACGGCGGTTGTACACCACCTGCGTCTCGCTGTAGGGGACGATCAGCTTGTCGTCCGCATCGCCGAGGGGGATGATCTGCCCGTCCAGCGGGCCGCCGTGAAGTCGCGCGAGTGCCATGTGCTCAGGGTAGCGCTGACGCCACACGATCGGTGTGAGGCGAGCGGGGTCATCCGAGGACGACGCCGAGGAGCGCCCCGGCGATCATCCACGGGCCGAATGCGATGCGGGTCGTTCCGTCGGCCCGGCGGAGCAGGACGAGCACGAACGCATAGAGGGCGCCCAGCACGAAGGCAGCCGCCCCGCCGATCGCGAGAGCCTGCCAGCCGTGCCACCCCAGCACGAGGCCGATGACGGCGGCGAGCTTCACATCCCCGCCACCCATCCCCGCGCGACTGATCCCCCGCAGCACCGCGTAGAAGGCGCCGAGGATCAGCATTCCCAGGAGTGCACGGAGGAACGAGGTGCCCCGGCCGGTGACCAGGGCGTCGACGGCGGCGAGCGCGATCAGACCGGCGAGGGTCGGCAGCACGATCCGGTTCGGGAGGCGGTGGGTGCGGGCGTCGATCACGACCAGCCATCCGCCGATTCCGATCAGGGCGGCGTGCACGAAGGCGATGAGGGCGAGCCGGAGATCCATCCCCGCAGGTTAGGAGATCCGGGGACCCCGCACTGGCCCCCCTGTGGACAACCTTCCGGATGTCCGATGTACGAACTATCGTCATTCACACGACTTGTCTTATTCGTACATATCTTCGAGAATGGATGCATGGTGATCGGGCTCGATACGGTGGCCGCGCTCTCTCCGGCCGGCGACTCCCGCGCGGGAGAGGTGCTCCGTCTGCGCCGCGAGATCAGCCGGATGCAGCGCCGCCGCAGCGAGCACGCGCTGCTCCCCCTCGACCCCGCCTTCGCTGCGCTCCTGCCCGAGGAAGGACTGCAGACCGGGACCTCGTACACCGTCTCCCCCTCGCCGAGTCTCGTGCTCGCCCTGCTCAGCGCGGCATCGCAGAAGGGGCACTGGTGCGCGGTGGTCGGCATGCCGACGCTGGGCGCCGAAGCCGCCGCCGCGTACGGCATCGACCTCGCTCGACTGATCCTCGTCCCCACTCCCGGAGAACGGTGGCTCGCGGCCACCTCCGCCCTGGCCGAAGTGGTGCCCCTGATCGTCGTCGTCCCCGGCACGCGCGCCCGGGATGCGGACGTCTCCCGCCTGAGCGCGCGCCTGCGCGACCGCGGGTGCACGCTCCTGATCACCGAGTCGCCCGACACCGGCCGATGGCCTCAGAGCGAAGGAACGATCCGTCTTCACGACCCGCACTGGCACGGTCTGGGCGCCGGCTGGGGGCTGCTCTCCGAGCGCACGGTCACAGTGACCGCGCAGACCAGGCACAGCCCCCGCCCGACGAGCGTGCGCGTGCAGCTGCCCGGCGGACACGGCACGATCGAGGCCGTCGCGGCGGAGCTCACCGCACTGCCCACGATCGTTCCCGAGACCTCCCACTCCGACGAGTCCGCTCCCGCGGAACTCCTGCGCTGGGCGGAGGCGGGATGAACGCTCCCCTGCGTGTCCTCGTGCTGTGGTTCCCCGACTGGCCGATGCGGGCTGCGCTCGGCGGCGCACCCCCGCATCCACCCACCGCCCTGGTGCAGGCGAACACGATCGTCGCCTGCACCGCGTCCGCCAGAGAACACGGCGTGCGCACCGGCCAACGGCGTCGTGTCGCGCAGGGGCACCTCTCCTCCCTGCGGGTGCTCCCCCACGACCCCGACCGGGACGAGCGGGCCTTCCTGCCGGTGCTGCACCTGATCGAGAAGCACGCCCCCGGCGTCACGCTGCTGCGCCCCGGACTCGCGGTGCTCCGTGCCAGAGGAATCTCCCGCTATCACGGAGGCGAGGCGGAGGCGGCATCGGCACTCGCCGCCATTCTCGGGGAAGCCGGCTACCCCGAGGTGCGCATCGGCGTCGCGGACGGCCCGTTCACCGCCGAGATCGCCGCACGCGGCCCGGCCCCCTGCACCGTCGTACCGCCGGGAGGATCTCGGGAGTTCCTGTCCCCGTACCCCGTGCAGGTGCTGCGCGACGAGCAGATCGCCGGCCTCCTCGTCCGGCTCGGCGTGCGCACGCTCGGTGAGTTCACCGCCCTCGCCCCGCTCGACGTCCGCGACCGCTTCGGCGAGCACGGCGCCCGTCTGCACGCCCTCGCCGCCGGGGCGGACTCGCGCGCGCTGACACCGCGTCCGCCCGATCCCGAGCTGGTGCGGAGCATTGAGTTCGAATCCCCTCTGGCGGGAACGGATCAGGTGGCCTTCGCGGTGCGGCAGACGGCGGACGCGGTGATGCTGGCCCTCGGCGACGCCTCGGTGGTCTGCACCGAGGTGCGGATCGACCTGACCGACGACAACGGGGTGGTCTTCTCCCGCCCCTGGCTGCATCCGACCTGCTTCGATGCGTCCGACCTCGTCGACCGGGTGCGCTGGCAGCTGGAGGCTCTGGCCGCGGAGACCGCGAAGGATCCGGTCGACGAGGCACGGGCGTTCGGCGGCATCACAGAGGTGCGCATCATTCCCGCGGCGGTCGACGACGCCGCCCATCATCAGCCCGGCCTCTTCGGCTCCGGGACGGATGAGCGTCTGCATCACGCGGTCTCGCGCGTGCAGACCATGCTGGGCCACGAGGGCGTGGTCACCGCCGCCGTCTCTGGTGGTCGCTGGCTCGCCGACCGTCAGGTGCTCACCCCCTGGGGCGAGCGCACGGTCCCCCCGCGCGACGCAGGATCCCCCTGGCCGGGCAGCCTTCCCGACCCGCTGCCCGCCGAGGTGTTCCGCCCTCCCCGTCCCCTCCGTGTGCTCGCCGCAGACGAGAGCACGGTCGAGATCGATGAACGCGGGGCGCTCACGCATGCCCCGGCCCGCATCGACGGAGCGGCCGTGCAGGCCTGGGCAGGCCCGTGGCCCGTGCACGAGCGGCGCTGGGCGGCGGACGGCGGCCGACGAGGACACCGCCTGCAGATCGTCGACGACCGCGACCGCGCCTGGCTGGTCTTCCACAGCGGGGAGCGCTGGTGGGCCGAGGGGAGGTACCGCTGATGGGCTGGCACAATCCGCCCCTGTCCTGGAACGATCTCGAACGCACTCTCAGCGGCGAGGAATCGCCGCCGACACCGCCCGGAGCAGAACCTCGCGGACAGCGGACCGACCCCGGGCCGGTGAGCCGTCGTCGCGCGCGCACCCCGCCCGCCGTCGCACGACCCGAAGAGGCGGTGCCCTACGCCGAACTGCACGCACACTCGTCGTACTCCTTCCTCGACGGCGCCTCCTCCCCCGAAGACCTCCTCGCCGAAGCCGAGCGGCTGGGCCTGACCGCACTCGCCCTCACCGATCACGACGGCTTCTACGGAGCCGCCCGCTTCGCCGAGGTCGCCGACCTCATGGAGACCCGGCTGCAGACGGTGTTCGGCGCCGAGCTCTCCCTCGACCTGCCCGCGCCGCAGCGGGGCAGTCCCGACCCCGCGGGCGAGCATCTGCTGGTCCTCGCTCGGGGCATGGAGGGATACCACCGCCTCTCCGGCGCGATCACCGCGGCACAGCTGCGCGGCGGCGAGAAGGGGCGCCCGGTGTACGACCTCGACGATCTCGCCGCGCGAGCGGGCGGCCACTGGACGATCCTGACCGGATGCCGCAAAGGCGCGGTGCGCCGCGGGCTCGAAGCCGGCGACGCCGCCACCCCGCTGCGCTCACTCGTCGATCTGTTCGGAAGCGACAACATCGCGGTCGAGCTCTTCGACCACGGAGATCCACAGGACACCCGCCGCAACGACGCGCTCGCCGAACGCGCCAGACGGATGCGGCTGCCGGTGGTGGCGACGAACAACGTGCACTACGCCACCCCGGCCCAGGCCCCGCTCGCCGAAGCCGTCGCCGCAGTGCGCGCGGTGCGCAGCATGGATGAGCTCGACGGGTGGCTGCCCGCTCACGGCAGCGCGCATCTGCGCAGCGGCGCGGAGATGTCGGCCCGCTTCCAGCGGTACCCCGGAGCGATCTCGTACGGGCTGGAGCTGGCGGCGGCATCCGCCTTCCCCCTGCGGCTCGCCCGCCCGGCACTGCCCCAGCAGAAGGTTCCGAAGGGGCACACTCCTATGACCTGGCTGCGCCACCTGGTCTGGGAGGCCGCGCCGTCGAAGTATCCGCGGCTGGACGAGGCCGGCCGTCACCGGATCGCGCGCGAGCTGGACGTGATCGAGGAGAAGGACTTCCCGGGATACTTCCTGATCGTGCACGGCATCGTCACCGAGGCGCGCCGACGCGACATCCTCTGTCAGGGACGGGGCTCGGCGGCGGCAAGCGCGGTCTGCTATCTGCTCGGGATCACCGCGGTCGACCCGATCCTCTACCGGCTCCCGTTCGAACGATTCCTGGCGACCACACGCTCGGAGGAGCCCGACATCGACGTGGACTTCGACTCCGACCGCCGCGAGGAGATCATCCAGTGGGTCTACGCCGAGTACGGCAGGGAGCGGGCGGCGCAGGTGGCGAACGTCATCCAGTACCGCCCGAAGAACGCGGTGCGCGACATGGCCAGGGCCCTCGGGCATTCCCCCGGCCAGCAGGACGCCTGGTCCCGTCAGGTCGACGGCTGGGGCGCAGGTCTGGAAGCCGTGGAGGGACACGACATCCCGGACAACGTGCTCGCATACGCGGGCGAGCTGCTGAAGGCTCCCCGGCACCTCGGCATCCATTCGGGTGGCATGGTGCTCACCGCCCGCCCGGTCGGCGAGGTCGTGCCGGTGGAGCATGCCCGCATGGAGAACCGCACGGTCATCCAGTGGGACAAGGACGACTCCGCCTACATGGGGTTGGTGAAGTTCGACCTGCTGGGGCTCGGGATGCTCGCGGCACTGCAGCACTGCTTCGATCTGATCCGCCAGACCACGGGCGAGGAGTGGCGGCTCGAGACGATCCCCAAGGAGGAACCCGGGGTCTACGACATGCTCTGCCGCGCGGACTCGATCGGTGTCTTCCAGGTGGAGTCCCGAGCGCAGATCGGCCTGCTCCCCCGACTGCAGCCCCGGTGCTTCTACGACCTCGCCATCCAGATCGCCCTCATCCGCCCCGGCCCCATCCAGGGCGGGGCGGTGCACCCGTTCGTGCGGCGCAAGATGGCCAAGGACCGCGTCGACGAGGAGAACCGGGAGCGCGCGGCCCGCGGCGAGGAGCCGGTGGGGTTCACGATCCCCTACCCGCACAGCGATCTGGAGGACATCCTGAAGCGCACGCTGGGCATCCCGATCTTCCAGGAGCAGCTCATCCAGATGGCGACGGCCATCGGCGACTGCACGGCCGACGAGGCCGACCTGCTGCGCCGGGCCATGGGCTCGAAGCGCGGGCTGGAGAAGATCGAGAAGGTCCGGGGCAAGCTGTACGCCGGGATGGCGAGGCGCGGACTCACCGGCGACGCCGCCGACCGCATCTACGCGCAGATCCAGGCGTTCTCGAACTTCGGCTTCGCGGAGTCGCATTCGCTGTCGTTCGCCCTGCTCGTCTATGCCAGCTCGTGGCTGAAGCTGCACTACCCCGCCGCGTTCCTCGCCGGTCTGCTGCGATCGCAGCCGATGGGCTTCTACTCCGCCGCGACCCTCACGGCGGACGCACGACGGCATGGGGTGGAGGTCCGTCGCCCCGATCTGCACCTCTCCGGTGCGACGGAGACGCTGGAGCCGATCGACGACGGCGCGGCGAGCGGGCCGACCGGTCGGGACGAGTGCCTCGCCGACCCGCAGCCACCCACCCTCCGTTTCGACCGGGATGCGCCGGACGAGACCGCTGCACATCGCCGAGACGGTGGATTCGTGGTCCGGCTCGGGCTCAGCGGCATCCGCGGGATCGGGGTGCCGCTGGCGGAGCGGATCGTCGCCGAGCGAGCGGCACACGGGCTCTACCGCGACCTGAACGATCTGGTGCGGCGGACGGATGCCACCGCCGCTCAGGTGGAGGCGCTCGCCACGGCCGGTGCCTTCGACTGCCTGGGGCTGGAGCGTCGAGAGGCCATCTGGATGGCGGGCGCCGCGGCGGACGACCGCTCCCGCTTCCTCCCCGGGACGACCGTCGCCGTGCAACCACCGCTGTTCGCGGATCAGACCAGCTATGAGCGCCTCTCGGCCGACCTCTGGGCGACCGGGGTCTCGACCGACGACCATCCGATGGCACATTTCCGTGAGGCGCTGCACACTCGCGGCGTGCTGACCGCCGCCGATCTGCAGGCGCACGAGGTCGGTCGTCGCATCGAGGTCGCCGGTCTCGTCACCCACCGACAGCGTCCGGCGACCGCGGCCGGGATCACGTTCGTGAATCTCGAGGATGAGAGCGGCCTCGTCAACGTCGTGTGCTCGGCCGGGGTGTGGAATCGTTATCGCCGTGTGGCCAGGGACTCACCGGCACTCATCATCCGCGGCATCCTGGAGCGATCCGCGGAAGGCGTGGTCAACGTCCTCGCCGACGGATTCGAGGATCTGCGCACAGGACTCACCCATCGATCCAGGGACTTCCGCTGATGAGCGAGGTCCGGCGACCACCGCGGAAGTGGGCGCTCACCAGAAGCGTTCGGGCTCCTCCGCGGGAGGTCGGTCGGTGCCGCCCCAGCGATCGGCCTCCGCCTTGGCTGCATCGACCGCGGCATCCGCATCCCGCAGCGCCACCTTGGCCCCCGTGGCACCGTGGCTGACGGGGTCGATCAGCAGCGCGGTCGTCAGCACACCGCTGCCGCCGAAGGTGACGGTGCACTCGAGCACGCGTCCGATCCAGCGGGAGAAGTCGCCGCGAGGCTCCTCCGGACGGCGGTAGCGGATGCCCGTGTCGAGGTCGACGATGGCGAGCACCACCGGGTCTTCACCGAGCGGATCGACCTGCTCGGTCACCTCGACACGGTGGCCGTGAGGGATGGCGACCTGAGCCGTGAGCACGAGCAATCTGTCCATGAGTACACCCTAGGCACCGCCGCCGGGAAGACAACAGACAGCTCGTCGCGGCATCTTCCGAGAAAATGTTTGTCCCCCAAATGGCGGACAAGCCGATTAAGCGATATTCTGCTCCCGTAGCGGGGGCTACACGGCTGAAGGACTGGGGAATCAGCCGACGAGCGCAGCGAGATCTTCGCCGCCTCCCCAACCGTCCGGGAAGGACGGTGAGCCCTCTCGGCGACACCGTCTGGGGCGGGTCGTTCGGGAGGGCGTACCTCCCCCGAACACCACTCCTCCTCGTGCGTCAGCCCTGGTCGCCGACGTGCCCGGGCGCCGTGAGCGACAGCACCCGCTCGACGAAAGCGTCGAACTCGCGCATGTAGTGCCGCAGGAACTCCTCGGTGCCGGCGTCCTTGACCTCGCCGTCCGCTCCGAAGACCTCGGGTGTGAACGTGATGTAGGCCTCGGGCGCGTTCAGCTGCGGCGCGTTGAGGAAGCTCAGCACACTGCGCATCGACGACTGCATGACAGCCGTCCCGATCGCCCCCGTCGAGGCGCCGATGATGCCGGTGGGCTTGCGCGCGAAGGAGTTGTGCCCCCACGGGCGGGATCCCCAGTCGATCGCGTTCTTGAGCGCTCCGGGGATTGAGCGGTTGTACTCGGGCGAGATGATGAGCAGCCCTTCCGCGCTCTCGACGGCGCGCTTGAACTCGGTGACGGCGGGGACCGGGTCGAGCTCATCGTCGCGGTTGTACAGCGGAAGATCGCGGATCGGGATCTCGACGAGGTCGAGACTCGGCGGAGCGAGCCGCACGAGCGCCTTCGAGAGCACGCGGTTGATCGAGTCCTGGGCGAGACTCCCGATGAGATAGCCGATGCGATGCGTCATGGTCTGCTCCGCGGGGAGGTGTGATCGCCCGAAGCTCGCGCGTGGTCCCCGCGTCCTTCCACTGGGAGGATATCGCCGCACCCTCTTCGCGCCACAGGGTTCAGCGGCCGAGACGCGCGCGCAGCGAGTCGATGAGCAGTCCCACGCCCAACTCGAACGTACGATCCGAGCGCGCGCTCCCGCGCTCGGCCCGGTCGATGAGACGCCCGAGGGTGCGTGTCTCCTCCTCGGGCTGCCAGACCTCGTCCGGCGACGCGAGATCCAGGCCGAAGCCGATCGCGAACGCATCGATGACCGCGATGACCGAGAGCACCTCGTCTTCGGGGAACCCTCCGCTGACGAGCACCGTGGCCAGGTCGTCGTATGCCGCGATGACGGCCGGATGCGTGATGGTCTTGCCGACCAGCAGCGGCACGAGCAGCGGGTGATCCGCATACATCCGGCGCTGAGTGCGCAGCACAGCGACCACGAACTCGTCCCACGGCTCCCCGCTCGACTGCACCAGGTACTCCTGGACGAGCTGTCCACGCATGAGCTCGACGATCCCCTCCATGCCGTCCGCGTGGTTGTAGAGCGACGACGGTCGCACGCCCAACTCACGGGCGATCGCATTCACCCCGAACGGCTCACCGGCCTTCACCAGAGCGAGCCCCGCCGCACCGATGATCTCCGGAGACAGCAGCGGGGAGGAAGGCCTCGGCATCGGGGACTCTCTTTCTGGAGGAGACGTGGCACGGAATGGGGGTTCCGTGGAAACCCTCTCCTGTGCATAATAATGAACACCATTCGTTTACGAACACCATTCGTTTACGACATCGCGCCCCACCCGAGGCGCATCCACCACTTTCTCTCCGGGCACAATGCCGTGTCCTCCCATCCCTGGAGTCCCATGACCACGCTCGACCTCCGCACCAGGATCCCCCTCCGCTTCCCGACAGCATCCGCGACGTTCGCGATCGGCATCGCGGGCTACCTCGGCGTCAACCTGTCGCCCTACATGATCTCCGCCGCGCAGACCGGACTCGGCATCGACGTGCTCACCGCCAGCTGGCTGGTGACCGCCACGCTGTTGCTGACCGCAGTGACCGGACTGGCGATCGCGCCGCTGTGCGCCGGAGCGCATCGCCGCACCGTCGCCCGCGCCGGCCTCGGACTCGCGCTCCTCGGCTTCACCACCGCCGCACTCGCCCCCGCGGCCATGCTGCCCGGGCTGCTCCTCGGCGGGGCCGGCGCGGGTGGAGCGGTCGCCGCCTCCGGCGCCGCCCTCGCGGCGTTCCGCAACCCGGACCGGGTCGCCGGGTTCAACGGACTGGCGAACCGCGGCGTGATCACGATCGTCCTCGCCGTCATCCCCCTCATCGGTCTCGCACCGATCGACGTCTTCGGGGCCCTGGCACTGTTCAGCCTGATCGGACTCGTCGCCACCGCCTGGCTGCCCGCTGCGCCCGTGATCGCACCGCAGGCGGGGGCCGCCACCGCCGAGGCCATGCCGATCGAGATCCCGCCCACGGGCACGCTCCGGGTCTCCCCGCCGAGCTCGCGCACCGTCACGATCGCCGGCTTCGGGCTGCTCGTCGTCTTCGCCCTCTGGGCAGCGAGCGAGGACTCCCTCTGGGCCATGGCCGGCGTGATGGGCGCGGAGCAGGCGGCGCTGACACCCGAGGGACTCGGACTCGCGCTCAGCGGTGCGACAGCCGGCGGACTCCTCGGATCGCTGCTGCTGATGATCGTCGGCGCCCGATTCGGTCGCGCCGTCCCGCTCGTGGTCCTGCTGCTCGCCGGCGGAGCACTCAAGATCGTCGAGGGTTTCGTGACCGACCCGACCGCGTTCATCATCGTCTTCATCGCCTGGAACTCGGTGTATGCCATCGCGTTCATGTACTTCGTGTCGACGTCTGCCGCCCTGGACGCGGACGGCCGCTGGTCCGGACCGCTGCTCGCCGTCTACCTGGTCGGCTCGGCCCTCACCCCGGTCATCGGCGCCGCGCTCGTCGGCGCCCTCGGGTACCAGGGATTCGCGGTCGCCCTCGGCATCGCGAGCTTCGTGCTCGCCATCCCGGCAGGCGCGATCGCTCTCGTCTCGACCCGTCTGGAACGTCTGACCGCACAGGAGAATGCCGCATGACCCGCACGCTGTACCGCAACGCCCGCATCTTCACCGGCGACGAGTCGCGCTGGGCCGAAGCCCTCGTCGTCGACGGCGACACCTTCACCCACGTGGGCACCGAGGACGACGCTGCGCCCACGGAAGAGACCGTGGACCTCGGCGGCCGCGTCGTGTTGCCCGGATTCACCGACGCGCACACGCATCTGCTCATGATGGGAGAGGCGCTCGGGCAGGTCGGACTCACGGATGCCGCCTCCCTCGAGGAGATCCAACGGCGGCTGCGAGCGGCACGGGGCGATGCGACCGACGTGCTCCGCGGCCGCGGCTGGCTGTTCGACGCGATCCCCGGGGGCGAGCCCACCGCCGCGATGATCGACGCGGTCGTCGCCGACATCCCCGTCTACCTCGACGCGAACGACTACCACTCGTGCTGGGTGAACACGGCCGCCCTCGTCGAGCTCGGGATCACCCGCGACACCCCCGATCCTCTCGGCGGTCGCATCGCCCGTGACGCCGACGGCGAGCCCAGCGGGATGCTCTACGAGACCGCGGCACAGCTCCACGCATGGGCGCAGCGCGATGCGAGCACGACCGACGCACAGCGAGATCAGGCGGTCGACCGGGTCGTGGCCGCCTACCTCGCGGCAGGCGTGACGAGCGCGGTGGACATGGCTTTCGATGAGCTCGGGCTCGCCGCACTCGGACGGGCCGCAGACCGTGACGCGCTGCCCCTGCGCATCGCGGCGCACTGGTTCATCGTCAACACCGGTGACGATGAGGCGAACCTCGCGCAGGTCGCCCAGGCCGCCGCGCACGCGTCGGCGACGACCGCGGGCGTGCGGGTGCTCGGGATCAAGCTCGTGCTCGACGGCACCATCGACGCGTGCACCGCTGCCATGGGCGCACCCTATGCGGACGGCACGAACGCGGCCCCGATCTGGCCTGCCGAACGGCTGCTGCCGGTGGTCGCGGCGGCCGACGCCGCGGGCCTGCAGATCGCCCTCCACGCGATCGGCGACGCCGCGAGCACGCTCGCCCTGGACGCGATCGAGCACGCGATCGCGGTGAACGGCGACCGACCGAGGCGCCACCGCATCGAGCACCTCGAGTACACCGCACCGGGCACGGCGGAGCGGATGTCCCGTCTCGGTGTGACCGCGTCCATGCAACCGGTGCACGCGGACCCGGCGATCTTCGCGAACTGGGCGGCGCAGGTCGGTGACCATCGGGCGGACCGGGCCTTCGCATGGACCGAGTACGAGCAGGCCGGGGCGCTCCTGGCGTTCTCGACCGATGCGCCGACCGCGCCACATGAGGCGCTCGCGAACATGTACGTCGCCGCCACGCGCGCTTCGGCGTTGGCCCCCGGTGTCGCTGCGGTGCATCCGGAGCAGGCGCTCCCGCTCGAACGCGCGGTCGCACACGCCACTCGCGATGCCGCGGCATCGATGGGCGACGGCAGTTGGCGCGGACGGATCGCCGCCGATCACGCCGCCGACTTCGTCGTGCTCGACGCGGACCCGTTCGACACGGACCCGGCTCTGCTGCTGACGGCCGTGGTGGTGCGGACCGTGATCGCGGGCCGTACGGTGCACGAGGCGTAGTCCCCTCCCGCATTTCCAGGATATCGCCGAGGTGGGGGCTTGCCGCAAGGCCCCCACCCTGGGGCAGAATCGACCCTCGCTCGTGCGAATCGCGCACGGACGAGAAGGAGATCCATGCCCCTCGACCCGTTCCACCTCGCCGCCACCCTGCACGCCAAAGCCACCCCGGCCCTCCTCGACGCCGATCGCGCACAGCTCGCCCGCATCGCCGCATCGCTCGCCGCACAGCGGGCCGAACTCACGCGACGCCTGACCGAAGCGCGCCGCCAGGACGCAGGCTCGGGTGGCGACGCGGTGGACCGCGACCTCGAGATCCGTCGCCTGAGCGGGAGCCTGCGGATGCTGGAGCGCTTCGACATCGACATCTGCCTGGGCCGGATGACACCCGCCGACGGCGAGCCCGTCTACATCGGACGCATCGGTCTGGCCGCCGACGACGGCACCCGGCTCCTCGTGGACTGGCGCGCACCAGCCGCCGAGCCGTATTTCGCCGCCACGATGGAAGACCCGCACGGCATCGTCTCGCGCCGACGGTATCGATGGAGCGGCGGTCGGATCAGCGACTACTGGGACGAGGCCCTCACCGCCGACGCCTTCGACGGCGCGGCGTCGCTCGACGACCAGTCCGCGTTCATCGCCAGCCTGGGCACGCATCGGACACCGCGGATGCGGGATGTGCTCGCCACTATCCAAGCCGATCAGGACGCCATCATCCGCGCCCCCTCGCCCGGTGCCCTCGTGGTGGACGGAGGCCCCGGTACCGGGAAGACGGTCGTGGCCCTGCACCGCGCCGCCCACCTGCTGCACGCCGAGCCGCGGCTCACGCAGAGCGCCGGCGGGATGCTGCTGATCGGCCCGCACGCGCACTACCTCGCATATGTGGGGGACGTGCTGCCGAGCCTCGGCGAGGACACGGTGCGGCTGAGCACCCTGCGCGATCTCGTCCCGGAGGGGGCGACGGCGGTCGACGAGGCCGACTCCGCGGTCGCAGCGCGGAAGGCAGCGCTCGATCCGCAGGCGCTGCTCGACGCCGCAGCGCGGGCCTTCGAACGACCACCCGCCCACGCCCTGCGCCTCGAATCGCCCTGGGCCGACCTCTGGGTGAGTCGCGAGGAGTGGACGGAGCTGTTCGCGGCCGCCGATCCCGCCGCCTCGCACAACGAGGCACGTGACGAGGTGTGGGAGGAGCTCCTGGAACTGCTCGTCGATCAGGTGGACGACGACGAGGTGCCCCCGCACGTCATCCGGCGGTGGCTGCGCCAGGACGACGAGCTGACCGGGACGTTCGTCCGTGCCTGGCCGCTGCTGTCCCCCGCCGGCGTGGTGCAGCGGCTGTGGTCTTCACCCGAACTGCTGCGACGGTGCTCACCCGCGCTGTCCGACGACGACATCGCCCTCCTCCGGCGCGGCCCTTCCTCGGCGTGGACCGTCGCCGACCTGCCGTTCCTCGATGCGGCGCGACGTCGGATCGGCGACCCGGATCGGGTGCGCGACGAGCACCGCCGTCAGGCCGTGATCGCGTCCGCGCAGGAGCAGATGTCGCACGTGGTCGACCACCTCATCGAAGACGATGACAGCGAGATGAAGGTGATGTCGATCCTGCGCGGCCAGGACGCCAGGAACGTGCTGATCGGGGTCGATGCCCCGCCCGCGCTCACTCCGGACGAGCTGGCCGGCCCGTTCGGCCACATCGTCGTCGACGAGGCGCAGGAGCTCACCGACGCCGAGTGGCGGATGCTGATCGCCCGCTGCCCTTCCCGCAGCTTCACGATCGTCGGCGACCGCGCCCAGGCCCGTACCGGTTTCACCGAGAGCTGGGCCGAACGGCTCGCCCGCGTGGGGCTGCGCGACGTGCGGATCGCGCACCTCGGGGTCAACTACCGCACGCCCGCGGAGGTGATGGCCGCGGCGGCGCCGACCATCCGCGCGGCGATCCCCGACGCGAACGTGCCGACTTCGGTGCGGGAGAGCGGCGTCCCGGTGCGGTACCGCGAGGTCGCGGAGCTCGACACGGTGGTGGCGACCTGGCTCGACGCGCATCCGGAGGGCGTGGCGTGCGTGATCGGCGCGCCCTCGTTCGCCCCGTCCACGCGCGTGCGCTCGCTCAGTCCGGAGGGGGCGAAGGGTCTCGAGTTCGATCTGGTCGTGCTCGTGGATCCGGAGCAGTTCGGCGACGACGTGACCGGAGCCGTGGACCGCTACGTGGCGATGACCAGGACCACCCGCGAGCTCGTCGTGCTGCAATGACCAGCGCAACCCACCGGGGCTTCAGCCGACCAGCACGCGACCGGCGCGGGCCTGCCACCGCCCTTCCCGGTGCTCGATGCGGATCGGGTAGTCGAACGCCGCGGTGACGAGCTCGGTGGTGAGCACCTCGTCCGCAGCTCCCTGAGCGACGATCCTGCCGTGCGCGACGAGGGCGGCGTGCGTGGTCGAACGCGGCAGCTCTTCGAGGTGGTGCGTGACGAGGACGGTGGCGAGTTCGGGCTGCGAGTCGTGCAGCAGGTCGACCGTCTCGAGGAACTGCTCACGCGCCGCGACGTCGAGCCCCGTGGACGGTTCGTCGAGCAGCAGCAGGGCGGGATCGGGCAGCAGCGACCGGGCGATGAGCGCTCTGCCGCGCTCCCCCTGCGACATGGTCGGCCACGTCGCCCCCTGCAGCGCGTCGAGTCCGAGCATCCCGATCAGGTGATCCGCCCGCTCGACGACCTCCGTCGACGGCTCCCACCGGTTCATCATCTCCGTCGTCCCGGTGGCCCCCGTGAGCACCACCTGTCGCACGGTCAGGGGCGAGCGCAGCGGGTGGCGCGGGTTGACGTGGCCGATCGACTCCCGGAGCCGACGGATCTCGACCCGGCCGAGGCGCTGCCCCAGCACCTCGACGGCCCCGCGGGTGGGATGCGCCTCCGCGCCGCACATGCTCAGGATGGTGCTCTTGCCCGCACCGTTGGGACCGATCAGCGCCCAGTGCTCCCCTGCACGCACGGTGAGGTCGATGCCGGTGAGGATCTGTCGCGCGCTGCGCACCACGTCGACCGCGTGCAGGCGCAGCACCTCGGCGGGCGCGGTCATGCCAGCGCCTCGCGCAGAGTCAGCAGATGCGCGCGGCTGTGAGCGGTGGCGGCCTGCTCGTCACGCGCGGCGATCGCATCGGCCTGTTCGACGTGGGCGTCGTGATCCGCGTCGTCTCCGAACTCGCGCCGGATGCGGAGCATCTCGATCATCGCCTCGCGCAGACGCGGCGTGAAGCTGTCGAACAGGTCGAGGAGCACCGGGTTGTGCGCGGCGGCGACGATCGTGCGGTGGAACGCGGTGTCGGCGTCGACATGGCTCTCGATATCGGACCGATGCGCGGCGCGTTCGGCGAGGGCGCGACGGATGGCACGGAGATCGCCGGGAGTACGACGCGCTGCGGCGAGCGCGGCCGCTTCGGTCTCGATCGCGATGCGTGCCTCGATCACCGCGACGATGCCGGCGCGCCGGAGCACGGTGTCCCAGTCCTCGGGCGCGTCGAGCGCGGTGACGAACACGCCGGCTCCCTGGCGGGAGGCGAGCACGCCACGGCCAGCGAGCTGGCGGATCGCCTCCCGGAGCGTGGAACGGCCGACGCCGAGTTGGGGCGCGAGGGTCGTCTCGCCGGGGAGCTTCTCCCCCAGTCCCCACTCTCCTGCCCTGATGCGGTCGAGCAGCAGCTCCGCCGCCTGGTCCGCCAGCGGTTCCCGCGTCACCTGCGCCATCCCAGCTCCGTTCTCTCGTCTACTTGTCTGAGGAGTCGTGCTACAGTCTAGCCATGCTCTCGCACGAGCTCCTTCTTCTTCGCCGCCACGGCGGGGCCTAGCCGGACCGGCTCCCCGTCGTGGAGCCGCCTCACGCGCCGGTCTTCTCCCGAAGATGAAGAAGAAAGCAGCATCGCCATGAGCACCACCGCGTCATCTCACACCGCCGCGCCCTTTCACACCACCGCGTTCCCCCGCATCGCCACCCCCGCCGGCCCCGTTCCCGATCACGCCCCGTCGTGGAACCGGCAGCGGCACTCGCAGATGCCCTCCCACCGCTACCGCGACGTCTACTCGCGCGTCGAGGTGCCGCTCACCGCACGGGAGTGGCCGACGAACCGCCTGACCACCGCCCCGCTCTGGGTGCCCGTCGACCTGCGCGACGGCAACCAGGCGCTCGCCGAGCCGATGGATCCCGCGCGCAAGCGCCGCCTCTTCGACCTCATGGTCACCATGGGATACAAGGAGATCGAGGTCGGATACCCCTCCGCCTCGCAGACCGACTACGACTTCGTGCGGCTGATCGCCGACAGTGACATCGCGCCGGACGACGTCACGATCGTCGTGTTCACCGCCGCACGACGCGACCTGATCGAGCGCACGGTCGCCTCCATCGAGGGCATCACGAATCCCGTCGTGATCCACCTGTACACCGCGACCGCGCCCACCTGGCGCCAGACCGTCCTGGGCCACGACCGCGACGAGCTGAAGGAGCTCATCCTCGCCGCCGGCCGCGACGTGTGGGAACTCGCCGGGCACCTGCCGCACGTGCGATTCGAGTTCTCACCCGAGGTCTTCAACCTCACCGAGCCCGAGTACGTGCTCGACGTCTGCGACGCCATGACCGAGCTGTGGCAGGCGACGCCGGAGCGACCGGTGATCCTGAACCTGCCCGCCACCGTCGAGATCGCCACTCCCAACGTGTACGCCGACCAGATCGAGTACATGCACCGCTCCCTCGCCCGTCGCGATGCCGTGATCCTCTCGGTGCATCCGCACAACGACCGCGGCACCGGGATCGCCTGCGCGGAGCTCGCCGTGCTGGCCGGCGCGCAGCGCGTGGAGGGCTGCCTGTTCGGCAACGGGGAGCGCACGGGCAACGTCGACATCATCACGCTCGCCCTGAACCTGCACGCACAGGGCATCGACCCGATGATCGACTTCTCCGACATCGATGAGATCCGCCGCACCGTGGAGTTCTGCAACCGCATCGAGGTGCACCCGCGACACCCCTACGTGGGGGACCTGGTGCACACGGCCTTCAGCGGCACGCACCAGGATGCGATACGGAAGGGCTTCGCGGAGCATCGGGCCAGGGCCGCCGCCGAAGGGCGCGCGGAGCGCGAGGTGGATTGGCGCGTCCCCTACCTGCCGATCGATCCGGCCGACATCGGCCGCGACTACGACGCCGTGATCCGCGTGAACTCCCAATCCGGCAAGGGTGGCATCGCCTACCTGCTGGAGTCGGAGTACGGGATCGAGCTGCCACGGCGCCTGCAGATCGACTTCGCCCGCCACGTGCAGCGGCACACGGACGCCACCGGCGCGGAGGTGACGGCCCCCGAGCTGTGGGAGGTGTTCGAACAGGCGTACCTCGGGGGTGCCGACGCTCGGGACGTCGCCCTCGTCTCCTACGGCACCTCAGAGTCGGACGGAGCCGGGCGCACCGGCATCACCCTTCGCATCGCGGGGCGCGAGTCGCACAGCACCCACACGGCCGGCGGGCCCGTCGAAGCCCTCACCTCGGCGCTCTCGGGGCACGGCATCGCCGTCGACATCGTGAACCTGCACCAGGCCAGCATGGGTTCCGGCAACGACAGCGAGGCACTCACCCTGATCGAGCACCGCACCGCGGACGGCAGCAGCTGGTCGGCGGGGCGAGGACGATCCGTGCTCACAGCGACCCTGTCCGCGGTGATCGCGGCCGCGAACGAGAGCGCACGGGAAGATGCGGTCGGTGCCGGGATCAGAACTCGCTGATGTCCCAGCTCATCTCGTCGTCGAGCACGTACGGGTCGAAGAGCCCCGTCGTCACCGTGACCACGCGGCGGATCTCGGGACCGAAACGGGTGCCGTCGCACGCCGACATGCGCAGGACGTAGATGCCGTAGTTGTAGAACCGGAGCACCCGGGATGCCGTTCCCGCGGCATCCAACGGGACGACGGCGGATTGACCGGTATCGGACTCGATGCAGACCGACCCGCTGGGCGCTCCCGTCATCATGAACGGCAAGCCGCCGCCCATGCCGTCGCGCAGAGTCACGGAAGGGTTCTCATCGGCGAAGCCGTCCAGCACGATCTCCTCGATCGTGAAGGTCATCGAGGTCGGCTGCGATGCCACACCCTCGGCCACGGTCCACACCGTCGCGGTATGCGATCCGGCCGGGAGCTGCAGCGAGCGCAGGTCGAAAGCCCATACCCCGGCAGCATCGGGCGCGGCGCTGTAGGTGTTCTCGGCCACCTGCATCGCGACGGTCGCGCCCGGCGACACGACCCCGCTGAACACCGGAGCGAAGTAGGTGGACGAGGGCGTCGCCGAGGCGACGGCGGGTGCGGCCGGACTCGCAGGTCCCGTTCCCGGCAACAGCACGGTTCCCGGTGCGGCGGGCGCGGTGGGTGTCGGGCGCGCCGGGAAGCCGAAGGTCCCATTCGGGTCGAAGCGGATGGGGATCTCCGGCGTCGCTGCACCCGTCGACGACTGCGCCGGCACGGATGGCGGCGCAGCGATGGGTGCGGGCGACGGGTCGATCTCTCGAGGAGGCCCGGCGAGCCCACTGCTCTCGGGTGCGACTTCGGACTCCGACACGGCCGCAGCGGGTGTGGCCGGGGGCTGGATCGTCGACAGGGTGGCGGCGCCGATGCCTGCAGCCAGCAGTCCGAGCGCGACGGCGACGCCCAGCGGTCCGATGCCCGCCGCCGCCGTGATCGTGACCGGGGCCACCCACCAGGCCGAAGCCGCCGGAAGCACGACGCCGAGGGCCGCGAGCCCGCCGACCGATGCCGCTGCCTTCCGCCCGTCGCGGTACGACGCCCGGAGCTCGCCGTCGACCGCGCGGCAACGCGGGCACGCGGCGAGGTGCTGCACCATCCGCGGACTCAGCGGCAACGGTCCGCGCAGGATCGCGTGCGGAAGATCGGCGGCCACATGCGCGGGATCCTCCCGCAGATCCGCCGGCACATGCTGCCGCAGCCAGTGCAGCCGCAACCCCTGCCGCGCGCGCCGATGCAACGACGACACCGCATTCGGACGGATGCCGAGGTCGCCGGCGATGAGCGGGCGGTCGGCGTTCTCGACATCGGTCAGCCAGAGGATGCGCTGCCAGCGCGCAGGGAGCTCCTGAAACGCGTGCAGCAGCATGACGTATTCGTCTGCCCGCTCGAGCGCGCCGAGGGGCTCGTCCTCCACGACGAGATCGGCGTCGGGGTCGTAGACGAGACGAGAGCCCTCGCGGTACCAGCGGGCGGCGATGTTGCGGATCACCGCGAACAGATAGCCGCGGAACGAGCTCGTCGGCCCTTTGCCCTGGTGCCGGATCTGGTCGTAGACGGTCAGGAAGGCTTCGGAGACCAGGTCGTCGGCCTGCGTCGGCGCCCAGCGCCGGGCGACCAGCGCGGCCGCGCCGACATGGCGCACCCAGAGCTGCTCGTACGCGGCGGCGTCACCCTCGCGCAACGCGACGACGAGGTCGTCATCCGACCATTCCGACAGGGAGTTCGCCACACGATCCTGCGGCGCATCAGGCGATGTCGTGCGGGGCGTCGTCACAGCGCGGGTGCTCCTTCGGAAGCGGCCTCAGTGCAGCAGCCCTCCTCGTGCGCCGTGGATCGCGATGGCCCCGGAGTCGGACGATCTCACTGTAGCGGTGCTGCGGGAGGCCGGATCCGTCTGCACCGCGAGGCGCATCCCGTGACCCCCGTTCGGAGGTCACGAAGAATCTCGCGACACTTTTCGCGCAATCCGCGCACTCCCTCATGAAGGGAAGGTGATCGAGTGTTCGAAGTGCGTGAAGGCGCCCGGCACGGACGGCGTGCGGCGGTCGCGGAGGAATCCGTGCTGCAGCGCAGTCGAGTCGGCCAGCTGCTGTCCCAGGAGCTGCGGCTCGACGTGGTGCAGTCCGGTGCGGGCATCCGTCCGCTGCTGGAATGGCTGCGCGGAGTCGATCAGACGCAGTGGCCGCACCTGCTGGTGCTCGGCGTGCCCTCGCAGGGCGAGGCGGCCCCCTTCGCGCAGGCCGTGAGCGCGCTGCGGTCCGCCGGCATCCGGGTGCTGGCGGTGACGTCGGCTCCCTCGCGCCGCATCTCCCGCCGCCTGATGACGGACGGCATCGAGGGCTTCGTCTCCACGACCGACGCCGAATCGGACTTCGTCCATGCCGCCGGACGGGTGCTCACCGGACATGCGGTCACCACACCGCGCGCGCAGGTCGACATGCAGCGCCACGCACAGGGTCCGCGCCTCAGCCTCCAGGAGGAGCGGGTGCTCGCGCTCTACGCCTCCGGGTTCACGATCGCCGAGGTCGCCGTGCGCATCGGTGTGCGCCACGACACCGCGCGCAAGTATCTGACCAGGGTGCGGGACAAGTTCACGGATGCCGGATGGCCCGCACGCTCGAAGCTCCAGTTGGCCCGCATCGCCTGGGCGGAGGGATATGCCGACCCCGACATCGATCACCTCGCGGTCGAGCGGCCGCCCCTCACCACGGTCGCGGGCTGATCATGACGCGGTTTCGCCGTTTTGACACCCGTCGTGGGTCAAAAGCGACACCCCCGCTAACGGCTCTGCCGTGCGGTCCGATAATGAGCCGGGACCGTGGGGGTCCATCGCGGCGCACGTCATTCCCGAGGTCCGCCGCGCATACGCCGAGAGAAAGATGCTGCACCGATCGTGAAGACGACAGAATCGACTCGTCGCCAGAGAGCCGGACGCGGGATCGCCGCCGTCGTGCTCGCCATCGCCGCTGTGGTCCCGGCGTCGCTCGCCGCGCCCGCCGCAGCCGTGGAGTCGGGTGACTCGGTGTGGATCGGGGCGCGACAGGGCTACTCGGGCACGGGAATCTTCCCGCTGTATGCCGAGACCCCCGCCGATGTCTCCAACCCCGGCGAGCCGGACCTCTGGGCCTACTGCATCGAGCACGACGTCTCCGCCCGCACAAGCGTGGAGGGTGTGCTCGGCGAGTACGCCGCCTTCCCCGGGAGCAACAACTTCACCGACCCGGTCATCCAGGCCCGCGTGCACTGGACGCTCACGCACGCCTACCCTGCGGCGAGCCTCGCCGACCTCGAGGTCGCGGCGGGCATCACCGGGCTGTCGCGCAACGATGCGATCGAGGCGGCTCAGTACGCGATCTGGAACTTCACCGACCTGTGGTCCGACCCCGGCACCGGTTGGTCGTGGGAGACCCCGAACTCCGAAGCCGTATACCACTACCTGGTCGACGGGGCGCTCGCGGGCGCCGGCTCGACGCCGCCCGCCGCGCAGACCGTCTCGGTATCGGTGACCGGCCCCTCCGCGGCGGCCACGGCCGGCACGCTGGTCGGCCCGTTCCTCGTGTCCACGGATCAGCCGACGGCACGGGTGTCGGCGGATCCCGCGTACACGATCACGGATGCGACCGGCATGGCCATCGACGCGAACGCCGTCGTCGACGGTCAGGAGCTGTACCTCGACCTGCGCAGCGTCGCGGCAGCCGGGTCCACCACGGTGACCGCGACCGTCGACGGCGCCACCGGGACCGGGATGGTCGTCACCGTCCCCTCGACCACCCCGGGCGTCCACGCGCAGACGATCGGCGTGGTGGCCGCACAGGACGCCACGACCGACTCCTCGGCAGAGGTCATCTGGGCGGCAGCCGCCGTCCCCGCGATCGGTACGACGCTGACCGATGCCGCCGACGACGACAAGGTGCTGGCATCGACGGGTGGCACGCTCGTCGACGCCATCGCCTACACCGGACTCACCCCGGGGACCGAGTACACCGTGGCGGGCGAGCTGATGCGCAAGAGCGACGCCTCGGCGACCGGCATCGTCGGCTCGACCACCTTCACCCCCACGTCTGCCGACGGAACGGTGGACGTGACGTTCACGGTGCCGTCCGGCTACGCGGGTCAGAGCCTCGTGGCGTTCGAGTACCTGTACGTCGGCGCGACGACCACCGGTACCCCGATCGCCACGCACGCCGACATCGACGATGCGAGCCAGACCGTCGCGGTCGCTGCTGCCCCGGTCGTCGTCGGCGGCCCCACGGCATCGGGCTCCTCGGGCGGCAACGGCACGGGAACCGGTGGCGGCACGGGCACCGGTGCCGCACTCGCCGCAACGGGTGGGGCGCTGCCGATCGCCCTGGCGTCCGCCGCCGCGCTCGCCGTCCTCGCCGGCGCCGCACTGGTCGTCGCCCGCCGCCGCCGCGGTGCGCTGACCGACTGAACGCGACGGCCGGTCGGTGGCAGCCCCCGCACACCGACCGGCCGGTCGCCCCGTCACACCCTGCACCCGCTCCACTAGGGTGACAACGTGGGCGCGGAGTGGACGAGACGGGTGCTCGTCGTCGAGGATCAGGGCGCGCTGCGCATGCTGGTGTGCGACCTCCTCGAGCGGCACGGTTTCCAGACCGCTGCGGCGGCGAATGCCGCCGAGGCGACGCGCCTGTTCACGGAGTTCGACCCGGACGCGCTGCTGACCGACATCGACCTCGGCTCCCGCCCGTCCGGTGCGGAACTGGCGGCGATGCTCGTCGAGCTGGCGCCGCACATCGCGGTCGTCTTCCTCAGCAGCTACCCGCGTGCAGCGGCCGGCACCACCGCCATGGGCATCGCGCAGGCCGTGTTCGTCGCGAAGCAGAACCTCGACTCGCCGGCGACGCTGCTGGCAGCGCTCGAGCAGGCCCTGTCCACGCATCCGGTCCCCGCGGCGTCGGTGGCGGACTCCCCCGACCCGTTGGGGGCATTGACCCGGCATCAGCTGGAGATCCTCGCGATGATCGCGCGCGGATGGTCGAACGATCGCATCGCGGTGGAGACGGGAGGCACGGTGCGGGCCGTCGAGCGGTCCATCAGTCGTCTGTTCGGTCGGCTCGACGTGACCAACGATGCGACCGTCAACCCGCGTGTGGCCGCGGCCGCGATGTACCTCTCCGCGTTCGGCCCCGCCCGATGAGGGCACTCGCCCGCGCGGTCGTCGCCGCGGTGGGCAGCGGGCGGTTCCTGACGGTGTGGTCGATCGCGATCACTCTCCCGCTGTCGCTGACGGTGATGGCGCCGGTCGGGGTCGGCATCGAGTCCCTGCCCGCTCTGCTCGCCACCTGGCTGTGCTTCGCCGCGGGGCTCACGGCCATCGCGCTGCGGGAGCGCCGCCGTCTCACCACGAGCGTGAGGGCCGCCGTGGTGCTCACGGGGATCGTGCTCTGCGGCGCCCTGCGCCCAGTCGTGCAGGATGCCTGGCTCCGCCTCGCCGGGATCGACACGCCACTCGTCGACCAGCTGCCGTTCCGCATCGTCACCAACCTCGTGGTCTGGCTGCTGGTACTGAGCGTGATCGCGGTGATCGAAGGCTCCCTCCACGCGCTGCGGCGCACGAACGCGCTGCTCCGATCCGTCGCCACCGCACTGACGCAGGCGCAGACGCGCGCCGCAGCGTTCGCGCAGGAGGCGCGCGACCTCGTCGCGGAAGCTGTCGTCGCACTCGATGCGGCCATCGATGACGTGCCCGGGTCGTCCGCCGGCGTGCGGCGACTCGGTGCGGAGCAGCTGCGGTCGTGGAGCCACCGTCTCGCCTCCTTTGCCGAGGAGGGGGGCGTGCTCCGCGCGGGCGACGGCCCTGGCGCGACCCGCCGCTCCGAGCCGCTGCCCCGCCGCCTTTCCGTGCGGGTCCCCCCTCGCGCGGTCGTCACGGTCGTGTACGCGGCCAGCCTGCTGCCCTACGCGGCGCGGACCCAGGAACCGATCGACCTGCTTACCGGAGTAGTGGTGCTCGTCGTCGGGGGTGCGGTCGTGGATGCGCTCCCCCGCCACCGGCGAATCTCCCGAAACCCTGGCCGCGCGACCGGGCTCTTCCTCCTCCTGTCCGCCGGCCTCGGGCTTGCGCTCTCCGCACTCGCGATCGCCCAAGGCGTGCGCCCGCTCCTGGCCGCCGTGTCGGCGGTCGCCTACCTCGGGTTCGCGCTCGCCGCGAGCTTCTGCGCGGGGGCACTGCACGACCTGCGCCGAGAACGGCGGCGGCTGTCCGGTGCGGTCGCCGACGCGCAGCATGCGGCACGGGCCGGCACCCGCCCCACGCGCGAGGGGCTGCGTGGCGCGGCCGAACTGCTGCACCGCGACGGGCAGGGCGCCTGCATCGTGTTCGCCCTCGCCCACCCGGCACCGACCACGGACGAACTGCAGCGTCTGCGACACGATCTCCACACCGTCATCGACCGCCTGCCGCAGACCTTCTCCGCCGCTCCCGGCCCCGGCGGCCAGGTGTCGCTGACCGGCCTGTTCGACACCTGGGCGCACGTCATCGCCCTCCGCATCGACATCGACGATGCGTCGCGTGCGGCCTTGGGCGCGGTGCCGTGGATCGCCAGGGACACGTACGACGTGGTCGCGGAAGGGCTGCTGAACGTCGCGAAGCACGGCAGCGGTCGACAGGCGGAGGTGTCGTTGCGGCAGGTCGCGACGGGTGCCGGACCTCAGGTGCGCGTGCGGGTGTGGTCGCCCGGTGCCGTCGCGCCGAGCGCCGTGCTGCGCCCCTCCTCCCGGATGCACGAGCTCGGCGCACGGCTTCTCCCCGGTGCGGAAGGCATGACGCTCGAAGCATCCTTCCCCGTCGCTGCCGCTCGGGCTGTCGCGTCAGCCGAACATCGCGGCTGAGCTCGACGCACCCCGCCGTAACGTCGTCATCGCCCCACCCGGGGCCGATGACGAACGGACCGACGTGAACCAGCTGCACGATCTGCTCCCGCTGGCCGTGGGGATGCTCCTCTCCCCGCTGCCCATCGTCGCGATCGTCGCGATCGTGCTGGCACCGCGCGGTCGCGCCGCCGCCCCGGTCTACACGCTGGCCTTCACCGCCGTGTCCCTCGTGTTCATCGTGGTCGGGGCGCTGTCGTCTGCGGCTGCCTCGTCGGCATCTCCGACCGGCACGGCCCGGACGGTGTCGTTCGTCCTGGCGATCGTGCTCGCGCTGGGGTTCACCGTGCTCGCGGTCGCCAGCTGGCTGTCGCGACCACAACACGGCCAGCAGCCGAAGGCGCCGAGCTGGCTGGCCGCGATCGACACCGTCACCCCCGCCAAGGCGGCGGCCCTCGGGCTGGTCATGGCCCTCACCAACACCAAGAACATCCCGCTCGCACTCAAGGGCGGTGCGCTGATCGGCGAGGCCCACCTCCCCCTCATCGCCGCGGTCGGACTGTGCCTCGCACTCGCCGTCGCCGGATCCCTGCTCCTCATCCTCCCCACCGCGGTCGCCACGGGCGGATCGCCACGAGTGGCCGCGGCGCTCAGACGCCTCAAGACCGAGATGATCACGCACAACGCCGCGATGATGACCGTGCTGTTCGCCATCCTCGCCGCGAACGAGGCCGCACAGGTCCTCCACCACCTCGTCTCCTCTTCCTCGTGACCTCGTCAGGAGCCGCCATGTCCCCACTCACCACCCCACCCCTCGCCACCGCCCCCGCCGGCACGTTCCGCGGACGCACCGCTGACGGCGTGCATGCCTGGCGCGGCATCCGCTACGCGCAGGCTCCGGTCGGACCGCTGCGCTGGCGTGACCCGGTCGCCGCCCCGACCGTCGCCGGAGAGGTCGACGCGACCTCCTACGGGAACGTGTGTCCGCAGAAGGCCAACCCGGCAGTGCCGCTCGGCGACGACGCCGTGATGGACGAGGACTGCCTCGTCCTGAACGTGTGGGTGCCGCAGGAGGCGCGTGAGACCCCGCGTCCGGTGATGGTGTGGCTGCACGGCGGCGCCTACACGTTCGGGTCGTCGAGTCAGCCGCTGTTCGACGCGACCTCGCTCGCCGCGCGCGGGGATGTCGTGGTGGTGACCGTCAACTACCGTCTCGGCGCGTTCGGTTTCCTGGACCTCATGGGTCTCCTGCCGGACGGCGACTTCGATCGCAACCTCGCCCTCAAGGATGTGCTGCTGGCCCTGCGCTGGGTGCAGCGGAACATCGCCGCGTTCGGGGGCGACGCGGACAGGGTGACGGTGTTCGGGGAGTCCGCGGGAGGCGGGCTCGTGACGACGCTGCTGGCGACGCCTTCGGCCGAAGGCCTGTTCGCCCGCGCCATCGCGCAGTCCTCCCCCGCCTCGAGCATGTACGGGATCGAGCGGGCGCGTGACGTCGCGGCGCGATTCGTGCATGAGCTGGGCATCGATTCGACGGATGCTGCGGCAGCCGCGGGGGCACTGCGCGCGGCATCCGTCGATGACATCGTGACGGCGGGGATGACCATCTACGCTGCCGTGCCGGATGAGGCACCGGGTACTCTCGCCTTCGCACCCGTCATCGACGGCGACCTGCTGCCGGAAGCGCCCGTGAGCGTGCTCCGCGAGGGCCGCGGCATCCGCGTTCCTCTCATGATCGGGACGAACAAGGACGAGGCGTCGTTGTTCAAGTTCATGAAGTCGCCGCTGATCCCCATCACCGACGACCGCATCCGGCAGATGTTCACCGACATGGCCGAGGACAACCCGACCATCGAGCTCCCCTCGGTCGCGCAGGTGCAGACGGCATACGAGAACGTGCGGCAGCGCACCGTGGGGCTCGGGATCGCGCGCGATATCGGGTTCCGGATGCCGACGCTGTGGATCGCGGAAGGACACAGCACCGTCGCCGAGGTGTGGCTGTACCGCTTCGATCATGCCGCCCCGTTCCTCCGGCTGATCGGCCTGGGGGCGACGCATGCGACCGAGCTCCCGTACCTGTGGGGAAACCTGTCCAGCGGGCCGAAGGATCCCACGTTCCGGCTCGGTGGCCGTCGCGCGGCACAGGAGATCTCGGTGCGGATGCAGGAACGGTGGACCGCCTTCGCGCACGGTCGCACACCCGACGCCACGGATGCTCCCGCGTGGGCCGCCTACTCCGTCGATGCCGCACACGAGTCCCGCCAGACGCTTGTGATCGAGCGGCAGGACACGCTCGTCCCCGATCTCGACGGTCCGTTACGCGCCGCCTGGGGCGACGAGGTCCTCGACTTCCGCTGATCCATCCGCCATCCCCTTCGAGGAGCATCACCATGTCCGACGACTGCTGCGCCGGCACCGACACCATGCGGGCGCACCTCGCACCCGCGATCGGCGCCGCCGGCACCGACATCACGCCGGTCGGGCACCAGGGCGCGCCATCGCCCGGAGGCCGCGCGGACCTGCTCGTGGCCGGCCGCATCTCCACCGGCGACCCGGATGCCCCGACCGCGCAGGCGATGGCGATCTCCGGCGGACGGATCATCGGACTCGGCTCGCTCGCCGACGTGGACGGTCTCATCGGGCCCTCCACGACACGGGTGGCACCGGACGGCGTGGTGATCCCGGGACTGATCGAGCCCCACGCCCACGTCTGGGTGTCGCTGCTCACGCTCGACTGGGTCGATGTGTCGCACGACACCTGCCCGACGTTCGACGATGTCGTCGTCGCGGTGAAGCACGCGGCAGCCACGACCCCCGCCGGACAGTACGTCCTCGCCAAGCTGTTCGACCCGAGCCTCTACCCGGGCGAGCCGGGGCTCACGCGCGACATCCTCGACCGGGTCGCGCCCGACAACCCCGTCGTGGTGCTCAACGCGTCCATGCACTTCGCCTACGCGAACTCGGCGGCGCTGGATGCCGCACACCTCACCGATCGCACGCCGGCCCCCGCCGGTGGCACGTTGCAGAAGGTCGACGGTCGTCTCACGGGTGTCGTCGGCGAGGCTCCCGCGGTCACGCTTCTGCTGGCGAACCTGCCCCGCCCCGATGCGGCCGATATCGCCCGCGGCGTGCGTCAGATCCTGACCGAGTTCGCCAGTCAGGGCGTCACCTCGATGCGGGAGGCGATGACCGGCACGATCGCGGGCGTGAGCGAGGTCGCGCTGCTGCACCGGCTCAACGGCGCCCAGCGGCTGCCGGTACGCGTGTCGACCGCGCAGTTCTCCACCCTCCAGGGGTGCGCGACTCCGGCCGAGGCTGCCGCGGCGTGGCGGGAAGCCGGAGTGACGCCGTTCAGCGGCGACGACATGGTGCGCGCCGACGCGTGGAAGCTGGTCGCCGACGGGTCGAACCAGGGCCGGTCGGGCTACTTCCGCGAGCCGTACCTCGGCCAGGCTGACGGCGGGCACCCGAACTGGACGCCGGAGGGTCTCCGGGAAGTCATGCGCGCGGGGCTCGACGACGGCTGGCAGCTCATGATCCACACCAATGGCGACGCGGCGATCGATCTCGCCCTGGACGCCGCGGAAGAGCTCCTGCCCAGCGCGCCTCCCGGACTCCGTCACCGCTTCGAGCATGCCTCCGTCACGTCCGACGAGCAGCTGCGGCGCATGGCGGCGGTCGGGGTCTCCCCGAGCTTCCTCATGGACCATGTGCGCTACTGGGGTGCGGCCTTCCGCGACACGATCCTCGGTCCGGATCGCGCGGGGCGCCTCGACCGCGTCGCCTCCGCGTATCGTGCCGGGCTGCGTCCGAGTCTGCACTCCGACTACAACGTCACCACGGTGCGGCCGCTGCGCAGTGCCCAGACCGCCGTGCTGCGACGCCTCGACGCCGACGGGACCGTGCTCGGCGCGACCGACAGCGCCACCCCCGCCCAGGCGCTCGCCGCGATCACGACCCATGCCGCGTGGCAGTCGCACGCCGACGACCGCGGGATGCTGCGTGTCGGAATGTGCGCGGACTACGCCGTCGTCGACATCGACCCGTGGACGAGCGATCCGGCGGGGTGGGATCGCATCTCCGTGCAGGAGACGGTCGTGGGCGGCGTCTCCGCCTTCTCGGCCTGAGCCCCGCTCGTCCCCCTCCCTCCCCCTCTCGCCGTCGAAGGATCCCGATGCACACCACGACCGCCGTTCCCCGGGCGACCTCCCGTCTCGCGATCCCGCTGCTCGGGGTGCTCGCGGCGATCCAGGGCTCCGCGCCCAACATCGCCGCGACGGCACTCGTCGGCGCCAGCCGCGGCCTCGACCTGGTGGGCGGCGCGCAGGCGCTCGCGGCATCCATGCAGACTCTTGCGATCGCGGCGTCGGTCATCACCACGGGCCTGCTCGCGGATCGCATCGGACGACGGCGGATGCTGGTTGTCGCGCTGGTGACGGGAATCGTCGGGCAGCTGGTGGTCGCGGCCGCGCCGAGCGCCGCGGTATATGTGGTCGGGCAGGCCATGTCCGGCGTCGGGCTCGGCGCGGTCTACGCCGCCGCGTTCGCGTACATCCAGGTGCTCGCGAAGCCGGGCCGACTCCCCGCCGCCGTTGCCGCGTTCGCGGCGGTGTCGGGCGCATCCGCTGTGCTCATCACGTTCTCCGGCGGCATGCTCGCGAGTGTCGACTGGCGCGCCGCGTTCCTCCTGGTACCCGTACTGTCGGCTCTCGCGATCGTCGCGGTGCTCGCCGTCCTCCCGGTTGTGCCTCCGAGCGTCACCGAGAAGCGCGATGTGTGGGGGCAGCTGTTGCTCATCGCGGGCATGGTGGCGTTCCTGTACGGGGTGTCGCAATTGGCGACGTCGCTGTCGAGTCCGGTCACCTGGGGCATCATGCTCTCCGGCGCCGTGCTGCTCGCGGGCTTCGCGTGGTCGCAGACGTGGGTCCGGCATCCGTTCTTCCCGATCGCGTTGTTCCGCCGTCCGCTGTTCCTCGCCGCGTTGTGCGCCGGATTCGTGTTCAACTTCGGGGTCGCGGCCTCGTTCCTGCAGCTCACGAACCTGTGGCAGTACGTGCTGGGTCTCACCCCGAGCGCCGTCGCGCTGTGGCAGCTGCCGATCACGGTCACCTCGATCGCGGGCGCCGTCGTGCTCGGACGTCTGATGACGAAGGGCATGAGCGCGCAGACCTCGCTGCTGCTGGGCGGGTTGTTCTCGGCTGCGGGGTTCGTGGCGGCAGCGCTCGCGCGGGAGGCGATGTCTCCTCTGGCGTTCGTGCCGGCCGGCATCCTGATCGCGTTGGGGGCGACGGCGGCAGCGCTCCCCTATGGGACCCTCGTGCTCAGCGAGGCGCCGGCCGAGTACTACGGGCCGGTCACGAGCTCGCGGACGACGTTCGGCCAGCTGTTCTACTCACTCGGCACGGCGCTCTCGACGGTCGTGGTCACGCAGCTCACGATCGTGGGGATCAGCGCGCGGCTCCATGACGCGGGCATGTCCGATGCCCAGGTCGCGGCGGCGCTGGCCGACGTGGGCGCCTTCGCGAAAGACGGCACGCGCCCCGACGCGGCGGTGTTCGATGCGGCGGTCGCCGCCTACCAGGACGGCTTCGGTGCGCTGATGCTCGGCATCGCTGTGGTGTCCGCCCTGATGGGAACGCTCGGCTGGCGCCTGATCCTGCGGGCGAACCGCACGGCCGCGACCGCGACCGCGACCGCGGCGGTCTGAGCGGTCTGAGCGGTCACCCGAGTGCGGCGATGCGCGGCGTAGCATGGCCCGATGACGCGACCGCTCACCAACTGGCACACGGCTCAAGCCGAGCATCTCACCACCGGGCAGCGCGCGGCCGATCGGCTGCGCAACGGGATGGGGTCGTGGCCCTTCATCGCCGGGTTCGTGGTGTTCATGGCTGCCTGGGCAGTGTTGAACACCACCGCGAGCACGTGGGATCCTTACCCGTTCATCCTGCTCAACCTTTTCCTGAGCATGCTCGCCGGGCTCCAGGGAGCGATCCTGCTGATCGCCGCGAAGCGTCAGGATGCGATCGCCGCTGCTCTCGCCCAGCACGACTACGACACGAACCTCGCCGCGAAGAAGGAGATCGAGGAGCTCATGGAGATCAACCGTCTCCAGCTTGACCTCCTCCGCGAACTCCGCGCCGCGGTGAAGGGCGATGCGGGATCGACGACGGCTCCCTCTGACGCGCGGTGAGCGAGCTCCTACGGTCGCTTCCCGCACGGGCGGTGACCGACCGGCGCAGGCGGCCTCAGGTGTCGTCGCCGATGCGTGCTGTGTCGACGTCCGCGGCGCCGTCGTCGTTCATGTCCGCGGACCGCGCCTTGCGGGCGTCCCATCGGAGCAGGATCGCGGCGAGGGTCGCGGCGAGCACGGTGCCGATGAGCACGGCCACCTTCGCGCCGGCGGTGTGCTCGCTGTCGGCGAAGGAGAGTTCGGCGATCAGCAGTGACACGGTGAACCCGATCCCCGTGAGCAGCCCGACGGGGAGGAGGTCGCGGATCCCGATCGCGTCGGGAAGTCGCAGCGGGGTGAGCCGGGTGACGAGCGCGGTCACGCCGAGGACGCCCAGGACCTTGCCGACGACGAGGCCCGCGACGATGGCGAGGACGACGGGTTGCAGCAGGATGGATCCCGCGCCGTCCCCGCCGACGAGCGTGACGCCGGCGGCGAAGAAGGCGAAGATCGGCAGCGCGACACCGGACGAGAAGGGCCGGATCGCGGCGTCGAAGCGGTGGGTCCGCGACTCGGTCTCACCGTGGATCCTGCGCGCGGGGATCGTGAAGCCGAGGAGCACTCCGGCGATCGTGGCGTGGACGCCGGATTCGTGGACGAGCACCCACGCGACGACCGCCACGGGCACGAGGAGCCACCAGCGCGGTGTGCGCATGCGTGCGAGCACGGCGAACACGGCGACGCAGGCCAGCGCCAGCAGCAGCATGAGCGGGTTGATGTCGGTGGTGTAGAACACGGCGATGACGATGATCGCGAGGAGGTCGTCCACGACGGCGAGAGTGAGAAGGAACGTCCGCAGCGCGCGGGGAAGCCCGCGCCCGAAGATCGCCAGCACCGCGAGGGCGAACGCGATATCCGTGGCGGTGGGGATCGCCCAACCGTGCGCCGCGGTGCGGTCGCCGGCGAACACGATCACCGTGAGGAAGATCAGGGCGGGGACGACCATGCCTCCCACCGCCGCGAGCACAGGGACGGCGGCGTGCTTCACGTTCCGCAGGCTGCCCGCGACGATCTCGTGCTTGAGCTCGACTCCGACGACGAAGAAGAACACCGCGAGCAGGCCGTCCGCTGCCCAGGTCGCGAGGCTCAGGTCGAGGTGTATGGCCGCGGGTCCGATCGTGATCTCGGAGAGCGCCCGGTAGCTGTCGCGCCAGGGCGAGTTCGCCCACAGCAACGCCACGGCCGCGGCGACCATGAGGAGGATGCCGCTGGTCGTCTCCGCGGTGACCCAGCGGCGGGCGCGATTCCGCGCGGTCGAGATTCGTGACAGTGCACTCAAGGAGCTCTCCTCTGGTCGATCTGCATCGTCCAGGGTCGGCCGACGCAGACGTCGACCAGGCTTCCCGACACTCCTCCACCAGCCTACCGGCTATGGGCTGCGCGAAATCTGGGGAAAGGAAAAGGGAAGGGCACCTGCTCGAAGCAGATGCCCTTCCCTTTGTGGTCGGGCTGACAGGATTTGAACCTGCGACCCCCTGACCCCCAGGTAGGCGGAACTGCCGTTTTGGACATGGAACCGGGCTTTTTCCCGTTCCATACGTTGCAGAGCGCGTCAGGTTTGTATGCGTTGCAGGGACGTTGACCACTAGATTGGCCCACTTGTTACCTATACGGGAGCGACCCCCGAACCGTGTTTGTGGTGACTTCCAGGCGACCGCTCCGAGGGCTTCGTCATGTCCTATCCGGTGCTGCCGAAACGTGCTTCCAGCATCCTCGCGGTGGCAGGGTTCACCAAGTCGTTGCGCGCGATGTAGTGCTGGGCGGTGATCCTCGAATCGGTGTGGCCGAGGAGCTCGGCGGCGAGATCGATGCCGCCCGCTTCGTTGATCGCCGTCGCTCCCGTTCAACGGAAGCGATGCGGCGTCACACCTTTCAAGCCAGCCTTGTCCATCACATCGCGAAGCCGACGACGCACGTTGTTCGTCGTCAAGGGATCGCCGTTGCGATTGCAGAACAACAGCGCATCCGGGTCGATCGACAGACGCGACTTGAGCCGTCCCCTAATCGCCACGATCACGAACTTCGGCAGCGCGATCGTGCGCACCGACCGCGAGGTCTTCGGATGATCTTGCCGTCGAGTCGGCTGGCCCGTGTTGCTGACGATTGTGCCCGAGATCCTCACGGTCGGGATCGTGCTCCGGAGATCCACGTCACGGATGCGGATCGCGAGAACTCCTCCGATCCGTACCGAAGTGCCGAGGAGTACCTCGACGATCTGCCCAAGTTGCCCGTCGGGCTTGGGACCAGCAACGACCTTGCGTTCCTCCCACGCGCGCACCGCTTCCCGGATCAAGTCGACATCCGAGTCCTTGAACGCATCGGGCACCCGAGCGGGCCGGCGCAGCCGTGAGACGTGATCCATCGGATTGCGAGGGATCACCTCGTGCCGGACTGCGAGCCCAAGCGCCAGACGGAGGACAACTCGGGCTTGACGGGCACGGTTGTAGCTCTGCTTAGCGAGCTGTTTCAAGAAGTAGTCGCACCTAGCGACACCGATCTCGCGCAGTGTGAGTTCGGCGAACATCGGGGCAACGAGCGTGCGCATGTTCCGTTCGTAAAGTTGACGGGTCGTGAGCGTGAGCCTGTCCTCGGCCTCCATGTCTTCGAGCCAGTACTCCACGAGCGCGGAGAACTTGCTGTCAGCACAGAGCCCAGCGAACCCTGGCTGATAAAGGGATCGTTCCGAGAGCTTACGCTTGAGCGCAAGCTCTGCAGCTGCCTTCGTCACACCTGTGCGCTGGACTATTCTGAGCCTTCCATCCCAGTCGCGGTATCGCGCTCGCGCCTCGCGCAATCCGTTCTGGGTCATGCGGTGGCTGATCTTCCCGAAGGTGCCGATTGGTGTCCGGGGTCTACCCACCTCGCACCTCATCTCGTACGGGTACGGACGACATGCCATGGTCGTCAGAGTTCATTCGCTGATGATTGTTCTGCATCCTTCTAGCCTGGCGTTGGTGGGCTGGCTGGCAGGACGATGGCATACGCAATGCGGACCGCTCCGACTCGGCACCTACCGATTAGCTCGGCGATCACGTCGTGTCTGATCGGGATCGCCGCAAGCTCTAGCTATGGTTACCCTGAGTGCGGTCTCTCACCTGATCTTCTCGGGAGTGTCACCGCCAGGCGGGTCAATGGAGCGAAGGACTGGAATGGCATACGAACAGCTACCGATTGTTGAGGTTGATCTCAACAAGCTCCTGCTCGATCTGGAAAACTACCGCATCCCGACGCGTCGCGACGACGAAGCCGGGGCACTCAAGTACCTGTTCGCCTCTGAGGACGTTCTCAGCCCTGATCCACCGTCGCGATTCGGTTGAGCCGCGTTTCGCTTTTCGTTGAGTTGTTTCGGCGGGCGGGCGTGCGTGTTCTGCCAGCCGGGGCTCTGGCTTATCCACGTCGATCTCCGGTTCGTGCCC
>NZ_JBBCPF010000010.1:0-110815 GCF_037150835.1 Microbacterium sp. LB12 | reverse complement strand
CCGACGCCATCTGGGTGGGCGGCATCGACGTGACCTCGGCGAGTCCGAAGCAGCGGCGGGCCCTCCTCGGCCGCGAGATCGGCTACGTGCCGCAGGAGCCGATGAGCAACCTCGACCCCTCGTACACGATCGGTCACCAGCTCATCGAACCGCTGCGCCGCACCCACGGACTCAGCAGGGCGCGGGCCGAGGAGCGGGCGAAGGCCATGCTCGTGCGTGTCGGCCTCACCGACCCCGACCGGGTCATGCGCAGCTACCCGCACCAGGTCTCCGGCGGCATGGCCCAGCGTGTCCTCATCGCCGGCGCGATCGCGGGGAAGCCCTCGCTCCTCGTGGCCGACGAGCCCACGACCGCGCTGGATGTGACCGTGCAGGCCGAGGTGCTCGAGCTCTTGCGCGAACTGCAGTCCGAGTACGGCATGGCGCTGCTCATCGTCACCCACAACTTCGGTGTCGTCGCCGATATCTGCGACCGCGTGATCGTGATGCGCGGTGGCGACATCGTGGAATCCGGGGCGGTCGACGCCCTGTTCGCCGCTCCCGCCGAGGAGTACACGCGTGAGCTGATCGCCGCGTCCCTCGACGATGCGCGAGGCCGCGCCGAGCTCGACCGCACCGGAACCGAGGTGACCGCATGAGCGCCCTGCTCGAAGTGAACGACCTGGTCGTGGAGTACGGCCGGGGGCGCAACGCCTTCCGCGCATTGCACGGCGTCTCGCTCGACATCGCCCCGGGCGAGTGCCTGGGGCTGGTGGGAGAGTCCGGCTCGGGAAAGTCGACGCTCGGCAAGGCGATCCTCGGCCTCGCACCCGTGACCGGCGGGAGCATCCGTTTCGACGGTCGGGAGATCAGTCGGCTCGGACGCCGTGACCGGCGTGCTCTCGCGGATGACGTGCAGGTCGTCTTCCAGGACCCGTACGGATCCCTCAACCCGGCCATGACCATCGGCGACATCCTCGCCGAGCCGCTGCTCACGACCGGCATCGGGGCGAAGGGCGCCGAGGCGAAGGTCCGCGAGATGCTGGATCGGGTCCGTCTGCCGGAGTCGGCGATGGACCGCTTCCCGAGCGAGTTCTCTGGCGGTCAGCGGCAACGCATCGCGATCGCCCGCGCACTCGTGCGTGGACCGCGCCTCATCGTGTGCGACGAGCCGGTCAGCGCTCTGGACCTCACCACGCAGGCCACGATCCTCGACCTGTTCATCGAGCTCCAGCGCGACACGGGGGTGGCCTACCTCTTCGTCTCGCACGACCTGGGCGTCGTCCGCCGGGTCTGCCACCGCGTCGCGGTCATGTACCGCGGCGAGCTCGTCGAAGTGGGGGAGGGGGAGCAGGTCACCCGCGCGCCGGCGCATCCGTACTCCGAACGGCTGCGCCTGGCCTCGCCCGTCGCCGACCCGGTCGCGCAGCGCGAACGACGTGCCCAGTGGCTCGCTCTGCGGGAGGTGCGCGATGCGGCGGTACGGTAGCTCCAGGCCCGATCACTCCACGCACCGGAACCGGCCGGAAGGACTTCATGCCGAAGATCATCGATCACGACCAGCGTCGACGGGACATCGTCGAGGTGGCCAAGAGCATCATCCTGAAGGGCGGCTTCGAGGCGGCCACGATGCGCAGCATCGCCGCGGAGGCCGGCTTCGCGAACGGTGCGCTGAAGCACTACTTCCCGGGCAAGGAGAGCATCGTCGCGGCGACGTTCGAGACGGTGCTGCACGAGCACGACACCTGGCTGCAGGAGTCGATCTCCGAGGGGGCGACCCCCGAGCGGATGCTGCAGCAGGTGCTCCAGGGCACACTGCCGAGCGGGGTCGCCGAGATCGCCAGCGGTCGGGTGCTGCTCGCGCTCTGGGAGTATGCGATGTCGAACGACGCCCTGACGGTGCTGTACCGCACGCACCTGGGGCGCTGGCACGCGATGCTCGTCGAACGGATGGAGGCGGCTCGCGATGCCGGGTCGATCCGGGATCAGGACTACGCGGCCCTGGCGAACGAGTTCATCTCCGTCGCCGTCGGTGCGACGGTGATCAACCTCATGTATCCGGACGGCGAGCGCATCGCCGACTACGAGAACTACATCGATCAGTTCCTGGCGCGCTTGCGTTGAGCGCGGCGCGCCGGACCCGAGAGGACGGCGCGTCATGACCCCACCCCTGTTCGTCGAACGGCACCCGGGCACCGGGCGACCCGTCGTCTTCCTGCACGGCTTCGCCTCGGCGGGGGCGCAGGATTGGCCGGATGCCGAGTGGGCCGGAGTCTTCGCGGACCGCCCTCGGCTCGTGGTCGACCTTCCGGCGCACGGCGCGAGTCCGGCGCTCGGTACTGCGGCGACTTCGCGCGTGCTGGATGCGCTCGCGGATGCCGTCGGTGCCGACGAGGTCGACCTGGTGGGCTACTCGCTGGGGGCCCGGCTCGCCTGGGATCTGGCGAGGCGTCCCGATGTGAGCGTGCGCCGTCTGGTGCTCGGTGGCCTCAGTGCGGGCGAGCCCTTCGCGGCCGTCGACCTCGATGCCGCCCGCACCGCGGTCGATGGCGGCGCCGCGCCGACGGATCCGCTCACGGGCATGATCGTGCACATGGCCTCTCTGCCGGGCAATCGCCCGAGCGAGCTGATCGACCTGATCGAGGGCCTGGCGGCGGAGCCGTTCGTCCCTCAGCCGGAGGGGCTCGCGCTCCCCGTGCTGCTCCTCGGCGGAGCGGACGATGCGATGGCCGCAGGGATCGACGAGCTCGCGCGGCTTCTTCCCACCGCACGGGCGCAGCGTGTGCCCGGAGATCATCTGGCCGCTCTCCACGCGGCGGAGTTCCGTGCTGCGGTGCAGGACTTCCTGTCCGCCTGAGTGGGGGCCGTCGTTCCCGGCCTCTTTCTGTTCTTTAATTTCAACATACGTAGACATGCACATCGAAAGGCAAGACATGACCGACACCCCCACCGCTGACGCCGCCCGGATCCTCGACATCGCCACCGGGTACATGGCGTCGAAGCAGCTCTTCCATGCCGGTCGCATCGGCCTCTTCGCCGCTGTCGCCGACGGGGCCGACACGGTGCCGGCGATCGCCGAGAAGTGCGGAGTGAGCGAGCGCATCGCTCGCCTGCTCGCTGACGCGATGGCGGCCAAGGGTCTCCTGCGGCGCGCGGACGGCCGCTATGCCGTGGCTCCGGATGCCGCCGCGTACCTCACCGGTGCGGATGCGGCGATCGACCTCGCGCCGTTCCTGACCTTCCTCGACGAGATCAGCTACCCGCACTGGCTCCAGTTCGCCCACACGGTCGATACCACCGAGCCGGGTGACCTGCAGATGGACGACGCCCGCTGGGCCACGTTCATGGCAGGGGTGATGACGTACAACCGCCTGCACGCACACGAGTTCGGCCGCCACCTCGACCTCGCGGGGGCCACCAAGGCGCTCGACTTCGGTGGGCTCTCGGCCGACTTCGCGCTCGCGGTCATGGCGCAGAACCCGGAGCTGCACACGACGTTCCTGTACGCCCCCGGCTTCGAGGGCGGCGTCGCGGACGCCGTCGCTGCCGCGGGGGTGTCCGACCGTGCCGTCGTCGAGGTCGCCGACACCGCGACCGCCACGCCGCAGGGCGAGTATGACACGCTCTTCGCCAATCACGTCATCCACCGCTTCAGCGCCGAGGAGAACGCGCAGATCTTCCGGAATCTGCGGGCGGCGGCGACGCCGGGCGCGACTCTGACCGTGCTCGACTTCTTCCTCGACGACGACGTGGAGCAGCGGGGGATCGACGCCCTGCACGCGGGGGAGTACCTCGTCATCGACGGCACCGTCGTGTATCCGGAGGCTCAGGTGCGCGGCTGGCTGACCGACGCCGGATGGGCGGTTCGCGACAAGGTCGCCCTGCCCGGCAGCCCGCGGGTGCTGATGGCGACCGCGGTGTGAGACCTGCTCCGGCGGCGGACGCCCGTCGCCGGGGCCACAGACTGGTCCGAGGGGGATCAGAGGCGGGCGGCATGGGAGCACATGCCGCCCGCCGTTTTCGTGCCCCCGGGGCTCAGTCGCGGGCGAAGACCGTGCGGCCGTCGACGATCGTGCGGACGACGTCGAGCGACGAGAACAAGCGGCCGGGAGTCAGGGGATCCTCGTCGAGGATCGTCAGATCGGCGACCTTCCCGACCTCCAGGGAGCCCTTCCAGTCCGACGCGCCGTCCTGTCGCGCGGCGTCCACGGTCATCGAACGCATCAGCCGGTCACGGGTCTGCGCGTCATCAGCGAAGCCGGCGTCGGTGAGCAGGGCCAGTGAGGCGTCGAGGCTGAGCCGCCAGTCCGGGCTCGCGATCGGCGAGTCGCTGGTGACGGTGGTGAGGGTGCCGGAGGTGAGCATCGCCGGCAGCGGCCAGGCGGCAGCGAGCCGCGCCTCGCCGAGCTGGGCCGCCGCCCAGGAGTGGGTGTGCGCGGCGATCAGCGGCTGCACGGCGAACCCCGCGCCGACCCGTTGCATGCGGCTGATCTGCTCGGGTGTCGCCAGGTCCCCGTGGACGACGTAGTGCGGCGCGGCCGGAGTCGGCGCGTCGGAGAGGCTCTCCAGCACCGCGAGGAACTCCGCGATCGAGCGATCGCCGGTGGCGTGTACCGCGATCTGCAGCCCGCGGGACGCGGCGAGCTGCACCATCCGCTGGAACGCGGAGAGCGGGTCGCCTCCTCCCCGCGTGAGCAGCGCCCCGGTCGTGCCGTCTGCGTAGGGCTCCTCCACCCAGGCCGTCGCCATCGGCGGGATGCCGTCGGCGAAGATCTTGACGCCGGGGATCGCGAGCCAGCGCGGGTCGTGGGTCGGCGCCGGGGTGCGGATGCCGGACTCGAAGTCCTCGAGCGTGCTCTCGCCGTCGATCGTGCCGAACAGGCGCAGCAGGGTCACGCGCGACGTCTGGGCGCCCTCACGGTGCAGCTCGCCGTAGGTGTCGAGCATGTCGGTGCCGAAGCATCCGGTCTCTCCCGCGTCCTCGCCCGGGCCGATGCCCGGCTCGGTGTAGCTCGTGATCCCTCGTTCGGCGAGGAGGCGCCATGCCAGGCGCAGGGCGGAACGCCGTTCCTCCGCTGTCGAGACGAGCTTCCCGGACGGGTGCTCGTCGGATGGTGTGTCGGAGAAGAACAGGTGCGGCCAGCGTGCCCCCAGCCAGGCCGCGTGCAGATGCGCATCGTTGATGCCGGGGATCGCCGTGCGGCCGTCGAGCTCGAGGGTGATCCGTGCCCGGAGTCGTGTGGCGGCGTCGTCGGTGGCGATGATCACGCCGTCGCGCACGGCGAGAGCGTGCGCGACGGTGCCAGATCCGTCGAAGGTGTGGATGCGGCCGCCGCGGATGATCAGGTCGGCGTCGTCGCCGGGGAGTGTCTGCGTCATTATTCCACCAGTGTAGACGTAAAACCCGTCGGTGAGAGGACGAACAGCGCATCGATTCGGCGCGTGGTTCGGCGACTTGTACGCTGGAGGCATCCCCCGATTCACCCGGCAACTCGCGCGCCGGCGATCTCGGTGCGCGCTCACACATGCAAGGACGCAGATGAACGATTCCGCGGCACACCGCGACGACTGGACTGAGAGCGAAGAACTGGCAGAGCGGATGATCCCGCTCATCGGGGCACTGCGGCGCGAGCACGATGTGGTCACGTCCCTCCACGGGCACCGCCTGCTCGGACTGTCGGCGACCGCCCTCGTCGAGGTCCACGAGCGCGTGGCACAGCTCGGCCACGAGCGGCTCCCGATCGAAGACAGCCTGGCCGTGCTCGAAGCGATCCACGCACTCGCGCCCGGCGCCTCCTCCCTCGACCTCGCACGCCTCGTGGCCGAGCACGCCGCGAGCGGACAGCCGCTCGAGACCTACCTCGCCGAGGCGCTCGCACCCGCCATGGGCGCCGTCGCCGCCGAGCCCACGGATGTCGTGCTGTACGGCTTCGGGCGCATCGGCCGTCTGCTCGCTCGCATCCTCATCGCCCACACGGGCGGGGGCAGCGGACTGCGGCTGCGTGCCATCGTGGTGCGTCGCGGCGCCGAGAACGACCTCGTCAAGCGTGCATCGCTGCTGCTGCGCGACTCGGTGCACGGCCGGTTCGCCGGATCCGTCACGGTCGACGAGGACGCCGAGCAGATCATCGCCAACGGCACCCGCATCCAGGTGATCTACTCCGACGACCCGGCATCCATCGACTACACCACGTACGGCATCCACGACGCGATCGTCGTCGACAACACCGGCCGCTGGCGCGACGAAGCGGGACTGTCCCAGCACCTGCGCTCCACGGGAGTCGCCCGCGTGCTGCTCACCGCACCCGGCAAGAGCCCGCTCAAGAACATCGTGCACGGCATCAACGACGACACGATCGTCGATGCCGACCGCATCCTCTCCGCCGCCTCCTGCACGACGAACGCCATCACCCCGGTGCTCGCCGCGATCGACGAGGCGTACGGCGTGGTCAAGGGGCACGTCGAGACGGTGCACTCGTTCACGAACGACCAGAACCTGATCGACAACTTCCACAAGGGCGACCGACGCGGACGTTCGGCGGTGCTCAACATGGTCATCACCGAGACGGGCGCCGCGAAGGCCGTCGCGAAGGCGCTCCCGCAGCTGGAGGGCAAGCTCACCGGCAGCTCGATCCGCGTGCCCACGCCCGACGTGTCGCTCGCGGTGCTGCACCTCACGATCGAGCGCCCCGCGACCAAGGAGCAGGTCAACGACTACCTGCGCCGGGTGTCGCTGCACTCGAAGCTGCGTCAGCAGATCGACTACGTGGAGAGCCCCGACGTCGTCTCCACCGACTTCGTCGGCTCGCATCGCGCCGGCATCGTCGACGGCCTCGCCACGATCGCCGACGAGGACACCCTCATCCTGTACGTCTGGTACGACAACGAGTTCGGCTACTCGTGCCAGGTCATCCGCGTGCTCGAGGTCATGGCGGGCTCGCACCCGATCGTGCTCCCGGAGCGCCGCGTGGTGACCCTGCAGGGCTGAGCACCCGGGTCGATGTCGGAGACGCGCGGCATGATGGGGTCATGAAGACCGCGACCCTCCTGGCCGAGCGTCTCCGATCGCACCGCCTCACCGCGCCGACCCGCACGGTGAGCGCCGCCGCGCAGCACATGCTCGCGGTGCAGAGTCAGGACTTCACGGCCGGACGATGGGCGCTCGCCGTCCGCACCAGGGGAGAGCCGTCGCTGTACGACGTCGACCGGGCGTTCGACCGCGGCGAGCTGGTGCGCGGATGGACCATGCGCGGCACGCTGCACACCGTCCCGGCACGCGATCTGGGCTGGATCCTCGAGGTCACCGCGGCACGACAGCGACAGCAGGCCGCGGCGCGACATCGAGACCTCGGCATCGACGACGACATGATCGCGGCGAGCGTGCGCGCACTGACTCCGCCCCTCCGCGACGGCGGATGCACCCGGGCCGAGGTCTTCGCGATCCTCGAGAGCATCGGCATCGACCCGTCGGGGCAGCGCGGCATCCACCTGCTCTTCACCCTCACGATCGACGGTCTCCTCTGCCAGGGGCCCGTGGTCGCGCGATCGGGCGTCACGCGCGAACAGCGGTTCGTGCTCGTCGAGGAGCACATCCTGGAGCACGCCCGTCCCGCCGATCCGCTCGCCGAGCTGTTCGTGCGCTACCTCGATGGGCATGGTCCCGCCCGCATCGCCGACTTCGCCTGGTGGTCGGGGCTCACGCTCGGTCAGGCACGCGAGGCGGCGGAGCGAGCCGCGGAGCGCATCGTCGAGGTGGCCGAGGGGCTGTTCGCCTCACTGCACAAGCCACGGCGTGCGCCGGACGCGGCATCCGTGCACGCCCTCGGCGCGTTCGACGAGTACTACATCTCCTACGCCGACCGCACGATGGTCTGCGCGCCCGAGCACCTGGCCGCGGTCGGCCCGGGCAAGAACGGCATGGTGCGTGCGACCCTCATCGAACAGGGCCGCGTGATCGGCACGTGGTCGCACGCCGCCGCACGCGACGCCTCGCCCGACCTCTTCGCCGTCCCCGCCGATCCTGCCGCGGTGGATGCAGCCCTCGCTCGCTTCGCCGCGTTCATCGCCTGACGCGCACGCTCCGCCCCGCGTAGCTCGGAAAAAGTGGGCTACTCGCTCGCGTGACGACCGAGGAAGTTGTACACCTCGTTGTCGTCGACGCCGGGGAACGCGCCGCGGGGGAGCGGCGAGAACATGTGCGTGTGCACGCGCGCACTCGGCCACGCCCGCCCGTTCCACCGTTCCGTCAGTTCGGCCGAGGGGCGCCGGCAGCAGGATTCGTCCGGACACGTCGACACGGCCCTGTCGTTGGTCTCGCGTCCGCGCCACCAGCGTGCGTCGTCGAACGGCACCCCGACCGTGATCGAGAACTCGCCGTCGCTCGACGAGCCCGTCTGCGTGGAACACCAGAACGTGCCGGAGGGCGTGTCCGTGTACTGGTGGTGCTCGACCGTGCGGTTCTGCTGCGTGAACGCGGCGCGCGCCTGGAACTTGCGGCACACCCGCTGCCCCTCGACCGCGCCGGTGACGTCCATCGGCAGGGGGAGGTCGTCGTTCTCGTACACGCGCGTGATGGCGCCGGTCGAGTCCACGCGCAGGAAGTGCAGCGCCATGCCGAGGTGCTGCGTCAGCAGGTTGGTCATGCGCATACCCGCGGCCTCGTGCGTGACGCCGAAACCGTCGCGGAAGTCCTCGACCGCGAGGTTGCGATCCTTCTTCGCCTGCTGCAGGAAGGCGACGGCCGCCGTCTCCGGCATCAGGCAGCACGCGGCGAAGTAGTTGATCTCGATGCGCTGCTGCAGGAAGTCGGCGTAGTCCGTGGGCGGCGTGTGCCCGAGCAGTCGGTGCGCCATCGCCTGCAGCGCCATCGACCGCAGCCCGTGACCGCCGGGGATGGACGCCGGCGGCAGGTAGATCCGTCCGTTCTCCAGGTCGGTCACGGATCGGGTCGAGTGGGGGAGGTCGTTGACGTAGATCAGCTCGAAGCCGAGCTTCTCGGCCATGATGCTCACGGTGCGGTGGGTGAGCGCGCCCTGCACGTGCCCTGCGGCCTTGAGATGCTTCTCGGCGAGCTTCTCGATCTCGGGGAGGTAGTTGTTCTGCGCGCGCATCCGCAGCCGCAGCTCGGTGTTCGCGCGTCGCGCTTCTTCGGGCGTGGCGATGGCCTCACGCTCGCGGCGCTCCAGCTCCCGGTGCAGTCCGAGCACCGATTCGATGGTCTCGTCGCTCATGCCCTTGGTCACGCGGACGGGCGCGACGCCGAGCTGCCGGAACACCGGGCTCTCCTGTGCCCGCTCCAGCTCGATCTCGAGCGCGGCGCGTCGGTTCGGCGGCTCGCCCGAGATGAGGTCGGTCACCTCGGTCTTCGTGGCCTGCGCGATCGCCTGCAGCAGGGACAGCTTGGGCTCGCGCTTGCCGTTCTCGATCAGGCTCAGCTGGGACCCGGCGACGCCGACCAGCGCGCCGAGCTCGTCGAGCGTGTATCCGTTCTCCTGGCGGTGGTGCCGGATGCGGTGGCCGAGGGTCGTGAGGTGAATGCCGGAGGACGCCATTCCTTGATACTAGCGAAAGAATCCCAGTTCTTATCGCTCGATTTGGCGAAAAGTACCGCAGAAGGCAGAAGAAGATGGATGCAACGCCCCACACTTCAAAGGAGCACCGTCATGGCGATCGCCGAAGTCTTCACCCCCCGCACGTCTCCCGTCGCAGTGACGCGTACGTTCGGCGCGGCTCCGACCTACGACACTCCCGCCATGGCCGAGCTGGCCGCATGGGTCGAGGAGATCCGCACGCTCACCCAGGCCGACTCCGTGCACTGGGTCGATGGCTCGCGTGCCGAGAACGACTGGCTGCTGCGCAACCTCGTCGACGAGGGCAAGCTGATCAAGCTCAACCCCGAATGGCGCCCCGGCTCCTACCTCGCCCGCTCGCACCCCAGCGACGTCGCCCGCACCGAGGGGCGCACGTTCATCGCCTCCGAGCGCGAAGAAGACGCGGGTCCCACGAACAACTGGGCGGCCCCGGCCGCGATGCACCAGAAGATGGACGAGATCTTCGAGGGGTCGATGCGCGGCCGCACGATGTACGTCGTGCCGTTCTCGATGGGACGCGTCGGCGGCCCGCTCTCGCACATCGGCGTGCAGATCACCGACAGCGCCTACGCGGTCGCCTCGATCGGCATCATGACCCGTGTGGGCGACGCCGTGACGCGTCAGATCGCCGAGGGCGCCCCGTGGGTCAAGACCGTGCACACGGTCGGCGCACCGCTCGCCCCCGGTGAGCAGGACGTCGAGTGGCCCTGCAACGACGAGAAGTACATCGTCCACTTCCCGGAGACGCTCGAGGTCTACTCGTACGGCTCGGGCTACGGCGGCAACGCGATCCTCGCGAAGAAGTGCTTCGCCCTGCGCATCGCCTCGGTCATCGCCCGCGATGAGGGCTGGCTCGCCGAGCACATGCTGCTCATCCGCGTGATCGACCCGCAGGGCAAGGCGTACCACGTCGCCGCGGCGTTCCCCTCGGCGTGCGGCAAGACCAACCTCGCGATGCTGCGCCCGACCATTCCGGGGTGGAAGGTCGAGACCCTCGGCGACGACATCGCCTGGATCCGTCCGGGTGAAGACGGCCGCATGTGGGCCATCAACCCCGAAGCCGGCTTCTTCGGCGTCGCACCCGGCACCGGCGAGTCGACCAACGTCACGGCGGTCGAGACGCTGTGGGGCAACACGATCTTCACCAACGTCGCACTCCGCCCGGACGGCGACGTGTGGTGGGAGGGTCTGACCGACCAGGCGCCCGCGAACCTCATCGACTGGGAGGGCAACGACTGGACCCCCGAGTCCGGCCGGCCGGCCGCGCACCCCAACTCACGCTTCACGGTGTCGGCGGCGCAGTGCCCGCAGATCTCCGAGGACTGGGAAGAGGGCGTGCCGCTCGACGTCATCCTCTTCGGCGGACGCCGCGCCAGCAACGTGCCGCTCGTGGTCGAGGCCACCGACTGGACGCACGGCGTCTTCCTCGGCTCGAACATCTCGTCGGAGCGCACCGCGGCGGCGGAGGGCACGGTCGGCGAACTGCGCCGCGACCCGTTCGCGATGCTTCCCTTCTGCGGCTACAACATGGCGGACTACTTCGGCCACTGGCTCGAGGTCGGCCGTGGCCTGCGCTTCGACCGTGCGCCGCGCATCTTCCAGGTGAACTGGTTCCGACGCGGTGCCGACGGCCGGTTCCTGTGGCCCGGTTTCGGCGACAACTCGCGTGTCGTCGACTGGATCATCCGCCGCATCGCGGGTGATGTCCCGGCCGTCGACAGCCCGATCGGACGCCTGCCGCGCGTGGAGGACCTCAACCTCGACGGGCTCGACATCCCCGCCGCCGATCTCGACGAGCTGTTCTCGGTCGACCCGCAGGCGTGGAAGACCGAGGCCGACCTGACCGAGGAGTTCTACGACACGTTCGGCGGCAAGGTCCCCGCGGCGCTGCGTGCCGAGCTGGCCTCGCTGCGCTACCGCCTCGCGAAGGCGTAGCCCCCCCAGACCGGTGCCGGTTCGGGGGAGCCGGCACCCTCGCACTTCCATCACGGAAGAACCCCGCGAAGGCGGGACATCAGAGACGAACCCATGGCTGAGTGGTCTCCGACGTCCCGCCTTCGTGCTGTCCGCGGACGCGACGGGAGGAAGGCGAGTCAGGCCAGGAGCTGATGCCGGGCGAGGTCGCGGTACAGCGGCGTCGACTCGACGAGCTCCGCGTGCGAACCCTGGCCGACCACGACGCCGTCCTGCAGCACCACGATCAGGTCGCTGTCGACCACGGTCGAGAGCCGGTGGGCGATCACGATGAGCGTGCGATCGGTGGAGACCGCGTCGATGGCCTCGCGCATGCGCTGCTCGTTCACTCCGTCGAGTGAGGACGTCGACTCGTCGAGCAGCAGGATCGGAGCGTCGGTGAGCAGCGCGCGGGCGATCGCGAGTCGCTGACGTTCGCCGCCCGACAGCATCACCCCGTCCTCGCCCACCGGGGCGTCGACGCCGAGCGGGTTCCGCTCCAGCACATCGCCGAGGTTCACCGCCCGCAGCACGCGTTCGCAGTCGGCGTCCGAGGCATCGGGGGAGGCGAGGCGGAGGTTCTCCGCAAGCGTGCCGGCGAGCGTCGGGGCATCCTGCTCGACGTAGCCGAAGTGCGCGCGCAGCTCGTCGCGCGGATAGGTGCGCGCATCGTGGCCGTGCAGACGGATCGAGCCGCCGGTGGGGTCGTAGAAGCGCTCGACCAGCGACAGGATCGTGCTCTTCCCGGCACCGCTGGGACCCACGAGTGCGACCCTCGCGCCCTGCGGCACGGCGAACGAGACGCCGCGGAGCACTTCGTGGTCCTCCACCGCGGGGTCGGCCGTCTCCGCGGATTCCAGGTGCGCGTCGGCGAGCAGCGTCTGCGCGGCCTTCGCGGCGGCCTGCCGGGCGGCCACCACGTTCTCGGGATAGCGGAAGCGCACATCGCGGAACTCGACGGCGGGCGCGTCCGGTGCCGAGTCCTCGCGGGGAAGCGAGGCGGCGATCGTCTCGTCGTCCTGCGTCTCCGTGGGCAGATCCAGCACCTCCTGGATACGACCCAGCGCACCGAGCGCCTGGTTCACCGAGGTGATGGCGCCGAACGTGGTGGCCAGCGGCATCACGAGCAGGAACAGGAACATGATGAAGGAGATGAGCGACGCGATCGTGATGGCGCCCGCCGCGACGCGGAACCCGCCGACGCCGAGCACGACGAGCAGCGACAGCTGCAGGGCGATGCCGGACACCGGCACGACGAGCGAGGAGATCTTCGCGATGCGCACGCCGATGCCGTACGCGTCGGCGGCCAGTCCCGATACGGCCGCCGTCTCACGCTCGGTGGCTCCCGAGGCGCGGATCGTGCGGATGGATCCGACCGCCCGCTCGACGCCGGAGGCGAGCTCGCCCACCTTCACCTGCTGGGCGGTCGATGCCGTGCGGATGCGCCCGCTGAGCAGCACGACCACGGTGACCGACAGGCCGATCACGACCACGATGAGCAGCAGCAGCACGGGGTCGATCACGAGCATCGCGATGAGCGCGCCGAGGAACAGCACCGCGCTCCCGACGGCGTCCGCGAGTCCCTGGGTGAGAACGGCGTAGAGCAGCGTGGTGTCGGTGCCGACGCGCGAGACGAGGTCGCCGGTGCGGCGGGCGTCGAACTCCGAGGTGGGCAGGTGCAGGATGCGGGCGATCAGCTTGCGACGGCTCGAGTACACGACGGCGGTGCCGGTGCGCTGCAGCAGGTAGTGCTGGAAGCCGGAGATGATCGACGACACGATCACGAAGCCGACCAGCAGCCAGACGAGGGCGGTGATCATCCCGCCCGACTGCACCGCTTCGATGACCTGACCGACCAGCAGCGGCTGCACCAGCGAGGTCGCGGCGCCGATGATGCTGAGCACGGCGACCACGATGAGGGTGCGCTTGTGCTCGAACAGGAAGGGGAGGAGCTGGCGGAAGGTGGCGCGCGGGCCTTCGGGCTGTGCGCCACGTCCGCGGCGGCGTGCTGTCGCCGTACCGGACATGCGGGACCTCGATCTGGAGATGGTACTTCGACCGTACTTCGTTCGCGGGGGAAACCTATGGAGAGGCTGAATGCGCTGGATAGGATGGATCACCCCCTGGACGCGCCGTGGACCCGCACGACCGTGCCCGGCCGCCTCATGCCGATGGAGTCTCCCGTGGCCACGATCGATCCTCGCCGCCTGCTCGTGCTGCGCGCCTTCGTGCTGTCCGACTCGGTGACGGCGACCGCCGCGGCCCTGCACCTGACCCCTTCGGCGGTGTCGCAGCAGCTCGCCGCGCTCGAGCGCGAGGTCGGGCAGGCGCTGATGGTGCGCACCGGCCGCAAGCTCGCGCTCACCCCGGCTGGGCGCATCCTGTCCGAGCACGCCGAGGAGATCAACGCCCGTCTGCAGATCGCCGAGGCCGACCTGGCAGCGCACTCCGACGGCCTCCTCGGGCAGTTGCGCATCGGCGCGTTCCCGACGGCGATCAGCTGGGTGGTCGCGCCCGCGATCGTCGAGCTGCGCCGGCACGCGCCCGGCATCGAGGTGAAGGTCGTCGATGCCGAGGCGCACATGAGCCACCGGATGCTGATGCGCGGCGACATCGATGCGACGGTCAGCCTCGAGTACGAGTCCGACCCGGAGCGGGACTCGCCCGACGTCGTGAAGTTCCCCCTCTACATCGAGCGGTTCAAGGCGGCGCTGCCGCTCAGCCACCCGCTTGCCGGCAGTGACGGCGTCGAGCTGACGCAGCTCGTGCAGGACGGCTGGATCATGCCGTCGCCGGGAAACCCGTCGCGCACCATGGTGCTCCAGGCGTGCGCCGAGCTCGGCTTCCACCCGACGATCGCCCATGTGTCGGACGACTACCGGGCGGCCCTCTCCCTCGTCGCGGCCGAGGCCGGTGTGTGCCTGGTGCCGGAGTCGGCACTGTCGACGCGCGACGAGGAGTGGGTGCGCATCCTGCCGACGCAGGGGATCGCCCCGCTGCGCAAGGTCATCATGACCACCCGTCGTGACAACCAGGGGCACCCGGTCGTGCGCGCCGGGCTCGAGGCGATGCGGACCGTGCTCGCCGAGCCGGACTCGGAGATCCACGGTCCGCTCGCGCGGTCGGACACGTTCAGCGTGGAGTGACGGCTCCCACCGAGGGGGCGTTCTCACGCAGGAATGCGTCGACGTGCCGGTGGTACTCGACGGGACGGTCGCGGCGCACGCAGTGGTGCGCGCCGTCGATCACGACGATGTCGAAGCCGGGTGCGACGGCGGTGAGCCGCTCGCGCGAGTGCTTGTCGACGATCACGTCGCCCGTGCCCGTCACGAGGAGCGCCGGCACCCCGGTCGGACCCACCGTGATCTGTCGGGCCGTCGGCGTCCAGATGCGGCGCTTCTCGTGCACGCGCTGCTCCATGTAGGCGACGTCGACCGCCTTCATGGCCTCGGCGAGCGGGCGCAGCTCCTCTTCCGGCCAGTGCGGCTTCTGTGCGCGCTGCATGTCGATCAGCTCATCGACCGTGGCGGTGTCGGCGAAGTCGAACGGGTCCTTCTCGGTCTGCTCCACGCTCAGCCAGGGGTTGGGGCCGGCCTCCGGCACCCACCACGGCGGGTCCTCCAGCACGACGCCGGCGACGAGGTGCGGGGCGTCGGCCGCGACGAATGCGGCGATGCGCGCACCCATGGAGTGTCCGACGATCAGCGTCTTCCGCCCCGTCTCGGTGAGGATGTCCTCGAGGATGTCGATCGCGTCCTGCACCATCACGTCGGTCGACGGCACGCCTTCGTGCTCGGGGAGCCGACCGGGGGAGCGGCCGTGCCCGCGGGCGTCCGGGGCGACGATGTGGAAGTCGTCGCCCCACCGGCGGATCGCGTCCCCGTAGCAGGCGCCGGACTCGACGGCGCCGTGCAGGATCAGGATGACGGGCGCCTCTTCAGCGTCCCGCCCGAACTCTCGGACGAACAGGTCAGTACCCACGTGTCCTCTTTCTGTCTCGTGCCGTGCCGGGTTCCAGCCGGACCACGGCGTCGTGGTCATTCGGTGAGTCATGGTCAAGATCGTCGCACGCATCGGCGCCTGTGCGCACGGATGCGCGCGCCTCGGAGGGGAGCTCCGCCTCGGGCGTCGCCGCCACGAGCGACTGCGTGTAGGGATGCTGCGGCGAGCGGAAGATCTCGTCGGAGGGACCGGTCTCCACGATCCGACCGCGGTTCATCACCGCGACCCGGTCGCTGTAGAGGCGGATCACCGCGAGGTCGTGGCTCACGTGCAGGAACGAGATGCCCTGTTCGCGCTGCAGGTCGGCGAGGAGGTTGAGGATCTGCGCGCGCACCGACACGTCGAGTGCCGAGGTGGGCTCGTCGGCGATGATCAGGGCGGGCCTGAGCGCGAGCGCCCTGGCGACCGCGACGCGCTGCAGCTGGCCGCCGGACGCCTCGTGCGGGTAGCGCTCCAGGTAGTCGGCGCCGAGTCCGACCGAGGCGAGCAGCGCGACCAGGGCCTCCGTCGTGGTCGTCTCGCCGTGCGCGCGGAACACGTTCTCGAGCGTCTGCCGCACGGTCTGGCGAGGGTTCAGCGACGCCAGGGGATCCTGGAACACCATCGCGACATTGCGGCGAAGTCGGCGCAGTCCCTTGCCGCTGAGCCGCGCGACATCCTGCCCGTCCGTGATCACGGTGCCGGACGTGGCGGTGACCAGTCCGTTCGCCATCCGCGCCAGCGTCGACTTGCCTGATCCGGACTCGCCGACCAGCCCCAGCGCCTCGCCGCGGCCCACCTGCAGGGTCACGCCGTCGACGGCGAGCACGGTCTTCCGGGTGCGTCCGAACATCCCGCCCGTGCGGTACTGCTTGGTCACATCGGTCATCGTGAGGATGGGGTCGCTCATCGGGCCGCCTCCTGCAGTTCGGGCACGCGGCCGAGGTGACAGGCGGCGCGATGCATGCGGTCGTCGTCGCTCCCGGTGCGCAGCGTCGGCAGGGGCAGCTCGGTCTCGCACCGGCCGCCCAGGTCGGCCGCGAAGGCACAGCGCGGGGCGAATGCGCAGCCGGAGCCGGCGTCGCGCAGGGAGGTCGGAGCGCCGGGGATGGCCCGCAGCCGCGCTCGCTCGCCCTCGGCGTCCAGGCGTGGAGTGGCCGCACGCAGACCCGCCGTGTACGGGTGGGCGGGGTGCTCGAAGATGTCGCGCAGACTCCCGTACTCGGCCTCGCGCCCGGCGTACATGACGAGCACGTCGTCGGCCGCGCTGGCGACCACACCGAAGTCGTGGCTGATGAGCAGCATCGCCATGCCGTACTCATCCTGCAGCTCGCGCAGCAGCGCCAGGATCTGCGCCTGGACCGTGACATCGAGCGCGGTGGTCGGCTCGTCGGCGATGAGCAATGCCGGACGGTTGACGAGCGCCATGGCGATCACGGCGCGCTGACGCATACCGCCGGAGAACTCGTGCGGGTAGCGTCGGGCGGCATCCGCCGGATCGGGGATCCGCACGCGGTCCAGCATCTCGACCGCGCGCGCGGCGGCGTCACGGCGCGACACCGACGGATCGTGCAGTCGCACGGCCTGCACGATCTGCGCACCCACGCTCAGGTAGGGGCTCAGCGCCGACAGCGAGTCCTGGAAGACCATGGCCACGTCACCGCCGCGGATCCGCCGCAGCTCCTTCTCGCCGGCGGTCAGCATCTCGCGCCCGGAGAGGACGATGCGGCCGCGCGCGCTCGCCGCGGGAGGCAGCAGGCGCATGATGGAGCGTCCGGTGATGGTCTTGCCCGAGCCGGACTCTCCGACCACGGCGAGGGTGCGGCCCTTCTCGACCTCGACGGACAGTCCGCGCACGACGTCGACGTCGCGACCGGAGAGGGTGAAAGAGATCGAGAGGTCGTCGATCTGGAGCACGGGTTCAGGCACGACGGATCCTCGGATCGAGAAGCGGCATCAGCAGATCGGCCAGCAGGTTGCCGATGATGATGAGGAAGGCGGAGAACAGGGTGACGCCGACCACGAGGCTCAGGTCGGATTCGTTGACGCCGGCGAGCAGCAGGTCGCCCAGACCGTGGAGGCTGAACACCTTCTCGGCGATGACGGATCCGCCCAGGAGTGCGGCGACATCGAGTGCGAACATCGCCACGATCGGGATCATGACCCCGCGCACCGCGTGGGCGTTGACCCGGCGCGGGGAGGCGCCGCGGGCGGTCATGGCCACGAGGTGATCGGAGGAGAGCTCGCCGAGTAGCTGTGTGCGGGTCACCCGGATGTAGCCTGCGGCGAGGATGATCGACAGCACCATCCACGGTCCGATCAGATGCCAGGCCCAGTCGAGGGGCGACTCGGTGAACGGCACGAACCCGGAGTAGGGGAGCATGTTCAGCATGAAGCCGAACACCTGCACCACCAGCAGGCCGACGAGGAACGTGGGAACGGCCAGGCCGAACATCGCGAACCCGCTCGAGAACCGGTCGATCAGACCGCCCTTGCGGATGGCCGATGCCACCCCGAGTCCGATGCCGACGACGAGGCACAGGATCGCGGCGCCGAACGTGAGCGACAGGGTCACCGGCAGGCGCTCCACGATGAGCGAGGTCACATCGCTCTGGTTCGGGAACGAGTAGCCGAAGCAGGGGGCTGCGCAGTGCACCTGCTGGGAACCCGAGCCGTACGTGCGCCCGACGAACAGGCCCTTCACGAACTCGACGTACTGCCAGAGCACGCCCTGATCCGTCTGCATGTAGGCGCTCACCTTGGCGAGCGTGTCGGCGGGACAGGGTTTGCCGCACATCGCGCGGGCGGGGTCGCGGGACGCGCCGAAGAACAGGGCGATCGTGACGAACGCGATCGAGAGCAGCATGAACACCGCGGTGGCCAGGCGGCGGGAGATGTAGCCGATCATGAGGCGTCCTCCGTGCGGACATCGAGGACGTCGCGGAGCGCGTCGCCGGCGAGGGTGGCGCCGAACACGATGCAGAACACCACGGCGCCGGGGAAGACCATGTACCAGACGTCGGCTCCGCTGTAGATCCAGGGGAGCGAGTCGGAGAGCAGCTTGCCGAGGTCGGGGACGTCGCCGCGCAGGCCGACCCCGAGGAACGACAGACCGGCGACCATGCTGACGTTCGCGGGCAGCGACATCGCGAACAGCACCACGACGAGCCCGAACAGGTGGGGGAGCATCTCGCGGCGGATGATCTGCCACGGCGGGGCGCCGGTCGAGCGGGCCGCCTCGACGAAGGCCCGCGCGTTCACGGCCCCCGCCTGCGCGCCGATGATGCGCGCGGGAACGGTCCAGCCGAAGAACGCGAGCACGAGCACCAGCACGATCTCGCGGGGGAACTCCGGCGGCACGATCACCATCACCGCGATCACGAACATCAGGCCGGGGAAGCCGAACATGAAGTCGATCACACGGCCCGAGACGGCGTTCAGCCAGCCGCCGAAGTAGCCCATCGCGGTGCCGAGGATCGCGGCGAACACGATCGAGATGATGCTCGCTCCGAAGGCGATGAACAGGGAGGAGCGGATGCCGTAGACGATCTGGGCGAACAGGTCGATCCCGGTGACGGGTGCGACGCCGAGCCAGTGCTCCGCGCTCACGCCGCCGAGCGGTCCGAGCGGGCGGCCACCGTTCGGGTCCAGCAGGTCCGTGTGGAAGGAGTACGGATCCTGCCCCTCGAGAGCCACCAGGACGGGCGCGAGCAGTCCGGCGAGGAGCGGGATCCCGAGCATCACCACGCCGACGACGGCCGAGCGCTTCCGGAAGAAGCGGTGGAGGACCGACGGGCGTCGGCCCTCCACCTGCTTCGTGTCAGTACTGGTCACCGGACTCACTCATCGATACCGACGACCAGCTCGTTCGCGAACGGCGGGTAGGCGGGGATGAAGTAGTTCAGGATGTTCGAGCCCGCGAGAGCCTGCGTGCGCTGCACGAGGATCGGCACGATCGGCGCGTCCTTCATGATCTGCTTGTCGATCGCCGCCCACATCTCGCCGGCCTTGTCGAGGTCCGGCTCCGAGATCGCGGCGTCGATCGCGGCGTCCACGGCGGGGCTGGAGTAGTTGGAGGCGTTGCCGCCGCCGTTGCCGATCTCGCTGGAGGCGAAGAGCGGCTGGATGGTGCTCATACCGCTCGGGAAGTCGGCGCCCCAGCCGTTGGTGGTCATGTCGTAGTCGCCGTCGCCGCTGGAGATCAGCTCGTACCAGGTGTCGGAGTCGAGGCCGTTGAGCTCGACCGTGATGCCGGCCTTGGCGAGCGAGTTCTTGATGCTGAGGGCTTCCTTCTCCTCGATCGCACCGGCGTCGGCGGGGTAGGTGAGGCTGAGCGTCAGATCGGTCACGCCGGCGTCGGCGAGCAGCTTCTTGGCCTTCGCCACGTCGCCCGTGTCGCCGCCGTCGTACAGGTTGAACTCCTCGTAGCCGGGCATGCCGGGTGTCATGATCGTCGAGCTGAGCTCGCCGCCGAACTTCGGACCGCCGTACACGCTCTGCAGTTCGGACTTGTTGAGGGCGAAGTTGATCGCCTGACGCACGCGCACGTCGCTGAGCTCCGGGCTGTTCATGTTGAGGGCGATGTAGCGGAAGTATCCGGACGGGCCGTTGGCGAGACGGTCGGAGATCGAGGGGTCCGACTCGATGCGCTGGAACTGCGACGGCGAGATCAGGGCGTTGCTGATCGCGTTCTTGTCGTCGCCCTTGTCGTCGATCAGACGCTGCACGATGGTGTCGTTGTTCAGCCCCATGTCGACGATGATCGTGTCGGGGCCGGCGAAGCGGACGTCATCCGTGGCCTGGTCCCAGTTCGGGTTGCGCACCAGCACCGCCTGCGAGCCCTTCGCGTACTCGCTGATCATGTAGGGACCGCTGGCCACGGGGTGCTCGCCGTAGGTCTCCGGCTGCGTGTCCGCGGCCTGGGGCACGGGGGCGAACGCGGGCATGCTCACGATCCACGGCCAGTTGCCGAACGGGCGGTTGAGGTGGAACACGATGGTCTGGTCGTCGACCACCTCGATCGAGTCGAGCTCCTCGCCGTCGTAGGGGCCCTCGTAGTCCTCGGCGCCCTCGAGCAGGGTCTTGTGGTAGCCGAGACCGCCCTGGAACATCGGGGCGAAGGAGCGTTCGACGCCGTACTTCACGTCCTGCGCGGTGATGGGGGAGCCGTCCGAGAACGTCAGGTCGTCCTTGAGGGTGAACGTCCAGGTCTGGCCGCCGTCGTCGGTCGTCCCGGTGTCGGTGGCCAGGTCGGCGGTGAGGACGGTCTCCTTGTCGGGGAACGTCTGCCACGAGGTCAGTCCGCGGTGCACCCAGCGCAGACGGCTGGTGGGGACCATCTGCGCGTTCGCGGTCTCCCACGACTCGTTCGCACGGCGGGAGAGGTAGTGCAGGGTGCCGCCGGTCGGCACCGATTCCATCGCCGAGGCCGTGCCATTGGTCGTGGACTCGGTGGGGCCGGAGTTCGCGTTGCAGCCGGACACCACGAGAGCGACGGCGAGGGCGAGCCCTCCGAACAACACTTTGCGTGAACGATTCACCATTGATCGCGCTTCCTGTGAGGGGGTCCCCATCGGGTCGGGGGCGAGAGTGCTCTCTCAGGAATGCAGTCTGTCGGCGCGTCTGTGACGGCGTCCATCGAGCAGTTCTGCACGCGATCTGTAAGAAGAACTTAACGATCGCAGGCGGCGGCCGGGGAACTTCGGCGCCGACGACGCGGCACCTGACTGTCCACGGAAATTCTACTTCAGGATCGGCCCTCTCGTCGAGGGTGCGCGAGTCAGGAGCGGCCGAAGCGGCGGTGCGCGGCCTGCTTGCTCACGCCCAGTGCACTCGCGATCGCCTGCCACGAGTAGCCGAGGTTGCGGGCGCGGCGCACGTTCGTCTCCTCGGTGCGGGCGATCTCGGTGCGCAGCTCGGCGAGTCGATGCAGAGCGGCCAGTGGTTCGCTTCCGTCGTCCTGTGCGAGCGCGGTCGGCAGTGTCATGTCGCACCTCCTGCGTCAATAATTGTTGACGCAGGAGCGAATGTCAATATGTGTTGACAATTGAGTTATCCACAGACGCGGCTTTGGTGCATGTGCATCGCATGCGACGATGGAAGCATGGGACGCATGCTGCAAGTGAGGAATCTCCCCGACGACGTCCACTCCCGACTGAAGGAGCGTGCCGCTGCGGAGCGCATGTCGCTGTCCGACTATGTCGCCCGGGAGCTCGAGGAGCTCGTGCGCTACCGCTCGAACGCGGAGATCATCGCCGCCTCGCGCGCGCGCGCGGCGGCCGGAGGATTCACGATGACGCAGGACGAGATCCTCGAAGCGCGGGATGCCGCTCGCGCCGACCGCGAAGCAGAACTCGGCTGGTGAGCAGTCCGATGGTGCTCGATGCGTCGGCTGCGATCGAAGCCGTGCTCGGTCGCGCAGAGTGGACGTTCGGCGAAGACTTCCATGCGCACGCGGGGATCGACATCGAGGTGCTGGCGGTGCTGCGCAGGAAGGCGCTTCACGGTGCGACGCGGCCCCACCTCGTGCGCGAGGCTCTCGACGACTTCCGCGAGCTGCGGATCACTCGTCATCCCGTGAGGCGATTGATCCCGCGGATCTGGACGCTGCGCAACGACGTGTCCGCGTACGACGCCGGCTACGTCGCGCTCGCCGAGACCCTCGGCATCCCGCTCCTGACGTTCGATCGTCGGCTCGCGAAGACCGCGGCGCGCTACTGCGACGTGGTCGTCGTCTGACCCGACGCACGAAGGGGCGGCCTCCGTGGAGACCGCCCCTTCGTCGTGATCAGAGTTCGACCGCGGAGGCGACGCCCAGGTCGTCGTCGTAGTCGTGGTCCTTCGTCTCCGGCGTGAAGATGAGCGCGACGAACGTGAGCACGCCCATGGCCGAGAGGTACAGCCCCACCAGCCACGGTGCGCCTCCGGCCACCTCCCACAGCTTCAGGGCGATCAGCGGGGCCACCGCCGCGCCGAGGATCGACGAGACGTTGTACGCGATGGCCGACCCTGTGTAGCGGACGTTCGTCGGGAACAGCTCCGGAAGCAGGGCGCCCATCGGCCCGAACGTCGCTCCCATCAGCATGAAGCCGAACACGAGGAACGCCTGGGTGAGCGCACCCGTGAACTTCGGGTCGACCGCGGGCAGGAGGAAGGCGTTGAACGTGAGGCCGAACACGATGATGGTCCCGGTGACCCACAGCAGCAGCTTGCGTCGTCCGACCGCGTCGGCGATCGGCCCGGAGAGGAGCGTGAACACACCGAAGAACACCACACCGATGATCTGCATCAGCACGAAGTCGGTGTAGCCGAAGCCGAGGCCGGGATAGAACTGGGCCGCGAACTTGATCGGGTCGAACGGAGCACCGGTCGCTTCGGCTGCGGCTTTCGCGGCGGCCGTGGCGGTCTCGAGCGACGCGGGCTTCGTGCCGTAGGCGAGGGTGAAGTTCGTCATCAGGTAGAACAGCACGTACGTCGCCAGCATGATGAACGTGCCGAGGATGAGCTGCTTCCAGTGGTGACGGAACACGGTCGCGAGCGGGAGCTTGCGGATGACACCCTTCGTCTCCGCCTTCTTGAACGTGTCGGATTCGACGAGCTTGAGCCGGACCCACAGACCGATGATGACCATCACCGCGGAGAACAGGAACGGGATGCGCCACCCCCAGGAGAGGAACGCCTCGGACTTGAGGACCGGGTTCTCGGCGTGCGGCAGCAGCCAGTTGATCGCGAGAAACAGGAAGTTGGCGATGATGAAGCCCAGCGGGGCGCCCAGCTGGGGGAAGGTGCCGTACCAGGCGCGCTTGCCCGTCGGCGCGTTCTCGGTGGCGACCAGAGCGGCTCCCGACCACTCGCCGCCGAGCGCGAAGCCCTGCGCGAGCCGCAGGATCAGCAGCAGGAGGGCGGCCCACCACCCGATGTCCTGGTAGGTCGGCAGCAGCCCGATCACGAAGGTCGCGATGCCCATCGTCAGCAGCGAGGCCACGAGTGTGGCCTTGCGTCCGAACTTGTCGCCGAAGTGGCCGAAGACCACCGCGCCGATCGGGCGGGCGACCATCGCGGCGCCGAACACCGCGAACGACGAGAGGAGCGAGGTGGTGTCGTCGCCGGTGGGGAAGAACAGCACCGGGAACACGAGCACAGCTGCCGTCGCGTACGCGTAGAAGTCGTAGAACTCGATGGTCGTGCCGACCAGGCTCGCGGTGATGACGCGCGAGCGGGGGTTCGCCGGGGTCGTGGCGGTACTCATGGAACTCCTCCGATCAGTCCCCGGTATACCAAAGGGACTCGGTGAGTTTACGCCTTCCTGAGTGTTCGCTGGGTGCGCTGTCGCGTATCAGCGCGGACTCGCGCCCAGGCGGGCCGAGAGCTCGCGGGTCAGCGCCAGATGACGGCGAGGCCTGCGTTGAGGAGCGCCAGGATGCCGATCAGCCAGAACACGGCGGGCGGGACCGCTGCGCCGCGCTTCTGTCGGGCCGACCCGATGCCGAGGAGCGCGCCGATGATGAGCAGCACGACGAGCTTCACGCCGATCTTGACGTAGTTCAGCTCGTAGGAGATGCCCCACGGTGCGGCGAGTGCGAGGCCGGCGACACCGGCGATCAGCAGGCCGTAGTCCATCATCTTCGTGATCTGACGCTTTCCGCCGAACGCTTGCGCGGCCCACGAGCCGAACAGCACGGCGAAGCCGATCAGGTGGATGAACACGACGACGTGGCGGAGGATCTCCATGCCCTCACCGTACGGGGGGCGGGTACGTCGGCGCTAGCAAGGGCAGGCTGACCTAGCCGCGCAGCTCCCGCGTCACGAGGGCCGTGCGCAGGGCCGCGTCGGCTGCCTCAGCACCTTTGTCCTCGATCGATCCTTCGAGTCCGGCGCGGGCGAGGCCCTGCTGCTCGTCGTCGAGGGTGAGCACGCCGAACCCGACGGGCTTGCCGGCGTCGAGCGAGACGCGGGTGAGGCCGTCGGTGGTCGCTGCCGACACGTATTCGAAGTGCGGGGTGCCGCCGCGGATGATCACGCCGAGAGCGACCACGGCGTCTGCACCGCCGGCGAAAGCGGCCTGCGCGGCGATGGCCAGCTCGAAGGATCCGGGCACCCGCACCAGGCGGTGGGTCGCGTGCGCCGCATCGAGCACGCGCTCGGCGCCCGCGATGAGGCCGTTCGAGATGGTCTCGTGCCAGGTGCCGGCGATGACGACGACGTTCAGTCCGCGTCCGTCGATGCTGCCGCCCTGGGGTGCTCCTGCGCCGCTCATTTCTCGTCCTCTCCGTGGGCGAGCGCTGCTGCGAGCTCCGCTTCGCCGATGATGTGACCCATCCGGTCACGCTTGGTCTCCAGGTACTGGTGGTTGTTGGGGCCGACGCCGACGATCAGCGGCACCTGCTCGACGACGTCGAGTCCGAGCTCACGCAGCTGCGCCACCTTGTCGGTGTTGTTCGTCAGCAGACGCACCTTCGACACCCCGAGGTCGGCGAGGATGCCCGCGGCCGCCGCGTAGTCGCGCGCATCGGCGGGAAGACCGAGCGCGAGGTTGGCGTCGACCGTGTCGAGCCCCTCCTCCTGCAGGCTGTACGCGCGCAGCTTGTTGATGAGGCCGATGCCGCGGCCCTCGTGACCGCGCATGTAGATGACGACGCCGCCCTCCTTCTCGATCGCGTCGAGGGCGGAGTCGAGCTGAGGCCCGCACTCGCACTTCTGCGAGCCGAACGCCTCGCCGGTCAGGCACTCGGAGTGCACGCGCACCAGCGCCGTCTCGCCGAGTTCACCCGAGACGACCGCGATGTGGTCGGTCCCCGTGATGCGGTCCTTGTAGGCAAGGAAGCGGAACGTGCCGTGCGTCGTGGGCACCGTGGCGTCGGCGCGCAGGCTCACGCGGCGACCACGGTGCGCGCCCGGCGTCGCGCCCTCGGGGTCGATCTCGTTGAGATGCGCGATGAGCTGCTCGATCGTGATTACCGGCACACCGTCGCGGGCACCCAGCTCCATCAGGCCGGGGAGACGCATCATGCTGCCGTCCTCGGCGACGACCTCCGCGATCGCGCCGACGGGGCGGAGCCCGGCGAGCTTCATGAGCTCGACCGCGGCCTCGGTGTGACCGCTGCGCTCGCGCACGCCGCCGTCGATCGCACGCAGCGGCAGCACGTGCCCCGGTCGGATGACGCTGGTCGCCGTCGATTCCGGGTTCGCCAGCACGTTGAGGGTGTGCGCGCGGTCGTGGGCGCTGATGCCGGTCGTGACGCCTTCCGCGGCATCCACGCTCACCGTGTAGGCGGTCGAGCGGGCGTCTTCGCTGGCGGCCACCATGGGCTGAAGGTTGAGGTGGTCCGCGAGGTCGGTCGGCATCGGGGCGCAGATGAAGCCCGACGACCAGCGCACCGTCCACGCCACCCACTCCGGGGTGGCGAGTTCGGCGGACAGGACGACGTCTCCCTCGTTCTCGCGGTTCTCATCGTCGGCGACGAGGACGGGACGCCCGGCGCGCAGCGCCTCCAGGGCCTCGGGAATCGTGGAAAGGCTCATCGCGAGCCTCCTTCCGGTGCGGCGCGGAACGCGAGCAGACGCTCGACGTGACGGGCGAGGATGTCGGTCTCGAGGTTCACGCGGTCGCCGACGGCGCGGATGCCGAGGGTGGTCGCGGCGAGCGTCTCCGGGATGAGCGAGACCTCGAACCAGGGGGAGGGGTCGGCCGGGGCGCTGACGGCGCTCACGGTGAGGGAGGTGCCGTCGACCGAGATGGAGCCCTTGTCGACCACGAGCGGGGCGAGGTCGGTCGGCAGGCCGATGCGGAGCACGCTCCACTGGGCCCCCGGACGCACCTCGCGCACCTCGCCGACTCCGTCCACGTGACCCTGCACGATGTGCCCGCCGAGGCGCGCGCCCACCGGCATCGCCTTCTCGATGTTGACGCGCGTGCCCACGGTCGCCGAGCCGATGGCGGCCACGTCGAGGGTCTGCTTCATCACATCGGTGTCGAAGGTGTCGGCGGTCGACCCGACCACTGTCAGGCACACGCCGGAGACCGCGATCGATTCACCGTGCACGGCGTCCGCCGCGGCACGGGGTGCGTGCACGGTCAGCCGCCAGCCGTCGCCGGAGGGCGTGATCGCGGTGATCTCACCCATCTCCTCGATGATTCCGGTGAACATCAGCGGGCTCCTTCGGTCTGAGGGTCGGCGTCGTCGGCGGGGTGCGCGATGGCGAGCAGGTCGGGTCCCAGCGGCACCCATTCGTCGACGACGAGACGGCGGGCGTGGTCGATGGACGCGACACCGATGTCGGTCAGGGCCAGCCGGTCGCCGCCGAGCAGCACCGGGGCGATGTAGGTGAGCACCCGGTCGGCGAGTCCGGCGGCGACGAAAGCGCTCGCCAGGGTCGGGCCGCCCTCGACGAACAGGCTCTGGATGCCGCGCGCGTGGAGATCGGCCAGCACGGCATGCAGGTCGTGTGTGTCGAAGAAGAGCGGAGGGTGCGGATGCCGGTGCACGGCCGCGTCGGACGGCGTGGCCCGCGCACCGATGATGACGGGGATCGGCTGGTGCGGCAGCAGCGCGTCGCCATCGCGGGCCGTGAGTGCCGGGTCGTCGGCGAGGACGGTGCCGGTGCCGACCGCGATGGCGTCTGCCGCGGCGCGACGCCGGTGCACGTCGGCGCGGGCGGCCGGTCCCGTGATCCATTGGCTGGTGCCGTCGGCGGCCGCGGCCCGGCCATCCAGGCTCTGCGCCCACTTGACCGTGACGTGCGGGCGGCCGAGGCGCTGGGCCGTGAGCCAGCCGTCGATCAGCGTGTGCGCGGCAGCCGCCTGCTCACCTGCCTCCACGTCGACTCCCGCGGCGCGCAGTCGTTCCGCACCACCGCCCGATACGGCACCGGGATCGTCGAGGGCATAGACGACCCGGGCGACGCCCGCCTCGATCAGCGCGACCGCGCACGGGCCCGTGCGGCCGGTGTGGTTGCAGGGCTCGAGGGTGACGACCGCGGTGGCTCCACGCGCGGCGCCGGGGGCGAGCTTCGACAGCGCGTCGACCTCGGCGTGCGGGGGGCCGGGACCGTGGTGCCATCCCTCGGCGAGGATCGCTCCTTCAGGGGAGAGGATGACGGCGCCGACCTGCGGGTTCGCGCCGCGCGGCCCGCGCGTGGCGAGCTCGAGAGCGCGCGCCATCGCGCTGCGCTCTGCCACGTTCACTGCCATCCGTCGTCCTCCTCTGAGGCTGCGGGGTCAGACAGGGATGGCCGAACGGACGCACGGATGCGCCTCGTGCTGCCTCCCTTCCGGACTAGCGAGGTCTCCCTCGCATCACCGTCGGTCCCGGAATTCCACCGGATCGGCATCCCGATCTCTCGAGACGCTCGCGGACTGTCACCGCCGGTTCGGATTCTCACCGACCCCGGAGCACGTTGTTGCTCTGAGTGTACTCAACGCGTCTGTGCGCATTTCATTCCACGACATGGACCGACGCATGCGCCGAGGCGCCGCCGTCACTTGAGCAGTCGCGAGAGCCGCCGGTCGGCGAGCACCTTGCCACCCGTCTGACAGGTGGGGCAGTACTCCAGGGAGCGGTCGGCGAAGAACACGCTGCGGACCCTATCGCCGCACACGGGACAGGCTTCGCCGCGGCGGGCATGTACCTGCATCCCACGGCGTTTCGCGTCTTTGAGATCGGCGGGTGGCTTGCCGGATGCTTCTGCGACGGCCTCGGTCAGCGTCTCGCGCATCGCCTCGAACAGTCGGTCGATCTCGGCGTCGTCGAGCTTCCCGGCGATCGCGTACGGGGACATGCGTGCGGCGTGCAGGATCTCGTCGGAGTAGGCGTTGCCGATCCCGGCGATCACGCCCTGGTCGCGCAGCAGACCCTTGATCTGCATGCGCCGATCCGTGAGCAGCGCGGCGAAGGCGTCGCGCGTGAACGCGGGATCGAGCGGGTCGGGGCCGAGCCTGGCGATGCCGGGCACCTCCTGCGGGTCGCGCACGACGTAGACGGCGAGCGACTTCTTGGTGCCCGCCTCGGTGAGATCGAAGCCGCTGCCGTCGTCGAGGGCCACGCGGAGGGCGATCGGCGACTTCCCCGGACGGATGAGCGTCGTCGGAAGAGTCTCGTACCAGCGCAGCCACCCGGCCTTGGCGAGGTGGAACACCAGGTGCAGCTCGTCGCCGCAGGAGAGCACGATGAATTTGCCCAGACGTGCGGCCTCGGTGATCGTCGCGTCGTGCAGCGCCGTGATCGGCGGGTCGTAGGTCTTCAGGGCGGCGATGGCTCCCACGCTCGTGCGCGTGATGGTGCGCCCGACGACGCGTCCGTCGAGAAAGGTGGTCAGGCCCTGGACTTCCGGCATCTCCGGCATGTGCTCATCCTGGCATCGCCCTCCGACACTGTCACCCACCCCGCCCCTCCCTCCCCCTCTCTCCCCTTCTCTTCGCCGAACCACCCCTTTCTCTGCGAGCCACCCCTTCGCGAACCGTCAGAGAGGGGTGGCTCGCACGGAAAGGGGCCGCTCGGCGACGGCGACGGCGACGGCGACGGCGACGGCGCGGGAGGGGAGGAAGGGGAGGGGAGGGGAGAGAGGGAACAGGGGCGGGGCGAGTGTCGGTGGGCGCGACTAGTCTTGTCCGGTGACTGTTCCGGGGATTCTGCGCGCCTTGGAAGAGGCGTCTCTGTACCGTGACGCCCTCAGCTGGGCGCATACCGATGCCGACCTCGGACTGGTCGACGGGCTCGACGCACCCGCCCTCGCCGGCCTGCTCGAGAAGCGCGCCGCCGCGGGGCACCCGGCCGCGCTGCTCGCCGTCGTGCCGACCGGACGCCGCGCCGAGAGCCTGGCGCTCGCGATGCACGCCTACCTCCCCGACGCCGAGATCCTCACGTTCCCCGCATGGGAGACACTCCCGCACGAGCGGCTCAGCCCGAGCCCCGACACGGTGGGTCAGCGTCTGCAGACTCTGCGACGCATCGCGGACTGGTCGGGCGACCACCCGCTCGTGGTCGTGGCATCGGTGCGCGCCGCGCTGCAGCCGATCGCCGGCAATCTCGGTGAGATCGCCCCGCTCGACCTCGCCGTCGGCGGCAGGGGGAACGAGCTCGACCGTGTCGTGGAGCAGTTGGTCGAGCGCGCCTACTCCCGCGTGGACATGGTGTCGCGTCGCGGCGAGTTCGCCGTGCGCGGCGGCATCCTCGACGTGTTCCCGCCGACGTCGGAGCACCCCTACCGCGTCGAGTTCTTCGGCGACGAGATCGACCAGATCCGGGCGTTCTCTGTTGCGGATCAGCGCTCCCTCCCCGGCGACGTCGCGGGGATCGATCTCCCGCCCACGCGCGAACTGCTGCTCACGGCCGACGTCCGCGATCGTGCCCGCGCCCTGGTCGGCGGTTTCCCGGCGATCGCAGGCATGCTCGAGAAGATGGCCGAGGGCATCCCGGTCGAGGGCATGGAGTCGCTGCTGCCCGCGGTGTCCGGTCCGCTGAAGTCGCTCGCCGAGTACCTGCCCGCCGGGAGCGCGACCGCGGTCATCGACCCCGAGCGTTCCAGTGCGCGCGCCATCACCCTCGGCGACACGAACCGCGAGTTCCTGGACGCCGCATGGAGTGCCGCCACCTCCGGGGCCTCCGCCCCCATCGACCTGGGTGCCGGAGACTTCCTCACGATCGCGGAGCTGCGCGACGTGGTGCGCGGTCGCGGTGGTGTGTGGTGGCGCCTCAGCCCGTTCGGTGCCGGCCTCGGCGAGGGCGATGCGGATGCCGCGAACCTCGGCGCCGCCGTCATCCCGTCCTTCCACGGCAACGTCGACGGGGCGATCTCGTTCGTCGAGGCGAAGGTGACCGACGGCTGGCGTGTGGTCGTGATCGCCGCCGGCAGCGGCCTGGTCGACCGGGCTCGTGACGTGCTCGCCGACCGTGGTCTCGCCGCCCGTGTCGTCGAGTCGCTGGCCGATGCGCCGGAGGGCGGCGTCGCGACACTCGTGACCGGATCCGTCGAGGCCGGCTTCCAGGTGGCCGAGGCCAAGCTCGCCGTCCTCACCGACAACGAGTTCTACGGCCGCACGATCGGGGGCGACCAGCGCGTCGTCAAGAAGCTCGCCTCCCGTCGCAAGAACGTGGTCGACCCGCTGCAGCTCAAACAGGGGGACTACGTGGTGCACGCGACGCACGGCATCGGCCGTTTCGTCGAGATGGTGCAGCGCGAGGTGTCCACGGGTGGGCGCAATGCCACCAAGTCGGTGCGCGACTACCTGGTGCTGGAGTACGCGCCGTCCAAGCGCGGGTACCCCGGCGACAAGCTGTTCGTGCCGACGGATCAGCTCGACGCGCTCTCGAAGTACGTCGGCGGGGAGGCCCCGACGCTGTCGAAGATGGGCGGCAGCGACTGGTCGCAGGCGAAGGGCAAGGCCCGCAAGGCGGTGCGCGACATCGCCGTCGAGCTCGTGAAGCTGTATTCCGCCCGGATGAGCGCGAAGGGCCACGCGTTCGGCCCCGACACACCCTGGCAGCGCGAGCTGGAGGAGGCGTTCCCGTTCGCGGAGACGCAGGATCAGCTGCAGACGATCGATGAGATCAAGGCCGACATGGAGCGGCCCATCCCGATGGATCGACTGCTCTCGGGCGACGTCGGCTTCGGCAAGACCGAGGTCGCCGTGCGCGCCGCGTTCAAGGCCATCCAGGACGGCAAGCAGGTGGCCATGCTGGTGCCGACCACACTGCTCGTGAAGCAGCACCTCGAGACGTTCACCGAGCGGTTCGCCGGCTTCCCGGTCAAGGTGCGACCGCTGTCGCGCTTCCAGACCGACAAGGAGGCGCGGCTCACGCTGCAGGGCCTGCTGGAGGGGTCGGTCGACATGGTGATCGGCACCCACCGCATCCTCACCGACCAGGTGATGTTCAAGGATCTCGGCCTGATGATCATCGATGAGGAGCAGCGCTTCGGCGTCGAGCACAAGGACGCGCTGAAGAAGATGAAGACCAACGTCGACATCCTCGCGATGAGCGCCACCCCGATCCCGCGCACATTGGAGATGGCGGTGACCGGCATCCGGGAGATGTCGACGCTGGCGACTCCGCCCGAGGACCGCCATCCGATCCTGTCGTTCGTCGGTCCGCGCAGCGACAAGCAGATCGCCGCGGCCATCCGGCGCGAGATCCTGCGCGAAGGCCAGGTGTTCTTCGTGCACAACCGTGTGCAGTCGATCCAGCGCGTCGCCGCCGAGCTCGCCGAGCTCGTGCCCGAGGCGCGGATCGCGGTCGCGCACGGGCAGATGGGCGAGCACCAACTGGAGCAGGTCGTCGACGACTTCTGGGAGCGCAAGTTCGACGTGCTCGTCTCGACCACGATCATCGAGACCGGTCTCGACATCGCTAACGCGAACACGATCATCATCGACCGCGCCGACAAGTACGGGCTCAGCCAGCTGCACCAGCTGCGCGGGCGTGTCGGACGAGGGCGCGAGCGTGCCTACGCGTACTTCCTCTACGACGAGATGAAGCCGCTCTCGGAGACCGCCGCCGATCGCCTGCAGACGATCGCGGTCAACAACGACCTGGGCTCCGGCATGCAGGTGGCGCTGAAGGACCTCGAGCTCCGCGGGGCGGGCAACCTCCTCGGCGGCGAGCAGGCAGGCCACATCGCCGGTGTGGGCTTCGACCTTTACCTGCGCATGATCGGCGAGGCCGTGGCGACGTTCCGCGGCGACGAGGTGGAGACCGGGCAGGAGCTGCGCCTGGAGCTGCCGTTGGATGCGCGCATTCCCGAGCACTACATCGACAGCGAGCGGCTGCGCCTGGAGGCGTACCAGAAGCTGTCGGCGGCGTCCGCGGCGACCGCGAAGGATGACGCGATCGACCTGGTGATCGAGGAGCTCGTCGACCGCTACGGCACACCGCCGGAAGACGTCGAGGGACTGGTGGCCGTGTCGCGGCTGCGTCGTCGCGCCGCCCGCGCGGGGCTGACGGATGTGGTCGTGATGGGGTCGAACCTGCGCATCGCACCGGCGCGGTTGGAGGACTCGATCAAGGTGCGGCTGCAGCGGCTGTACCCCAAGGCGAAGCTGGTGGCCGGGGGCGAGGCGCTGGTCGTGCCGATGCCCACCGTGCCCGCCGCGGTCGGCGTGGGGCTCGAGCCGCTGCCCGACACGCAGCTGCTCGCGTGGGTCGAGCAGCTGTTCACGGCGATCTTCCCGGAGCCCGTCGCCGCCGAGTAGCGCGCGGCGACGGCGGTCGGCACTAGTCTGGCCGCATGTTGTACGAGCACCTCGGGGCTCGGCCCCGGATCCATGACACTGCCGTCGTCGCTCCCACCGCCGTGATCTCCGGCGACGTGGAGGTGGGGCCGAACTGCCAGGTGCTCCACGGCGCCGTGATCACCGCGGAGGGTGGGGCGATCACGCTCGGCGAGCATGTGATCGTGATGGAGAACGCGCTGATCAGGGCGACCGCCGCCAACGCGGTGCACATCGGCGCGCACACGCTGGTCGGCACGTTGTCGAGCATCGCCGGGGCGACCGTGGGGGAGGAGACGTTCCTCGCCTCAGGGTCGCGTGTGTTCAACGGGGCGTTGATCGGGTCGCGCTGCGAGGTGCGCGTGAATGCCATCGTGCTGCGCCGTGCCGTGCTCCCCGAGGGCACGGTCGTGCCGATCGGCTGGGTGGCGGTCGGCGATCCGGTGCAGCTGTTCTCGCCCGACCGGGAGGAGGAGATCGCGGCGGCGCAGCCCGACCTCGACTTCCCCGGCCATGTGTTCGGTGTCGACAGGGACACCCCCGATCTGATGGTGCAGTTGACCGAGCGCTACGGCACCTCGCTGGCGCGGCACGCGCACGATGTGCCCCTCGACGGCGACGCCGGCACGGCGGGTCGGCGGTGAGCGTCGGCACAGGCTTGGTGCGACCCGATGTCACCACGGCGGATGCCGTGCTGATCGCGCGGGAGCACTACGGCGTCGATGCGGAGGCGATGGAGCTCGGAAGCAACCAGGACCGCAACTTCGTGCTGATCGAGCCCGACGGTGCCCGCAGCGTGCTGCGTGTGGACAATCCGGTGTTCGGCGACGGCGCGCGCGATGCCCAGCATCAGGCGATCGAGGCGTATCGGGCGGCCGGAGTCGCCGTCCCCGCCGTCCTGCCCGGACTCGACGGCGCACTGACGCAACGGTGGCGCGGGCTGGCGGTGCGACGGAGTGAGTTCGCCGATGGCGCGTCGCTGGTGGACGCCGGCTACCTCGCACCGGTCGTGCTCGCCGAGTTCGGGGCGCTCGCGGCGGCATCCGTCAACGCGCTCGCCGGGCTGGACCATCCGGGGCTCGATCGCGCGCAGATGTGGGACCTGCGCGTGGCCCACGAGCAGATCCTCGCCCTGGCGCCGTCGATCGCCGACTCCGCGCTGCGCTCCCGGGTGCGCAGGTCGGCGGACGAGGCAGCGGCAGCGCTCGCGGTGGTCGCGCCCGGCCTGCCCGTGCAGCCGATCCACGGCGACCTCACCGACGACAACGTGATCGGGCGGTTCGGCGCGGACGCGCGACTGCACCCGCAGGTCGTGATCGACCTCGGCGACATCGGTCTCGGCTGGCGGGTGGCCGAGCTGGCCGTGTGCGTCTCGTCGATGCTCCACCATGAGCCGGAGCGTCCGCTGCGCGCCCTCGACACGGTCGCCGCCTTCCACGCCGACGCTCCGCTGAGCCGCGACGAGGCGCTCGCCGTCTGGCCGCTCGTCGTGCTGCGGGCGGGGCTGCTGATCGCGAGCGGGTGGCGCCAGCTCGAGATCGACGGCGACAACGACTACGCGGCCGAACGCATCGCGGGGGAGCAGGCCATCTTCGATGCGGCCACCGCCGTGCCGCTCGTCGAGGTCACCGAGCACGTGCAGGCCCGGCTCGGATTCGCCCGCGTCGCACCGCCAGCGGCCGAGGCGCTCGATGCCGAGACCTCGGCGCTGAGGACCCTGCTGCCGGACCTCGGTGGCGCGGTCGTCGTGGTCGACCCCGGCGTGGAGGCCGAGGGACTGGATTCCGGACGCTGGTCGGCCCCGGACGCCGAGGAGCGGCTCGTCGCCGACGCCCATGCCGGCGGCGCCCGAGCGGCCGTGGTGCCCTACGGGGTGTTCCGGCTCACGCGCACGGTCGTCGACACCGCCGACGCCGCCGCCACCTGGCCGGTCGAGACCGAGATCCACGTCGCGCCAGGGCCGTCGTCGCGCCTGACCGCTCCGGTCTCGGGGGAGCTGCGCCTGACCGACGGCGGCGTGCGGATCGTCCGCGGCGACGGGTGGGACATCGAGGTCCGCGGCAGCGACATCGAACCGACCCGTGCCGGCACGGTGGCGCAGGGCGAGAGCATCGGTCGGCTCGCGGCGTCGTTCGACATCCGCTCTCTCGTCGTCGGAGTGCGCCGGTCGGAGGCCCCTCCTGCACCGACCGCCCCCGCCTCCGCGCGCCTCGTCGCCCCGGAGCGGGTCGCGGCGTGGCGGCGCCTCACAGCCGATCCCGCCCCGCTGCTCGGACTCGTCTCGCACGCCCAGCGCGATGAGGCGGAGGACGAGCTCCGACGGCGCGAGCGCATCTTCGCCGAGGCGCAGGAGCGCTACTACGAGCATCCGCCGCAGATCGAGCGCGGGTGGCGGCACCACCTCATCGACACGACCGGTCGCAGCTACATCGACATGGTGAACAACGTCGCGGGCCTCGGTCACGGGCATCCGAAGATCGCCGCCGCGGCGAATCGGCAGCTCAAGACGCTCGGCACGAACTCCCGGTTCCTCTTCCGCGACCTCGCCGAATACAGCGAACGGCTGATCGCGCTGATGCCCCTGGGCAGCGGTCTCGACACCGTGCTGCTCGTCAACAGCGGCTCCGAGGCGGTCGATCTCGCGATCCGGCTCGCTCAGGCCGCCACAGGGCGACGCACGGTGGTCGCGCTGAGAGAGGCGTATCACGGGTGGACCATGGCGAGCGATGCCGTCACGACCAGTGCGTACGACAACCCGGATGCCCTGGCCACCCGGCCCGACTGGGTGCATGTGGCCGACGTGCCGAACCCGTTCCGCGGCACGCACCGCGGCGCGGACTCGGCGGCGCGGTACCTGTCGGATCTCGCAGACGACCTCGACCGCCTCGACAGCGAGGGGCGGGAGGTCGCGGCATTCGTGTGCGAGTCGGTGCTCGGCAACGCCGGTGGGGTGCTCCTCCCGGACGGCTACCTCGCCGGGGCCTACGAACGCGTGCGGGCGCGCGGGGGACTCTGCATCGCCGATGAGGTGCAGGTCGGCTTCGGCCGCATGGGCTCCACTTTCTGGGGGTTCGAGCAGTCCGGCGTGATTCCCGACATCGTCACGATCGCCAAGCCGATGGGCAACGGGTTTCCGATCGGCGGCGTGATCACGACCAAGCGGATCGCCGATGCACTGAGCCGGGAAGGGCAGTTCTTCTCCTCGGCAGGAGGTAGCACGCTCAGTTGCCGGATCGGTCTCGCGGTGCTCGACGCGATGGTCGAGGACGACCTGCAGCGCAACGCGCAGGAGGTCGGCGCCCGTCTGGCGGCGGGGCTGCGCGCGCTCGCCGATCGGCATCCGCTCGTCGGCCCCGTGCACGGCGAGGGGCTCTACCTCGGTGTCGAGCTCGTCCGCGATAGGGAGACGATGGAGCCCGCTGCCGCCGAGGCCGCCGCGATCTGCGAGCGGATGCGGGAGCTGGGCGTGATCGTGCTCACGACATCGGAGCGCTCGAACGTGCTGAAGATCAAGCCTCCGCTGTGTCTGTCGGTCGAGAGTGCCGATCATGTGATCGCGATGCTGGATCGGGTGCTCTCCGAAGGGTGGTGATCGCCGGTCGCTTCGAATCCCGTGCGCTTTTCGTTTGTTAAATGCGTATTTCGTTCCGGATTCGCCGTAGCGCTGAGGAATCCCTCCGGTCCATACTGATGCACAGCGTCGGACAACTGGGGTCCGACCCATGCGCTGTACCCCGAGGAGTACACATGGCCACGAAGACCAAACCCCTCGCCCACGGTGGAGGAACGCTCAAGCGGAACCTCGGCCTGTGGGCGATCGTCGGACTCGGACTGGGGTACATGACCCCGACGGTCGTCTTCGACACGTTCGGCATGGTCGCCCGCGACACGGACAACGTCGTCCCTGCCGCCTACCTCGTCGCGCTGGTCGTGATGGTGTTCACGGCGATCAGCTACGGCAAGATCTCCGGGGCGATCCCGAGTGCCGGTTCCGCCTACACGTACGTGCGCGAGTCGATCCACCCCAACCTCGGCTTCATGGTCGGGTGGACCTCGCTGATCGACTACGTGCTGCTGCCGATGGTGAACTGCCTCATCATCCGCAGCTACCTCGAGGCGCTGTTCCCCGAGATCCCGGGGTGGATCTGGGTGGTGCTGTACTGCATCCTCGTCACGAGCATCATCTACCTGACGATGCGCGGCACCTCGAACATGAACATGATCCTGCTGGTGTTCTCGATCGTCGTGATGGCGGTGTTCGTCGTGATGGTGATCGCGCAGCTGATGCGCGGCGAGGGTGCCGGGACGGTCGCCTCGCTGACGCCGATCTTCCACGATGGCGCGACGATGGGCGCGGTGCTGATGGGCGCCACGATCGTCTGCTTCTCGTTCATCGGGTTCGACGCGGTCACGATGTACGCGGAGGAGGCCAAGGACCCGAAGATCATGCCGAAGGCCATCCTGCTGACGGTGCTGCTCGGCGGCGCGATCTTCCTGATCAGCGGCTACCTGACGCAGCTGCGCTTCCCGGACTGGAACGAGTTCGCACCGGGCGGCGACATGCAGTTCGTCGAGGACTCGACCCTCCCGATCATCGGCAACCTGGTCGGCGGCCCCGTGCTCATGGCCGTGCTGACGGCCGCCGGGTTCTGTGCGACGCTCGCCTCGGGCCTGGCGTCGCACGCCTCGGTGTCGCGCATGCTGCTGGTGATGGGTCGCAACAACGTGCTGCCGCAGAAGGCGTTCGGTTACATCAACCCGCGCACGCACACGCCCACGTTCAACATCGTGCTGGTGGGGGCCATCTCGCTGCTGGCGATCCCGTTCACGCTCGAGCTGATCGCCGCCTGGATCAACTTCGGTGCGCTGATCGCCTTCACGTTCGTCAACATCTCGGTGATCGCCTGGTTCGCGATCCGCAAGGGGCGTCGCAAGACGCCGGGCGACATCTTCAACTTCATCGTGATGCCGGGAATCGGCATGGTCCTCACCGGCCTGCTGTGGGCGAACCTGCACGAGGATGCGCTGCGCGGGGGACTGGTGTGGACGGCGATCGGTGTCGTCTATCTCGCCATCATCACGAAGGGCTTCCGCAAGAAGGTCGTCGCGTTCGACGAGAACCAGGCCGTGACCGGCTACAACAAGGTCGTCAAGGTGCCCGTCGACGAGAGCTGACGGCACCCGCACACGAGAAGAGCCGCCCCCCGGGAAAGGGAGGCGGCGCTTCTCTGTGCGATCAGTGTGCGATCAGATGACGCCCTGGGCGAGCATCGCCGCGGCGACCCGCTCGAATCCGGCGATGTTGGCACCGGCGACGTAGTCGCCCGCGACACCATGACGCTCGGCGGCGTCGAAGGCGGCATCGTGGATGTCGGCCATGATCTCGCGCAGCTTGTTCTCGCTGTCGGCGAAGGTCCAGCGCTGACGCGAGGCGTTCTGGCTCATCTCGAGCGCGGAGGTCGCGACACCGCCGGCGTTCGCGGCCTTGCCCGGTGCGAACAGCACACCCGCCTTCTGGAACGCCTCGACGGCCTCGGGGACACACGGCATGTTGGCGCCCTCCGACACGGCGCGTACGCCGTTGGCGATCAGCGCTTCCGCGTCGGCCAGGCCGACCTCGTTCTGCGTCGCAGACGGCACGGCGATGTCGACCGGCACCTCCCACACGCTGCCGCCCTCGACGAAGCGGGCGCTCGGACGGCGGTTCGCGTACTCGACGATGCGGGCGCGCTCGACCTCCTTGAGCTGACGCAGCAGGTCGACGTCGATGCCGGCGTCGTCGACGACGTAGCCGGAGGAGTCGGAGGCGGTCACCGCGGTCGCGCCGAGCTGGGTGGCCTTCTGGATCGCGTAGATCGCGACGTTGCCGGAGCCCGAGATGCCGACGCGCTTGCCGGCGAGGGAGTCGTTGTGCACGGCGAGCATCTCCTGCGCGAAGAACACCGCGCCGTAGCCGGTGGCTTCGGTGCGCACCTCGGCGCCGCCCCAGCCCGTGCCCTTGCCGGTGAACATGCCTGACTCGTGGCGGTTGGTGACCTTGCGGTACTGCCCGAAGAGGTAGCCGATCTCGCGGCCGCCGACGCCGATGTCGCCCGCCGGGACGTCGGTGTGCTCGCCGAGGTGGCGGTACAGCTCGTTCATGAACGACTGGCAGAAGCGCATGACCTCGGCATCCGACTTGCCGTGCGGATCGAAGTCCGACCCGCCCTTGCCGCCGCCGATGCCCTGACCGGTGAGCGCGTTCTTGAAGATCTGCTCGAAGCCGAGGAACTTGATGATCGACAGGTTCACCGAGGGGTGGAAGCGCAGTCCGCCCTTGTACGGGCCGAGCACCGAGGAGAACTGGATGCGGTAGCCGCGGTTGACCTGGAGCTTGCCGTTGTCGTCGATCCACGGCACGCGGAACAGGATCTGCCGCTCGGGCTCGACGAGCCGCTCGAGGATGCCGCCGTCGACGTACTCCGGGTGCTGCTCCAGGACCGGTGCGATCGAGTGCAGCACTTCGTGGACGGCCTGGTGGAACTCCGGTTCGTGCGGGCTGCGAGCGAGCACCGTGTCGAACACGGGCTGGACGGAGTCGGCGAGCGGATGGAAGTCGGCGGAAGTCGTAGCGGTCACGCGTGAGCTTTCTGATGGGGGATGGTGGTGCAGGCGATCGTGTCGCGTGAAAGCAGTGCCGGATCGGGCGGAGTTTTCACTCTAGCGGGCACGACAGGGAGGACTTCCCGCGCCCCGGAGGGCGCTACGGGTCATCCGGTGTTCTGCAGGCCGGCGGCGACACCGCTGACCGAGAGGAGGAGCAGACGCTGCTGTTCGGCGTCCGCTCCGGAGCCGGAGGGCTCCTCGACCGCCGACCGCAGTGCCCGCAGCGCCCGCAGCTGCAGGAGCGACAGGGCGTCGACGTAGGGGCTGCGCAGCTGCACGGCACGCTGCAGCACCGGCTTGTTCTCGAGCAGGCCCTCGCCGCCGGTGAGGCGGATCACCCAGCGCCGCGTGATCGCGAGCTCGTCGAGAACGAGCTGCGCCAGATCGTCGCGGTCGCCGAGGGCGAGGTACTGCCGGGCGATGCGCTCGTCGGTCTTGGCGAGGCTCATCGCGACGTTGTCGATCATGGTGCGCAGCAGTGGCCACTCCCGGTACGCCTCCACGAGCAGTGCCTCGTCGCCGACGGCATCCAGAGCCGTGCCGAGGCCGAACCAGCCGGCGAGGTTGATGCGCGCCTGGGTCCAGGCGAACACCCACGGGATGGCGCGGAGGTCTTCGAGCGATTCGACCGACAGTCCGCGGCGGGCGGGGCGCGAGCCGAGCGCGAGCAGCCCGATCTCCTCGAGCGGGGTGACCGTCGCGAACCAGGGCGCGAAGCCGTCGGCCTTGACGAGGGAGAAGAAGCGCTCGCGCGAGGCGGCGTCCATGACCCGGGCGACGTCGGCGTAGCGCTCCGCCGCGCGACTCGTGCGCTCCTCCTCGGTGGGGGAGGAGGCGAGCAGGGTCGCCGCGGCGACCTGGTCGATGTGCCGCATCGCGATGGCGGGTTCGCCGTAGCGGGCGAAGATGACCTCGCCCTGCTCGGTGAGCTTGAACCGTCCGTCGACCGAGTGCGGTGGCTGCGCGAGGATGGCGGAATTCGCGGGTCCTCCGCCGCGTCCGAGCGCGCCGCCACGGCCGTGGAACAGCGTCAGCTCGATGCCGGACTCCTGCGCCCAGCGCGCGATCTTCTCCTGCGCCTCGTACAGGGCGAGGTTCGCCGCGACGGGACCGACGTCCTTAGACGAGTCGGAGTAGCCGAGCATCACCTCGAGCCGGTTGCCGGTCGCGGCCATGCGCTCGCGGTACTCCGGGAAGGCCACGGCCTCGGCGAGGATGCCTGGGGCCGCCTGGAGGTCGGCGAACGTCTCGAACAGCGGGACGACATCGAGCACCGGCACGTCGTCGCCGAGGGCGTACCGGGCGAGGCGGTGCACGCTCGCGAGGTCGGACGCCGACTGCGTGAAGGAGACGACGTAGCGGCCCGCTGCGCGCTCCCCGCGGTCGCGCTGGATGTCGGCGATCACACGGAACAGCTCCAGCACTTCCTCGGTCTGCGCACTGAGCGCCTCGCCGGCGTCGAGCTCGGCCAGCGCCTTCGCGTGCACCTGGGAGTGCTGGCGCACCTCGAGTTCGGTGAGGTGGAAGCCGTAGGTCTCGACCTGCCAGATGAGATGCTGCACGCCGCCGAACGCGTGGCGCTTCGCACCGGCGGCGACGAGCGACGACTGCACCGCGCGCAGGTCGGCGAGCAGCTCCTCCGGGCGGGAGTAGGCCTGCGCGCCGTCGCCGTGCCGCGTGGCGGCGACTCGTCGTGCCAGCACGAGCAGCACGCGACGGTGCGGCTCGTCGGGGGAGCGGGTGGCGAGTTCGGCGGCGAGTTTCGGCTCGGCGGTGGCGAAGGCGTCCCACAGTGCGAGCACGTCGGCGCTCGGCGGGGTGTCGTCCGCCGCGAGGGTCAGGGTGCGCCCGATGCGCTCCAGGGCGCGCTCCAGTCCGCGCAGCACATGGTCGGCCGCGATCTGCGAGGCCTCGCGCGTGACGGATGCCGTCACGAACGGGTTGCCGTCGCGGTCACCGCCCACCCACGAGCCGATGCGCACGAACGCGGGCACGACGGGCGCGCTGGCCCCGGACTCCTCGCCGCGGAGGGCGTCGTCGATGCGGCGGTAGACGTGCGGGACGGTCGTGAAGAGCGTCTCGTCGAACACACCCATCACGGTGCGCACCTCATCCGTCGGCGACGGCTTCTGCGCGCGCAGCGGTGCCGTGCGCCACAGGGTGTCGATCTCCTCCAGCATGCGGCGGCGGGCGCGCAGCTCCTCCGCGCCGCCCGCGCTCGCCGCGTCGTGCTGCGTGAGCAGTTCGGACAGGCGGCGGATGCTCGACGACACGGCGCGGCGGCGGGCCTCGGTGGGGTGCGCCGTGAAGACGGGGTGGAAGCGGAGGCCGTCCAGACGGCGGCGGGCCTCGGCGTCGCCGACCTCGGTGCGCAGTCGTGCGTACGCGGTGGCGACCGTGTCGGCGGCGTCCTCGCGACCCGGCTGACCGGCACGCTCGCGCAGCACGCGCACGCGCTGGTGCTCCTCGGCGAGGTTCACGAGGTGGAAGTAGCAGGTGAACGCGCGGGCGACCTCATCGGCACGCGCGATCGTGAACGACTCGGCGATCGCGGCGGCGCGTTCGAACGCGTCAGGCGTCTCCTGGTCGTAGGCCTGGATCGTGGCGAGGCGCAGGCGTTCGACGTCTTCGAAGAGTCCGTCGCCACCCGCCTCGCGCAGGACCTGGCCGAGCAGCTGGCCCAGCATCCGGACGTCGGTGCGCATGGCATCGGGGATGCCCTGGCCGGCTTCGAAGCGGCCGATCACGCGGATGGCCTCGGTGTTCGTGGGCTCGGAGAAGGAGTGTGCGGGGGTCACTGTTCGAGAGTAACCCCCGTGTGCGGGGTGTCCTGCACGCATGACGCCCCGCACCGGCGGTGACCGGCGACCTACGATGGAGACGATGCGCATCTCAGCGAACCCCCTCCGCGGACAGCAGTTCCCCGCCGTTCTCCTGCTGATGGCCGCGGGACTCGGCCTGCTCCTCTCGAACCTGCCCTCGCACGATGCGCTCGCCGCGTTCCTCGACTTCCACATCGCGGTGCCCGGCACCGATCTGGATCTCTCGATCGCCCACTGGGTGTCCGACGGCCTTCTCGCGGTCTTCTTCCTCGTGGTCGCGGTCGAGCTGCGACACGAGCTGACTCACGGCGAGCTCGATTCGCCGCGCAAGGCGGTGCAACCGGCGATCGCCGCGACCGGCGGTGTGCTGGTCCCCATCGCGGTGTATCTCCTGATCGCCGGGGGAGATGCATCCACGGCCTCGGGCTGGCCCATCCCGACCGCAACCGACATCGCCTTCGCGCTGGGCGTGCTGGCCATGTTCGGCAAGGGTCTGCCGTCGCGGGTGCGGGTGTTCCTGCTCGCCCTGGCGATCCTGGACGACATCATCGGCATCGTCTTCATCGCCGTGCTCTTCGCCGACGACGTGCAGTGGCTGCAGCTCGGCCTCGCGGTCGTCGGCGTCGCGGTGTTCTGGGCGCTGAGCCGGTTGCTGCACGCCAAGGGGCATCCCCTGATCGCGGTGTCGATGATCGTGGTCGGCATCGTGACCTGGGGTCTGGTGGCGTCGTCCGGCATCCACGCCACGATCGCCGGCGTCATGCTGGGACTCGTCATGTCCCCGGTGCCCGCGGCGCGCACCCGCCATGCGCTCGAGCCGACCGTGAACGGCATCATCCTCCCCGTCTTCGCGTTCGTGGCGGCGTTCGTGGTGATCCCCGCGGTGTCGCTCACCGAGCTGTCTCCGGCGTTCTGGGCCATCGTGGTGGCGCTGCCGGTCGGCAAGATCATCGGCATCTCGCTGTTCGGATGGCTCGCGATGCGCATCCGTCCGAAGGGGGCGGAGCCGGCGCTGCCGTTCGCCGACATCTTCGCGGCCGGCGCGCTCGGCGGCATCGGCTTCACGGTGTCGCTGCTGCTGGCGAACCTGGCGTTCGCGTCGGACGGCGGTATCCGCGACCAGGCCATCCTCGGTGTGCTGGTGGGCTCGCTCATCGCCCTCGTGCTGTCGGCGCTGATCGTGTCGCTACGGGCGCGCTGGTACCGTCGGGTCGCATCCGCCTCGTCGTGATCCCACATCTCCCGTCCTGACACCGAAGGAGCCCGCGTGAGCACTCACCCCGAGTCCGCCGCCGGTGCGGACGATGCGCTCCGCACCGCCGCCGAGACCATGCGCGCGGTCCGCGAACGCTGTGTGTGGTCGCAACGCATCACCCACCGCGACCTCGTGCCGTACCTGATCGAGGAGTCGCACGAGGTGATCGACGCCGTCGAGACCGGCACGCGCGACGACCTGCGCGAGGAGCTGGGCGACCTGCTCTGGCAGGTGCTGTTCCACGCGGCGATCGCGGCGCAGGATCCGGACGACCCGTTCGACATCGATGACGTGGCGAGGACCTTGACGGAGAAGATGGTGCGACGGCACCCGCACGTGTTCGCGGGCGAGGTCGCCGAGACGCCGGAACAGGTGCTCGTGCACTGGAACGCGGCGAAGGCCGCGGAGAAGCGCACGCGGCGCAGTGTGCTCGACGGCGTGCCCCGCGGGATGCCGGCGCTCGCGCTCGCACAGAAGATCGCGGGGCGTGCGGCCGGAGCGGGTGTCGCGATCGACGAGGCGCCGGCCACGGCCGTTCCCGCGTCCGAGACAGAGCTCGGCGACGCGCTCCTCGCCCTGGTGGCGACCGCGCGGGCGAACGGCTGGGACGCGGAGCGCGCGCTCCGCGAGCGGCTGCGCGTGCTGGAGGACGACGTGCGCGCCGCCGAATCCGCCTCCTGACGCTCCGGCACGGCGACATCGGCAGACCTGGGAAGATGGAACCGTGGCTACCGTGAACCCGCCGCGCGGCATGCGCGACATCCTCCCCGCCGACAAGGCCCGCCGTGAGCGCGTGCTCTCCATCATCCGCGACCGCTACCGCGCGCACGGATTCGACGAGATCGAGACGCCCGTCGTCGAGGACTACTCCTACCTGCATGCCGGGATCGGTGGCGACAACGAGAAGCTCTCGTACAACATCCTGCGCCGCGGCCTCGATGCCGACGCGATCCGGGCAGGTGCCGATGACCCCGCCGCGCTGTCCGACCTCGGTCTGCGCTACGACCTGACCGTGCCCCTCGCCCGCTTCTATGCGAGCAACCGCGGCCAGCTGCCCACCGTGTTCCGCTCGATCCAGATCGGACCGGTCTGGCGTGCCGAGCGTCCGCAGAAGGGGCGCTACCGCCAGTTCGTGCAGTGCGACATCGACATCATGGGCGACGACTCAGCCCGCGCGGAGGCAGAGCTCATGGTCGCCTCGCTCGACGCGGTCGACGCGCTGGGTCTCGAGGGTGCGACCGTGCGCATCAACGACCGCCGCGTGCTGGAGTGGATGCTCGACAGTTTCGGCTTCACCGCGGAGGAGCGCCCCGGCGTGCTCATCACGATCGACAAGCTCGACAAGATCGGGGCGGAGGGTGTGGCTGCGGAACTGCGTGAGCGCAGTGCATCCACCGCTGCCGCCGACGCGTTCGATGCGTTCCTGCGTCGCCCCCAGACGATGGAGTACCACCCCTTCGGCGAGCGGCAGATCCGCAAGGCGCTTCCGGAAGGCGCTCCGGCCGAGCTGGTCGCGCACCTCGTGGGTATCGGCGAGGCCGTCGCCGCGGGGCGAGGTCAGTCCGACATCCCGCTGGTCTTCGACCCGTTCCTCGTGCGCGGCATGGGCTACTACACGGGCACGATCTTCGAGCTCGCGCACCCCTCCGTCGGCTACTCGCTCGGCGGCGGCGGACGGTACGACGGCATGATCGGCCGTTTCCTCGGCCAGCAGGTTCCGGCGGTGGGCTTCTCGCTCGGGTTCGAGCGACTCGTCGACCTGGTCTCCGACGCGGAGGATGCCGCCGCCGCGGCGGTCGTGCTCATCCACGATGCCGACGTGTCGATCGCGGAGCTCGTCACGCACAAGGCGGCGCTGATCGCGGGCGGCGCGCGGGTGCGGCTGGAGCGCCGCACCAAGAACCTCAAGGCGCTGCTCGAGCGCTCTGCGGCCGACGGCTACACCGCCTTCGCGACCGTGTCCGCGGGAACGGCGACGCTGGAGCTCAAGCCCCTGTCCTGAGCTGTCTCCTCTGTTCACGGCGTGTTCATGGTGACGCGGTGGAATCAGAACGTGAGTCGCATCCGTGTGCTGGTCGCCCTCGGGGTGTCCGTCGCGCTCTTGGCCGCCGGCTTCCGCCTCGCCCTCACCCGGCAGGCGGCCCTCGCCCGTCGACGGATCGGTAAGCCGCTCGGCGAGGAGTCCCTCGACGCGGATCGCGTCTGGCGGCGGGCGCTCGACGGCGAGCCGATCGATCTGGTGCTGGTCGGGGATTCGCTCGCGGCGGGACTCGGGGCGGAGCACCGCAAGGAGACGCTGGGTGGACGGCTGGCGAAGTCGATGGCGCGGCGGATGCATCGGCCGGTGCGGTTGCGCACCGTGGCCGTCGTCGGCTCGGAGTCGCCCGATCTCCCGGCGCAGCTCGACGCCCTGGATCCCGACTACCGTCCGCAGGTGGCGGTCATCGTCGTCGGCGGCAACGACGTGACCCACCGCCTCCCCATCGCCCTGTCGGCGCAGCACCTGCACGAGGCGATCCGTCGTCTGCGCGCAGCGGGTGCTGAGGTGGTCGTCGGCACCTGCCCCGATCTGGGTGCGCTGCGCGCCGTGCCTCAGCCGCTCCGTCGCATCGCTTCGAGCCTGTCGCGGCGCCTCGCCGAGATCCAGGAGGAGACGGCGAGGCAGGCGGGCGCCGAGCCGGTCGATCTGCGTCGGGCCGTCGGACCGATGTTCTTCGACGAGCCGGAGGCGATGTTCAGCCTCGACCGGTTCCACCCCAGCGCGTTGGGCTACCGCCGCACGGCGGAGGCGCTGCTGCCTGCCGTGTGCCGTGCGGCGGAGAGGGCCCTCAGCTCGCGGCGTCTTCCGGAGCCGCGCTGAACGACGCCGCCCATTCGGCCACGCGGCGGCTGCTCTCCTCCTCGGAGATGTCCTCGACGCGCGTCATCACCGACCAGCGCACGCCGAACGGGTCGCGGATGCTCGCGAAGCGGTCGCCCGACACGAAGGGTGCGGGGGCTTCGCGCACGGTCGCTCCGGCCTCGACGGCTCTGGCCACGACGGTGTCGACGTCGGACACGTACAACCCCATCGAGTAGCAGTCGTCCTCGCCGTGCGGCGCAGGCACCAGGTGGTAGTCGGGGCTGGGCTCGCCGAGCTGGAGGAGCCCGAGTCCGAAGTCGAGGTCGGCGTGGGCGACGACGCCGCCGAACTCCGTGACGTCGACCACGCGTGCGCCGAACACGTCGCGGTAGAACTCGATGGCGCTCTTCGCATCGGGGATCGCTAGGAAGGGGGTGAGGGAGGTCGCGCTGTGGGGTCGTCCGTCGGTGGTGTGCTCTCCGGTCGCGCCGGTCGTGGGGGTGATGTCTTCGCTCATGCCGTCAGGTTAGGTCGGGCCGCATGCCGGGGGCTTGAAGATCCGCGACAACCTCGCGGCGTCGGTGGCGGAGCCTACGCTGGGCGCATGGTGAACCCGACCCGCGGCGTGCTCTACCCCGCACGGCTGCCGCAGTTCCATCGACTGCCCGCGCCGACGGCGGTGGCGGAGCTGGTCGCGTGGTTCTGGATCCCGGAGTGGGACATCGAGCCCGGCCGTTCGTCGCGCCAGGAGATCGTGGCCTACCCGGCGCTCAACCTCGTCGTCGATGCCCAGGGCGTCGTGCTGTCGGGGGCGACGACGCGCGTCTCGCAGCGTGACCTGCGCGGGCGCGGGTGGGCGGTGGGCGCCCTGCTGCGTCCTGCCGCGGTGGCCGCCCTGATCGACGATCCGGTCGTGCTGGTCGACGGGGAACGCGCACTCGATGCCTCCGCGCCGCAGTTCGCCGCGCTGCACCGGACCGTGGTCGCGGCGATGGCCGCGGGAGAGGGGCGGCGCGAGCGGGCGGTGCAGAGCTTCTCCCGCTGGCTCGCCGCGCGGGTCGGCACGGTGGAGGAACCGGCGCGCCAGGCCAACGCGCTGATGGATGTGCTCATGGGGGAGCACGCCGCGCTCACTCCCGAGGAGGCCGCCACGCGCCTGGCGGTGTCGGTGCGGACCCTGCAGCGGATGACGCACCGCCACGTGGGCCTGTCTCCGGCCGCGATGATCCGCAGACGGCGGTTGCAGGAGGCGGCACAGCGCGTGCGTGAGCAGCCGGACGTCGAGCTGGCGTCGATCGCGGCCGAGCTCGGGTACGCGGATCATGCGCACCTCACGCGCGACTTCCGCGCCGTGCTCGGGATCGCGCCTCGCACGTATCGGTCCCAGGCGAACGGCTGAGTCAGGCCCGTGCGAGGCGGAGTCGCAGCAGCCGATACCCGATTCCGAGGAGCACCACGCCGCCGCCGATCAGCGAAGCGAGCACCGGAAGCGTGTTCACCAGCAGCAGGCAGCCGAGCGCGCCGAGCACCTGCAGCGCGCGCGGGTAGCGGCGGGCCGGGCCGCTCTGGCGGAAGGCCGCCGCGTTGGCGATCAGGTAGTACAGCAGCACGCCGAACGACGAGAAGCCGATCGCGTCGCGCAGGTCGGCGACGAGCACGATCCCGATGACGATCACGGCGATCGCGATCTCGGCGCGCTGAGGGACGTGGTGGCGCTCGTCGACCTTCGCGAACATGCGCGGCAGGTCGCCTTCGCGGGCCATGGCGAGGGTCGTGCGTCCGATGCCGGTGAGCAGGGCGAGCAGCGCGCCGAGCGAGGCGGCCGCGGCGGCGATCCGCACGATCGGGGCCAGACCCGGTGCACCCGCGGCGATGAGCAGGTCGGCCAGCGGCGCGGTGGAGTCGGTCGCGCCGGCCCCCAGCACGAGGATCACCGCGAGCCCCACGAGCAGGTACACGAGCACGGCACCGCCGAGGGCGAGGACGATGGCGCGGGGGATGGTCCGTGCCGGATCGATCACCTCCTCGCCCATCGTCGCGATGCGGGCGTAGCCGGCGAAGGCGAAGAACAGCAGCCCGGCGCCCTGCAGCACGCCGTACACCGTGGCGTCGGGCAGCGGCGGGGGCGAGGCGCTCGGAGCGGCACCGAAGCCGAATCCCACCGCGACCGCGAGTCCGAGCAGCGAGCACGCCACGAGGATGCGGGTGAGCAGGGCGGTGCGGGTCACGCCGAAGCAGTTCACGATGCCGAGCGCCGCGACGGCGGCCACGGCGATGGGCAGCTCCCAGCCGGACGGGGCGGCGTAGGCGGCGAAGGTCATGGCCATCGCGGCGCAGCTGGCGATCTTCCCGATCACGAAGCTCCACCCGGCGACGAAGCCCCACCACGGTCCGATCTCCGCTCGGGCGTAGGCGTACGTGCCACCGGAGACCGGGTGGGCCGCCGCGAGCTGCGCCGAGGCGGTGGCATTGCAGAACGCGACGACGGCGGCGACCGCGAGGGCGATGAGGATGCCGCTGCCGGCGACGCCGATCGCGGGCGCCCACACGGCGAAGACGCCAGCGCCGATCATGGAGCCGAGACCGATCGCGACGGCGTCTGCGAGGCTCAGACGGCGGGCGAGGGGCATCCCGTCATCGTGGCACGCAGCGGTGAACGGCGGGTGACGCAGGTCACGAGCGCGCGGCGGTGACCCGCTTCTTCTCGCGGATGTACACCTCGCGGCGCACCTTGGCGACGACGTCGCCGTCACGATCGGTGATCACGGTCTCGAACCACTCGAGCACCTTCGCGCCACCGCGCGCCCGCTCCCGGATCTCCTCGGCCTTCTCCTTCGAGACCTCGAACTCCGCCGTCAGCAGGCCGCGGCCGGGCTTGAGGAACTCGATCTCGCCGCGCGTGTCCCAGACCACGTGGTCCTTGCCGAGCTGGTGCATGACCAGCATGAAGAAGTAGGGATCGGTCATGGCCGACATCGATCCGCCGAATGCTGTCTTGACGTAGTTGCGGGTGAAGACGTTCACATGCAGCTCGACGGTGGCGTGCGTCCAGTCCTCACTGAACCGGCGTACACGGATGCCGCTGAACAGGTTGGGGATCCACAGGCTCATGCCGATGGCGAGGCGGCGGGGAGTGATGCGCATGAGGTCAGTGTGGACGAGGTCGGCGGACGTGCAAAGACGTCTGGAGGGTTGTCACAGTTGTTATAGTTCGCATAGAATAACTAGTGATTTGAGGGAAGGAGGACCGGATGCTCATCCGCGTCGACGCCGACAGCCCGCGTGCCCTGTACGACCAGGTCGCCGCATCGATCCGCTCCGACATCCTCTCGGGCGCCCTCGCCCCGGGCGATCGGCTTCCCGCCGCGCGCGATGTCGCAGAAGCGCTCGACATCAACCAGCACACGGTGCTGCACGCCTACCAGAGGTTGCGCGACGAGGGACTCGTCGATCTGCGTCGGGGCAGGGGAGCGGTCATCGCCGCCACAGCCGCACCGCTCGCCGATCTCGCGCACGACATCGATGACCTGGTGCGCCGTGCCGCCGCCCTCGGCGTCTCCGCAGACACGCTTGCCGGAATCGTGCACGCGCACCGCGACGCCCGCACCCACACGACCCGCCCATCCAGCCGCGAGGAGGACTCGCCATGACCACTCACGACCTCACCCGCACGCCGCCCGCGCTGCTGCGCCGCGCTCGGCTCACGTTCTTCGTTGTCGCGGTGATCGTGCCGATCCTGATCACCGCGGTCGGGGTGGTGGTGCTGCTGTCGTGGCTGCCCACGCTGCCCGCGCAGGTCGCCACGCACTGGGGCGTCGGAGGTGCCGATGCGTTCGGTCCGCCCGCCACCTATCTCTGGCTCCTCATCGGGATCGGGCTCGGCCTCCCCCTGCTGATGGCGATCACCACGCTCGCCGCCGTCGGGGCGCACTGGGGCGGTGCGGCACGGCTCATGGGCGCGCTCGCCGCGGGAATGGCCGCCTTCGCCGCGGTCATGAGCCTCGGCTCCCTCGCGATCCAGCGCGACCTGACCGACCCCGCCGATGTGCCCGGGATCGGCGGCCTCATCGCGCTGGGCTTCGCGGCACTGCTCGTGATCGGTGCTCTCGCCTGGCTCGTGCAGCCCCGTGTCCGCCCGGAGCCGGGGCGCACGCTCGAGCCGCGGCACGCCGTGCACGTCGCCCAGGGCGAGCGTGTCGTCTGGGTGTCGACCGTCACGATGCCGCGCGGCGCGCTGGCCTTCCTCTTCCTCGTGCTGCTCGGTCTGGTCGCGCTCGCCGTGTACATGCTGGGCACGGGTGTCGAAGGCGGCTGGATCGTCGCGATCGTGGTCGCCGTGGTCGCTTTCGCGCTGGCGGCCACCGCCTCGTTCCGCGTGCGCGTCACACCCGAGGGCTTCGCCGCCAGGGCTCTGCTGGGCTGGCCGCGCATCCGTATCCCGCTCGATGAGATCGCGTCGGCCCGCGCCGTCGAGATCTCCCCGTTCGGCGAGTTCGGCGGTTGGGGCTGGAGGATCGCGGTCGACGGCCGCACCGGCATCGTCATGCGACGCGGATCCGCGATCGAGATCTCCCGCCGCGATCGGCGACCGTTCATCGTCACGATCGACGGTGCCGAAGAGGCGGCGGCCCTGTTGCAGGCCTACGTGGATCGTGCGCACGCTGCGGGCTCGACGTCCGCCGGCCCCGGAAAGGCGAACTCGTGAACGACTCGACCGTCCCGCAGAGGCGGGTGCCCTGGCCTGCCGTCATCGTGTTCGTGCTCGTCGCGTGCGCCCTCGCCTGGGTGGTGATCCTGCCGCTGTGGCTCGGTGACGGGCTCGCCGAGCCGATATCGGCCGTGCTGCTCCCGGTCATGATGTTCACTCCGGCCGTGGCGGTGCTCGTCGTGACGTTCCTGATGCGTGTGCCCGCTCGGGGGCAGCGTGCCCGCTTCCTCGGGCTCTGGCCGCTGCGCCCCGCGAAGCGTGTGGTGTGGCTCATGGTTGCGGCATGGCTCGTGCCGCCGCTGCTGGTGGGGTTGAGCATCCTCGTGGCGGTCGCGCTCGGCTTCGCGCAGCTCGACCTGACGTTCGCAGGGTTCGCTGCCGAGCTCGCGAAGGCGCTGCCGGCCGGAACGCCCCTGCCGCCGGTCGAGGTCGTCGTGCTCGCACAGCTCGCAGCGCTCCCGGTCGGCGCGTTGTTCAACAGCATCTTCGCGTTCGGCGAGGAGATCGGCTGGCGTGGGTGGCTGGTTCCGGCGCTCCGCCCTCTCGGCACCTGGCCTGCTCTCCTCCTCAGCGGCGTGATCTGGGGGATCTGGCACAGTCCCGTCATCCTGTTGGGCTACAACTTCGGGCGCACCGACATCACGGGTGTGCTGTTCATGATCGGCGGGTGCGTGGCCTGGGGCATCCTGCTGGGCTGGGTGCGTCTGCGTTCCGCGTCGGTGTGGCCGGCCGTGATCGCGCACGGATCCCTGAATGCGGCGGGTGGCCTCGTCGTCCTGTTCGCCGCCGCCCAGCCCGACCTGGCGCTGGCCGGGCCGCTCGGAGTCGCCGCATGGATCGTGCTCGCGGTGGTGGCGCTCGTCCTGCAGCTGACGGGGCAGTTCCGCCGGCAGCCCGAGCTCGCCGGTGCACCGGAGCAGCTGCTGTCGCCACGCCCTTGACGGGTCGAGGGGTCGGGGGTTGGCTGAGGGCATGGAACCCACTCCCACTGCCTGGTCGCAGACCGATTCCTTCCTCGTCGACACGCTCGTCGGGCACGATGACGCCCTCCAGGCGGCGTTGGACGCCCAGCAGCAGGCCGGACTCCCCGAGATCGAAGTCGCTCCCGTCGCCGGCAAGCTCCTCGCGCTGCTGACGCGCATCAGCGGTGCGCGGCGTGTGCTGGAGATCGGCACGCTCGGGGGCTACTCCACGATCTGGCTCGCGCGCGCCGTCGGTCCGGAGGGACGCGTGGTCACGGTCGAGGCGGAAGCCGACAACGCGGCCGTCGCGAGGCGCAGCATCGATGCCGCCGGCGTCGGCGATCGGGTCGACATCCGGGTGGGGCGCGGCGCCGACGTGCTTCCGACACTCGTCGGCGGGTTCGATCTGGTGTTCATCGACGCCGACAAGGAGTCCAACACGATCTACCTCGACTGGGCGGCGAAGCTCGGGCACCCCGGCACCGTGATCGTGCTGGACAACATCGGACGCGAGGGCGAGATCGTCCGGGAAGACGCGACCGACTCGAAGGTGATCGGCACCAGGGACGGGCTGCGGATGCTCGGGGAGGACCCGCGATTCGACGCCACTGCGCTGCAGACGGTCGGTGTGAAGGGTTGGGACGGCTTCGCGCTCGCGGTCGTCGTGTGACGCGGGGCGACTCTCTCGGGCGGTGTCGCACGGCCGGGCTAGACTGAGCGCGGATCGACGACGCTCCATACAACGATTTCCCCCTGAGCAAGGAGCACATCAGTGGCACTGATCGAGGCTGTAGGCGCACGCGAGATTCTCGACTCGCGCGGAAACCCGACCGTCGAGGTGGAGGTCCTCCTCGACGACGGCATCGTGCAGCGGGCGGCCGTCCCGTCCGGCGCATCCACGGGTGCGTTCGAGGCGTACGAGCTGCGCGACGGGGACAAGAGCCGGTACGGCGGCAAGGGCGTGCTCAAGGCCGTCGAGGCTGTCATCGACGAGCTCGGACCGGCCATCGAGGGTGTCGAGGCGAGCGAGCAGCGCATCGTCGACGAGATCCTCATCGAGGTCGACGGCACCGACAACAAGAAGCGCGTCGGCGCCAACGCCATCCTCGGTGTGAGCCTCGCCGTGGCCAAGGCCGCGGCCGACTCGGCCGACCTCCCGCTGTTCCGCTACCTGGGCGGCCCGAACGCGCATGTGCTGCCGGTTCCGCTGTTCAATGTCATCAACGGCGGCGAGCACGCCGACAACGGCATCGACATGCAGGAGTTCTTCCTCGCGCCGATCGGTGCGGAGACCTACTCCGAGGCCCTGCGCTGGGGCGTCGAGACGTACCACGTGCTGCGCGCCGAGCTCAAGGCAGCCGGCTACGCGACGGGTCTCGGTGACGAGGGCGGCTTCGCCCCCGACCTGCCCAGCAACCGCGAGGGCCTGGACTTCCTGGTCAAGGCGATCGAGAAGGCGGGCTTCACACCCGGCACCGACATCGCCCTCGGCCTCGACGTCGCGGCGACCGAGTTCTTCAAGGACGGCGTGTACCGCCTCGACAACAAGGACTGGGACGCGGCCGCGCTCACCGAGTACTACGTCGGACTCGTGAACGACTTCCCGATCGTCACGATCGAAGACGCTCTCGCGGAAGACGACTGGGACAACTGGAAGCACCTCACGGACGCCCTCGGCGCCAAGGTGCAGCTGGTCGGCGACGACCTGTTCGTCACCAACCCGCAGCGCCTCGCCGACGGCATCAAGCGCGGCGTCGCCAACTCGCTCCTGGTCAAGGTCAACCAGATCGGCACGCTCACCGAGACGTTCGACGCGGTCAGCCTCGCCCAGCGCTCGGGCTACACGGCGATGCTCTCGCACCGCTCCGGCGAGACCGAAGACACCACGATCGCCGACCTGGTCGTGGCGACCAACGCGGGCCAGATCAAGGCCGGCGCTCCTGCCCGCAGCGAGCGCGTCGCGAAGTACAACCAGCTCCTGCGCATCGAGGAAGAGCTCGGCGACGCGGCGGTCTTCGCCGGCCGCTCCGCTTTCCCGCGCTACCAGGGCTGAGCACCACGGAAGCACAGACGAGACCGCTGGCGTAGCGGTTGAACGAGGCCGCACGCGAGCGGCAGGACGAAGGAGGGGCCGTGGCACGACGACCGGCTCCTCCTTCGGCGTCTCCGGCGTCGGGCGCACCCCGACCGGCGGCGAAGTCGGCCACGAAGAAGTCGAAGGCAGGTGGCGCGTCGGCCGCGGCTTCGACCAGGTCCCGCGGCGCCGCACCGCGCGTCGATGTGCGCGAGTGGGCCACGGGCATCCGTCTCTCGGCCTTCTCCGTCATCATGCTGTCGCTGGTGGTGCTGGGGGCCTGGGTGCTGGTGCCGACGCTGGGCACCTTCATCGATCAGAGGCAGAAGATCGCCGCCCTCGAGGCGTCGGTGCAGGTCAGCGAAGACCAGATCGCCGCCCTCGAGGCCGAGCGTGAGCGCTGGAACGACCCCGCGTACATCACGACGCAGGCTCGTGAACGGCTCTACTACGTCAAGCCCGGAGAAGTCGTCTACCTGATCGACAACGACCTCGATCCGGCCGATCTCCCTCGTGAGCAGGCGCCGGTCAGCGACACGCTCGAGGAGAAGCCGGCGGATTGGATGCCGCAGCTGCTGCGCACTCTCGTCGCGACGGGGCTCAGCGGCACGGCCACGGCCCCGCGCTGAACGACGGCTCCGAGCGTCTTCTCGGCGGGCTCCCCTACGCTGGAGGGGTGACCACGCCGCCGTTCCCTGCTCCCACGCCCGCCGAGCTCGCCGTCGTCTCGGCCCAGCTGGGCCGCCCCGCCCGAGGTGTGGTGGGCATCGCGGCCCGGTGCGCCTGCGGCAATCCGACCGTGGTCGCCACGACGCCGCGCCTGCCGGACGGCACACCGTTCCCCACGTTCTACTACCTCACGCACCCCGCGGCGACCGCGGCGATGTCGACGCTCGAGGCCACTCAGGTGATGCCCGAGCTCGCTGCCCTCCTCGCGGAGGACGAAGAGATCGCAGCCGCGTATCTCGCAGCGCACGAGGCGTACCTCGCCGACCGCGCGCAGTTCGGCGAGGTACCGGAGATCGATGGCATCTCTGCGGGCGGCATGCCCACGCGTGTGAAGTGCCTGCATGCGCTCGCCGGCCATGCTCTCGCTGCCGGGCCGGGCGTGAACCCTATCGGCGATGCCGCACTCGCGCGTTCCTCCTGGTCGCCCACGGTCTGCCGCTGCGAAGACCCGGGGGCTGCCCTCCGTGCGGGGGCGGCGTCCCCAGCATGACCGTGCGCCGGACGTTGCGCAGCGCTGCCGCCATCGTGGTGGTCGCGGCGTCCGTTCTGCTCATCGGCGCCACGGCGACGCCGCCGCCCGTTCCGGATGACCCGGCCGATCCGGTGCGCGCATCGGAGTACTGGCTCGACGGGGCCCGCATCCGCGAGGCGTGGCAGACGGCACGCGGCAAGGGCGTCACGATCGCCGTGATCGACACCGGCATCGCGAAGGTGCCGCAGGCATTCGGCGATGCCGTGGTCGATGGCACGGACGTGTCGGGCACGGGAACGCCGGACGGGCGCACCCCGCTCGGCGCGGTCCAGGCCGACCACGGCTCCTGGGTGGCATCGCTGGCGGCGGCTCGCGGCAACCCCGACGGCACCGGGATGATCGGCGTCGCGCCGGAGGCGAACCTCCTGTCGATCTCGATCGGCTTCGGCGCCGCGGCGGCCGTTCCGTTCGCCGAGCAGGTCGCGAAGGGCATGCGCTGGGCGGTGGACCACGGGGCCGACATCATCAACCTCTCCTTCACCACGAACACGCTGGGCTGGGACGAGAGCTGGGACGATGCGTTCCTCTATGCGTTCCAGCACGACGTGGTGGTGGTCGTCGCCGCGGGAAACCGGGGGAGCGGCACGAACATCATCGGCGCCCCGGCGACGATCCCCGGCGTGCTGACGGTGGGCGGCGTCGACCAGACCGGCACGGCGAGCGTCGAGGCCTCCACGCAGGGCATCACGATCGGGATCTCGGCACCCAGCGAGGGCCTGCTCGGCGTCTCTCCTGACGGCGAGGTCGTCTCGTGGCGCGGGACCAGCGGCGCGGCTCCCATCGTGGCCGGTGTGGCCGCGCTGATCCGCTCGGCGCATCCGGGCATGAAGGCGAACGACGTCATCAACCGGATCATCAAGACCGCGATCCCGGTGCCGGATGCGAAGAAGCCGCAGGACCCGCTCTACGGCTTCGGACTGATCGACGCGGCGGCGGCGATCTCGGCGAACATCGCTCCCGTCAGCGCGAACCCGATGGGCGATCTGGAGGACTGGATCCGCGTGTTCCGACGGGCGGCCACCGAACCGCAGCCCGAGCCGCAGGAGACCACGTCGCCGGTCGCCGTTCCGCCGCTTCCTGCCGCCGATTCGCCGACCGAGGCCGGTTCACCGTTGCTTCCCAGCGCCGATTCACTGCGTTACGGTACCCTGCCGCTCATCGCACTCACGGTCCCTGGTATCCTGGTAGCGCTTGGCGTCACCGCAGCTGCCCGGCGCATCCGATCGGCGCGCGTTTCCGTACGCCAAATCCCCGACTCCGAGGAGTAGTTCTTCTGTGCCTCAGAACAGCACTGTGCCCAAGATCCTGATCGTCGGCGGAGGGTACGCGGGTTTCTACACCGCGTGGAAGCTCGAGAAGCACCTGCGCAAGGGTGAGGCCGACGTGACCATGGTCGACCCGCTGCCGTACATGACGTACCAGCCGTTCCTGCCCGAGGTCGCCGCCGGCTCGATCGAGGCCCGGCACTCGGTGGTCGCGCACCGCCGTCACCTCAAGCGCACCAACGTTCTCACCGCCAAGGTCACGAACATCAACCACGCGCAGAAGGTCGCCACGATCACGCCGCCGGTGGGGGAGCCGTACGAGTTCGCCTACGACCAGATCGTCGTCACCGCCGGTGCGGTCTCGCGCACGTTCCCGATCCCGGGCATCGCCGACAACGCGATCGGACTGAAGACGATCGAGGAAGCCGTCGCGATCCGTGACAAGGTCATGTCGAACTTCGACAAGGCCGCCTCGCTGCCGGCCGGTCCTGAGCGCGATCGTCTGCTCACGGTGGTCGTCGTCGGTGGTGGCTTCGCCGGCATCGAGGTCTTCGCCGAGCTGCGCTCGCTGGCTTCGTCGCTCGTCGCGAAGTACCCGCAGCTGAGCTTCGACGACACGCACTTCCACCTGATCGAGGCGATGGGCCGCATCATGCCCGAGGTCTCGCTGCAGACGAGCGAGTGGGTGCTCAAGGACCTCGCCAAGCGCGGTGCCAACGTGCACCTCGACACCCAGCTCACGGGTGCCGTCGACGGCAACGTCGAGCTCTCCACGGGCGAGGTCATCCCGACCGATGTGATCGTGTGGACCGCCGGTGTCATGGCCAACCCGACCGTCGTCCGTGGCGGTGACCTCCCGGTCGAGGAGCGCGGTCGTATCCAGACCCGCGCCGACCTGCGCGTCGGAACCCCCGAGGCATTCGTCGAAGGTGCCTGGGCCGCCGGTGACGTGTCCGCTGTCCCCGACCTCTCGGGGGGTGGCGTCGGCGGCTTCTGCGTGCCGAACGCGCAGCACGCGGTGCGCCAGGCGAAGCTGCTCGCGAAGAACCTGGTGGCCGTCCTCCGCGGTGAGAACCCGAAGGACTACTTCCACAAGAACATGGGTGCCGTGGCCGGTCTCGGCCTGTACAACGGTGTGTTCCAGTCCGGCAAGATCGCGCTCAAGGGCTTCCTCGCCTGGGTCGCGCACCGTGGTTACCACGGCCTCGCGATGCCCACGTGGGAGCGCAAGTGGCGCGTGTTGTGGGGTTGGTGGAACAACCTGTGGCTGGGTCGCGACCTCGTGAACCTGGAGACCGTGCAGAACCCGCGCTACGTCTTCGAGGAGTTCGCCGCACGTCCGCGTCCGGCTGCGCCGGCGACGCCCGAGGCGGCTCCGGCCGCGAAGACCGCCCCGGCGGTCAAGGCCGCTCCGGCCGCGAAGGCCGCTTCGGCGAAGAAGTCCGCCGCCGAGGCAGCTCCGGCCGAGAAGGCAGAGGTCGCGAAGAAGCCGGCGGCGAAGAAGCCCGCAGCGAAGAAGCCTGCCGCGAAGAAGGCCGAGCCCGTCGCGAAGTAGTCCTCGCTCGAACCTGACGATCGGCCCTGTGCGCTCTGCGCCGGGGCCGATCGCCGTTTCCACGGGTGCGTTCTGAGGCGATGCACAGGTGCGGTCGCTAGCGTGAGGCGCGCAAGGGGAGTACTCCCGAATGCGGCGACGTCGTCATTACGAGCATGAGATCGTGCTCCGGCCCGCCGGCCCGTACGGGTGGAGGAGACCTTGGCACCCGCATCGCGGGCTGTCGAGTGAACCCTGCCGTCCGTCCGACGTCGTGGATCCGCGGTGGCCCGCACCACGAAGGGACCACCCATGGGAAAGCTCTCCCGCCTGATCGGCCTCGCCTCCGATGCTCTCGAGAAGAACACCGGCTCGGCGCGCAGCGGCCACCAGCCCGATGGCGCACGATCGACGGACTGGGGCGGCATGCTCCGGGGCGCGGTCGGTGCCGTTCGCGGTCCTTCCGATGCGGCGCCGCCGTCGAGGCGGAGCGCTCACTCTGCCGCGAACGATCCCTACTCGCCGCCGCCGGCTCCCGGTACCGGCCGGGTGCCGCAGCAACGCGCGTCGGAGGCTGATCGTGCGGCGATCGCCCGGTATGACTATCTGCTGCAGACGGCAGATCCGCAGCGGGTGGAGCAGATCCACCGGGAGGCGTTCGCCCGCCTGACCCCGCAGCAGCGCGTGTTGGTCGAGGCGCGCATGCAGGAGGAGCTTCCGCCGGGTGAGCGTCCGCGCTCGTCGTCGCCGGATGACCTCGCCCGTGCGGCCGGTCGGGCGGAGGCGATGAACCCGGGGCGGATGCGCGGTCTGCTGTCACGCGTACGCGGTGGCGGGGTGAGCGGCGCGGCGGTGGTCGCGGGGGGTGCCGCCGTCGGGATCCTCGGTGTGGTCGCCGGCGGTGCCGTGCTCAGCAGTGTGGCGGGCCCGTTGCTCGACCAGGCGGCGAACCTGGGCGTCGATTTCGGTGCGCTGGCGGAGGGCGTCGATCTCGAATCGTTGGCAGCCGGAGTGGATATGGATGCACTGGCCGGTGGTGCCGGGGATCTCGTGGGATCCGCCGGGGAAGCGGTCTCGGGCCTGGGCGATGCGGCGACCGGCTGGGGTGAGCAGCTCGGAGATCTGGGCATCCCCGGTATCGGCGACCTTTTCGGACGTTGAGTTCGCATGGTTCTCTTCGCTGCCGCCGACCACGGTTTCACCGGGCTCACCGGGTTCGCCGCCGACGTACTCTCCTCGCTCGGGGATGTCGGCGTCGGACTGCTCGTGTTCCTCGAAGTGCTGATCCCGCCGATCCCGAGCGAGGTGATCCTGCCGTTCGCGGGGTATCTCAGCCAGAGCGGCGAACTGAACCTCGGCTGGCTGATCTTCTGGAGCACGCTCGCATCGTGGCTCGGTGCGCTGCTGCTGTACTGGCTGGGCGCGGCGATCGGCATGCAGCGGGCGATCCGCCTGCTCGCGGCGACGCGGCTCGTGAGTCGATCCGACCTGGAACGCGGGTCGGACTGGTTCGTCCGCAGCGGTGGGTGGACGGTGCTGGTCGGGCGCATGGTGCCCGGTGTCCGCAGCCTGATCTCGATTCCAGCGGGGGCGTCTCGCATGAACCTCGTGACCTTCAGCGTGTACACGATCATCGGCAGTGGCCTCTGGAACGCCCTGCTCATCGGTGTGGGGGCGGCTCTCGGCACGCAGCACGAGCGGCTGGAGCAGTACCTCGGCTACCTCGACTACGCGGTGTACACGGCGATCGTGATCGCGCTCGCGGTGCTGATCGTGCGCCGCGTGCGCGAGGCCGCCAGTGCCCGGAAGGCGGCTGTCTCCGTCGAGGAGTGAGGCGCGGGCGTGATCGAACATGACGACGCGTGCCCCCGCTGGGACTCGAACCCAGACTGAAGCGATTTTAAGTCGCCTGCCTCTGCCATTGGGCTACGGGGGCTACGCCGCCAGCCTATCGTCGCGCATCCGTTGCGACGCGGTGCCGCAGGGGGTGATCCTGAGTCCGGCGAGGCCTTAGGGTGGGGGAGTGCTCGACCTCATCGACGAACTGAGCCCCGTCCATGGTGCGCCCCCGGTCGCCCCCGAGTGGGAGGACCCCGCCCGGTACTGGCCGCGCCTGTCTGCCGCGACGGGTCATCTCCCTGCGCCGGTCGCGGTGATCGACAGAGAGGCATTGCGCTACAACGCGATGGACCTCCTGGTGCGGGCCGGTGGTCTCCCGATCCGTGTCGCGTCGAAGTCGGTCCGCGTCCGCGGTGTGCTCGACGCCGTGCTGCAGCTGCCGGGATTCCACGGCATCCTCGCGTTCACGCTCGAGGAGGCGCTCTGGCTCGCCGAGACCCACGACGACATCATGCTCGGCTATCCGACGGTGGATCGTGCGAGCCTCGAGCGACTCTTCGCGGATGAGCAGGCGACACAGCGGATCACGCTGATGGTCGACGATCTCGTCCACCTCGATCTGATCGACAGCGTCGCCGGCCCCGGCGCTCGCCCCGAGGTCCGTGTCGCGATCGATGTCGACGCCTCGTGGCGCTCCTCGCTGCTGGGCCACATCGGTGTGCGTCGCTCGGCGCTGTTCACGGCGGGAGAGGTGGCGGCATTCGCGCGGAAGGTCGTCGCACGTCCGGGCTTCCGGCTCGTCGGACTGCAGATGTATGACGCGCAGATCGCGGGACAGGGGGACGACGCGGGTCCCGATGCGCCGCTGATCCGCATGGTGCAGGCGCGCTCACGGAACGAGCTGCGCGAGCGGCGGGCGGAGATCGTCGCCGCCGTCGGCGCGATCGCCTCGCTCGAGATCCTCAACGGCGGCGGCACCGGATCCCTGGAGTTCACGGGCAGCGATGAGTCGCTCACCGAGGCGAGCGCGGGCAGTGGGCTCCTCGGCGGGCACCTGTTCGACGGCTACCGGTCGTTCCGCCCTGCCCCGGCGTCGGCCTTCGCGTTCGACGTCGTGCGACGTCCGGCCGTCGACATCGCCACCGTGCTCGGCGGAGGCTGGATCGCCTCGGGGCCTGCCGTGGCCTCGCGCCAGCCGCGGGCAGTGTGGCCCGAAGGTTTGCGCACGCTTCCGCGCGAAGCCGCAGGTGAAGTGCAGACCCCGCTGCAGGGTCCCGCCGCCACGTCGCTGGGCGTGGGAGACCGGGTCTGGTTCCGGCACGCGAAGAGCGGCGAGCCGGCCGAGCGCATCACGCACTTCCACGTGGTCTCGGGCGACGAGATCATCGACGAGCTGCCGACGTATCGCGGCGAGGGAAAGGCCTTCCTGTGACGAGAATCGGCGGCACCTGGCAGAACTGGGGCCGCTCGGCCTCGGTGCGACCTGTGCGCGTGGAGCGTCCGCGCACTCCGGAAGGCGTGCAGCGCGCCGTGCTCGCCGCGGTGAAGCACGGGCTGGCCGTGAAGGCCGTCGGCGCCGGGCACAGTTTCACCGGGATCGCGGTCGCACCGGGTGTCCTGCTCGAGCTGGACGATCTACAGGGACTCGTCTCGGCGGACGCCACGACGGGACGAGTGACGCTTCTCGCCGGCACCCGGCTGCACCGGATCCCCGGACTGCTCGCGCCGTACGGCCTGGCGATGGAGAACCTCGGGGACATCGACCGTCAGTCCATCTCGGGAGCGATCTCGACCGGCACGCATGGGACCGGAGCGGGCTTCGGCGGGCTCGCCACGCAGGTCGTCGGTGTGACGATGATCACCGCCGCGGGCGAGTTCCTCCGTATCGACGAGGAGCACCAGCCGGAGCTGCTCCCGGCGGTCGCCCTCGGTCTGGGGGCCCTCGGCATCATCGTCGAGGTGACCCTGCAGTGCGTGCCCGCGTTCGTCATGCATGCGATCGACGAGCCGGTACCGCTCGACGACGTGCTCGCGACGCTCGACGAACGCGTCGCCGGATCCGATCACTTCGAGTTCTACTGGTTCCCGCACACGGACGTGGCGTTGACCAAGCGGCAGACCCGCCTTCCGGAATCCACGGTGCGCAAGCCGCTTCCGGTCGTGGGGCGGTGGATCGACGAGACCCTGCTCTCCAACGGCGTCTACCGCGTGGTCTGTGCGGCGGGGCAGGCGGTCCCGGCTATCACGCCGCCGTTCAGCCGGCTCGCCGTCAAGCTCACGGGCAACCGCGAGTACACCGAGCTCTCGCACCAGGTGCTCATCCAGAGCAGGACCGTGCGGTTCCGCGAGATGGAGTACGCCATCCCCGCGGAGAACGTGGTCCCGGCGTTCGAGGCGGTCCGTGCGCTCATCGCGCGGCGCGGGTGGCGGATCGAGTTCCCGATCGAAGTGCGTTTCGCCGCCGCGGACGACCGCTGGCTGTCCACGGCCCACGATCGCGCGAGTGCCTACATCGCGGTCCACCGCTACTGGCGTGCCGATCCGACCGAGTACTTCGGGGCGGTCGAGGAGATCATGAGCGAGCACGGAGGCCGCCCGCACTGGGGCAAGCTCCACACCCTCACCGCCGAGACTCTACGCGAGCGCTATCCGCGCTTCGACGATTTCGTCGCGCTGCGTGATCGGCTGGACCCGGACCGCCGCTTCGGCAACCGCTATCTGGAACGCGTCCTCGGCAACTGAACCGACGCGCTATCGGCCCTGCATGCCCAGTCCACGTGCAGACTGCGCGTCTAGGATGAGAGAAACACGAGGAAGGGTGGGCCTCTGATGGAATGGCTCGTGCCGGTACTGATCGTTGTCGGAGTGATCCTGCTCGTCGGCATCTATCTCTGGGCCACGTACAACTCGCTGGTGCAGCTGAACGTCCGTGTCGACGAGGCGTGGAGCGGAATCACCGTGCAGCTCAAGCGACGAGCCGACCTCATCCCCAACCTGATCGAGACGGTCAAGGGCTACGCCTCCCACGAGAAGGCCGTCTTCGAGAACGTCACACGCGCGCGCGCCGAGACGCTGTCCGCCGGCGGCCCCGGCGAGGCGGGTATCGCCGAGGGGCACCTGCAGCAGGCACTGCGCAGTCTGTTCGCGGTCGCCGAGGCGTACCCGCAGCTGCAGGCCAGTACGAACTTCCTCCAGGTGCAGCAGGCGCTGGTCGACACCGAGGACAAGATCCAGGCCGCGCGGCGGTTCTACAACGGTGGCGTGCGCGAGCTCAACACCAAGATCAAGGTCTTCCCGAACAACCTGTTCGCCAAGGGGCTCGGATTCTCGGAGCGGGAGTTCTTCGAGGTCGCCGACAGCAGCGCGATCTCGGAGCCACCGCGCGTGCAGTTCTGACCCGCCCGGGGTCACCGATACGAAAGCACCAGGGCGTCGTCCGTGAACGACACCTCGCCGCGCACGCTCCATGATTCGGTGCGATACGTCGTCGTGCGGGCAGCGCCGTCCTGACCTGTTCCCGTGACCGTGGCGATCAGCACTCCGCCGTCGGCACTGAAGCCTGCCGATGTCAGCGCGATCACGGGGGACGCCTCGATGCGGTAGCGGATCTCGCTGACATCGTGGAACTCCGTCCCCCAGGGGATGCGGATGCCGCACTGTGCGGGGACTCGACCCGCGGGAACCGTGCACTCCTGCAGATGCTCATCGAGCTGAGCCTGCGCAGCCGTCGTCGCCTCCGGGCGCACGCCTGCGTCGATCGTCACGGCGGTGTCCTCGCCCGGCAGCATCACGACGGTGCTCTCGCCATCGAGGAGCGCGGTCGGCGCGGCAGCGACCGTGTAGACCGCCGGAAGAAGGACGAGGGGCTTCTGCACCGGTGCGGTCGCCGCGCCGATCGCGACCGCGGAGCCGATCGAGGATTCGGCCGTCAGGGTACCGAGCCCGGAGTCGGCGACGATCCATCGACCGTCCACAGTGCGCAGTCGAAGGGACGCGCGGTGCGGCGCGCCGTCGAGCTGGAAGGCGACGTCGACCGTCGCGGCCGCATCATCGGCGTCGCTCTTCTCGCCAAGGATCTCCGCCTCCTCGATGTGGGCGGTGGCGTCCGCGAACGCCTCGAGCGTCGTCGCCGACACGTCGATCCCCGTCGCCGCCACCGCGTCCGCATCGCCGGACTCCAGCGCATGCAGATAGGCGAGCGCGGCCTCATCGGGTGTGGACGGGCGAATCGTCGCCACCGAGAACCACACCGCAGCGGCGACGATCACGAGCACGATTGCGCCGCCGATGCCCCACCATCGGCGGCGATTCATGCCGTGGCCTCCCTCGCATGCACATGACGCTGCACCGCGGAGCCGGACCCGACGAGCGCAGCATGCAGCGCGGCGGTCGCATCGCCCCAGCCTGAGACGGAGACGTGTTCGAGCCCTTGCCAGGCCGCAGCGAGCCGGAGCTCGACAGCGAGGGGCTCCGCGTCTTCGGGGTGAGACTGCGGCTCCCACCAGGCGGACTGCACCTGCAACGTCGATGTCGCGCGGTCGGCTTTGAGGTCGACGCGCGCGACGATGCGGTCGCCGACGAGCACGGGCAGCGAGTAGTACCCGTACCGGCGCTTCTCGGCAGGCACGTAGATCTCGATGCGGTAGTCGAGATCGAAGGCGCGGAGCGCTCGATCGCGGAACCACACGACGGGGTCGAACGGGGTCAGGATCGCCGCCGCCTCGACCTTGCGCGGAAGCACGGCGTCGCGGTGCCGCCAGGCCGGCACAGGACGCCCGCCGCGCTCCCATCCGCGCACCTGAACCGGCTGGAGCTCGCCCTCGTCGACGAGCTCGGTGATGGATCGCGTCACGGCCGCCCGATCGCGGATGCGGTAGTAGTCGGCGAGGTCGGACTGGGTCGCGACGCCGTTCGAGCGCGCCGCGCGACGGATGAGTTCGCGGATCGCGTCGGCGCGGGGGATCTCCTGCGCGCGGATCGCGTCGGGAACGACGTGCTCGGCCAGCGCGTACGTACGCTCGAAGCCCTTGCGGCCGCTGACGGCGACATCGCCGGTGCGCCACAGATGCTCGAGTGCGAGCTTGACGTCGTCCCAGTCCCACCAGGTCCCGCGCTCGCGAGGGGCGTCCTCGCGGATGTCTGCCGGACGCAGCGGACCACGGCCGCGCAGTTCGTCCTGCACCCACTGCACCGTGCGCGCATTCGTGCTCGTCCAGGAGCTCGCCCCGGCCCAGCGTGCGCGGAAGTCGTCCATGCGGAAGCGCCAGAGCGGCCAGTCCTCGATCGGGATGAAGGTCGCCTCGTGCGCGAGGTACTCCACGTAGTGCGTCGTGCGCGACAGGAAGACCCGGTCGAGGAGCGCGGGGTCGTAGGCGCCGAGCCGGGAGAACAGCGGCAGGTAGTGCGAGCGCGCGAACACGTTCACGGAGTCGATCTGGAGCACGCCGAGCCGTTCCATGACGCGGTGCAGGTGGCGCCCCGAGACGGTGGCAGGGCGTGGTCGGGTGAAGCCCTGGGCCGCCAGGGCGATGCGGCGTGCCTGGGTGGGGGTGAGGACATCGGTCACGCCGTCAGCGTATCGCCGCACACCGACATCACACCGGCGAGAAAGGATGCGTCGAACGGCATACGGCATGACCGTAGACTTGGGCGATGAGCGAGGACCAGCGCCCCCGGCTGCGAGATCTCTTCCGTCCGCGCCCGGTATCCACCGATCGCACCGTGACCACCGAGGCCGATGAGGCGGTTCCCCTGCCTCTGCGCATCACCGCGGGCTACGCGTGGCGCCTGCTGATCATCGCCGCGGCGATCGGCGTCTTCATCTGGCTGGTGATGCTCCTCAAGCTCCTGGTCATCCCGCTCATGGTCGGCATCCTGATCACGGCGCTCCTCTGGCCGGCGTTCTCGTGGATGCTGCGCCGCGGCCTCCCGCGCTGGCTGGCGATCGCGATCGCGCTCATCGGCACCGCCGCGATCGTCACCGGACTCATGTGGCTGGTCGTGTGGCAGGTGCGCGCGCAGCTGCCCGACGTGCAGCAGCGCTCCACCGAAGCCTTCGACCAGTTCCAGGTGTGGCTGCACGAGGGCCCGCTCAACCTCTCCGACACGCAGATCGCGGACTACCTGCAGCAGGGCCTCGACCTCATCTCCGAGCAGGCGCAGCTGCTCTGGACCGGGGCGCTGGCGATCGGCACCACGGTCGGCCACGTCGCCACCGGTGCGCTGCTGTCGCTGTTCATCCTCATCTGCCTGCTGGCCGACGGCGCCGGCATCTGGCGCTGGACGCTCCGGATCTTCCCGCGCAAGTCCCGTCCCGCCGTCGACGGCGCCGCCCGCAACGGCTGGAGCACGATCGTCAACTACGCCCGCACGCAGTTGTTCGTGGCGACGATCGACGCGATCGGCATCGGGCTGGGTGCGTTCCTGCTCCAGGTTCCGCTCGCGCTGCCGGTGGCCGTGCTGGTCTTCCTCGGCTCGTTCATCCCCATCGTGGGTGCAGTCGTGACCGGTGCCGTCGCCGTGTTCCTGGCGCTCGTCTACAACGGGCCGTGGATCGCCCTGTGGATGCTCGTCGTCGTCCTGGCCGTGCAGCAGATCGAGGGGCACATCCTGCAGCCGATCATGATGGGCTCGGCGGTCAAGGTGCATCCGCTCGCAGTCGTCCTCGTCGTGGCGGGTGGGGCGATGATCGCGGGAATCCCGGGCGCCCTGTTCGCGGTGCCGCTGGCGGCGTTCGTCAACGTCGCCGCCGTGACGATCAGCTCCGGCTCCTGGCGCACCGGCGCCGGGCCGAGCGGAGACCTTATCTGGAGTACAGTGCCGCGCGAGCGGCGACGGAGGAATCGATGAGCGCAGTCCCCAGCCTGACCGAGTTCGAGCACGCCGCTCAGAGTCTGGCTGAGGTGATCTCGCACACGCCGACGTTGCCGTCGCGAGCCCTCTCCGACATCCTCGGAGCCCCCGTCGTGCTGAAGATGGAGAATCTGCAGCGCACCGGCTCGTTCAAGATCCGCGGTGCCGCGTACCGGCTGTCGAAGCTGAGCGCCGAGGAGCGCTCCCGCGGCGTGGTCGCGGCGTCGGCGGGCAACCACGCGCAGGGCGTGGCTCTGGCCGCGCAGGCCCTCGGCATCCCCGCCACGATCTTCATGCCGCTCGGCGTGCCTGTGCCGAAGCTCCTTGCCACCCGCGGCTACGGAGCGGAGGTCGTGTTGGAGGGCGAGACCGTGGCGACCTCGCTGCGTCTGGCCGCCGAGTTCTCCGAGCGCACGGGCGCGGTGCTGATCCACCCGTTCGACCACCGCGACGTGGTGATCGGGCAGGGCACACTCGGGCTGGAACTGCTGGAAGACGCTCCCGAGGTCGACACCGTCGTGCTCGGCATCGGCGGCGGCGGACTCATCGCCGGCGTCGCGGCGGCGGTGAAGGCGCGCGCCGCTGAGAGCGGACGCACCGTGCGCATCATCGGCGTGCAGGCCGAGAACGCCGCGGCAGTTCCTCCCTCGCTCGCAGCGGGGGAGCCGGTCGACATCGTCACGCGACCCACGATCGCCGACGGCATCCTGGTCGCCCGTCCCGGTGCGATCCCGTTCGACATCATCAAGGATCTCGTCGACGAGGTCGTCACCGTCTCGGACGACGATCTGGCCCGTGCCATCCTCATCCTGCTGGAGCAGGCGAAGGTCGTGGTCGAGCCCGCGGGAGCCGCCGGCGTCGCCGCGATCCTCGCCGGGAAGGTCGCGGCGACCGGCACCACGATGGCGGTGCTGTCGGGGGGCAACATCGATCCGCTGCTGCTGCAGCGCGTCGTGTCGCACGGGCTCGCGGCGTCGGGCCGCTACCTCACCATCCGCATCCCCCTGCCCGACCGTCCCGGTCAGCTGGCCCGCGTGTCGGAGCTCATCGCCGAGGCGGGTGCGAACGTCATCGAGGCGATGCACACCCGGCACGGCCACGGTCTGCAGATCAGCGACGTCATCCTCGAGCTCAGCGTCGAGACCCGCGGCCCCGAGCACTCGGAGCACACGCTCGACACGCTGCGCCGGGCCGGCTTCGAGCCGTTCCTCGTCCCGGATTGAGCTGCGTCCCGCAGACGAGAAACGCCCCGGCATCCGTGTGGATGCCGGGGCGTTCTGCGGGTGGGCGACTCAACCCGTGTAGGTCTCGACGTTCACGATCTCGACGCTGATGGAACGCCCGTTCGGCGCCTCGTAGGACGACTTCTCGCCGACCTTGAGGCCGAGGATGGCCTGGCCGAGCGGGCTCGCCTCGCTGTAGACGTCCAGGTCGCTGCCTGCGGCGATCTCGCGGCTGCCGAGGAGGAAGACCTCTTCGCCACCGGCGACGACAGCGGTGACCACGGTGCCGGGCTCGACGATCCCACGGCTGGCCGGTGCCTCGCCGACCTTGGCGGTCTTCAGCAGGCCTTCGAGCGTGCGGATGCGGGCCTCCTGCTTGCCCTGCTCATCCTTGGCCGCGTGATAGCCGCCGTTCTCCTTGAGGTCGCCTTCTTCGCGAGCCGCCTCGATGCGCTTGGCGATCTCGTCGCGACCGAACGTGGACAGGTGCTCCAACTCGGCGACGAGCCGGTCATACGCTTCCTGCGTGAGGAACGGAACCTGAGCATCGGTGGACATGACGAAGCTCCTTCTTTCGGGATCCCTCCGACGAGCTGCGGGGGATATGCCAAGACGCCCCGGCACGGTGCCGGGGCGTCGTCTGTCTGGCACGAGTCTAAGCGACCCAGCAGGTGTTCACCAAACCTGTCGTCGCCTCGGCGACGGTCGGGATGGTGACCGATCGAGCCTGGGAGTGGCGGTCTCCGGCTTCGATCTCGACGATCTTCCAGCCGACGACGCCGAACTCCTCATCGAGCGCCTCGACAGCGCAGACGACGTTCTTGCCCTGCACTCCGGTGACCTGGAAGGTGACGTTGACGGAGTGCGCATCTACGAGCTCGAACCCGAGATCGTCGGCATCCACGGACGCCATCGACTGGGTCACGGTCATCCAGCTGAACGCACCAACGACCAGGAGTGCGACGGCACCGCCGATGATCCACGGCGTCCGCCGTCGTCCGGTTCGGCCATAGCGTTCATCGAGCTGTCGTGCGGTCGTCACAGGTGGGTCTTCCCGGTCGTTAGGCTGGTACCACCAGGTTATGCGACCTGAGTACGAAAGGCCGATTCATGTTCTCTCTGTCTGAGACCCCGATGCCGACTCCGAGCATGACCGTGGCACCGGAGGCCGTCACCCCGGGCTTCGTCGGCTTCGCCGTGATCGTGGTGATCGTGGCCGCGGTCATCCTGCTGATCTGGGACATGAACCGGCGCATCCGCCGCGTGCGCTACCGCGAAGAAGTGCGCGAAGAGCTCGACGCCGAAGAAGCAGCCCTCGCCGCCGAGGCTGAGGCGGGCAAGGGCGCTCCGGAATCCGACGCACCGCTCCCGCGCGACGCCGGCGACGAGCCGCCGACCCGCTGATCCCGGACTACGGCGCGCCCAGCGAGGGCGACAGCGGCGCGAGGGCGATGAGCAGACACGCCGTCCAGTGGCACAGGAACGCGAGCACCGTGCACACGTGGAAGATCTCGTGGAACCCGAAGTGGCCCGGCCACGGGTTGGGCTTCTTGAGCGCGTAGACCACGGCTCCGCCGGTGTAGAGGAGCCCGCCGACGATCACCAGCACCATCATCGCGAAGTTCGCGTTCATGAGATCGACGATGTACATCACGGCCGCCCAGCCGAGCAGCAGGTACAGCGCGACGTAGAGCCACCGCGGGGCGTTGATCCAGAAGACGCGGAAGAGGATCCCCACGAGGGTGCCTCCCCAGACCAGGCTGAGCAGCAGCACGCCCTTCTGCGGCGGCAGCGCCAGCACGGCGAGCGGAGTGTACGTCCCGGCGATGAGCAGCAGGATGTTGGCGTGGTCGATGCGCTTGAGGACGACCTTCACCCGGGGACGCCAGTTGAAGCGGTGATACAGCGCCGAGTTGCCGAACAGCAGCAGCGACGTGAGCATGAACACCGCCGAGGCCCATTTCGCCGCGGCGCCATCGGCCATGACGATCAGGATGATCCCGGTGACGATGGCGACGGGGAACGTGCCGGCGTGGATCCATCCTCGCCAGGTCGGCTTGATCTCGACGGCGGCGTCGACGGCCGCAGCCTCCAGCAGGGGGAGCTGGGGGACGTCGGGGCCCGAGGCCTCAGGTGTGCTCACGTGCTCACTCTAAGCCGACCCGCATTCCGCGCAGGGCACATATCCTCAGGCTCCGCACACGGCGCGGGATGGCCCGGCACGATAGCGTAGGGAGGTGATGTCACGCGAGAGCCCGGGGCGAGGGCCGCTGTATCGGCTCTACACGAACCGGCTGCGCCGCCACCTCGATCCCGCATCCGTGCCGCATCACGTCGCGATGATGATCGACGGCAACCGTCGGTGGGCACGCCAGCTCGGACTGGATACCCCGGCCGAGGGACATCGCGCCGGCGCTGCCAAGATGCGCGAGTTCCTGGGCTGGTGCGATGAGCTCGGCGTGCGTGTGGTCTCGCTCTACCTGCTCTCCAGCGACAACCTGCGAAAGCGCGATTCCGGGGAGCTCGCCGACCTCATTGAGATCATCGCCGAGCTCGCGGAGGCGCTGTCACGCGAAGGGAACTGGCGGGTCAAGCACGTCGGGCGCTCCGACATCCTCCCGCCCGAGCTCGCCCGTGTGCTCGCGGACGCCGAGGAGCGCACCAAGGACCACACGGGGCTGCATGTGAACCTCGCCGTCGGCTACGGCGGGCGGAACGAGATCGTCGATGCGGTCCGCAGCATCATCACGAAGCACGAGGCCTCCGGCGGCACGATGGAGGACCTCGCCGCGCACCTCACCCCCGAGATGATCGGAGAGCACCTCTACACCGGAGGGCAGCCCGACCCCGACCTCGTCATCCGCACGAGCGGAGAGCAGCGGCTCAGCGACTTCCTGCTCTGGCAGAGCGCGCACAGCGAGTTCTACTTCGTCGAGGCCCTCGGACCGGACCTGCGCCAGGTCGACTTCCTCCGGGCGATCCGCGATTACGCCGATCGAGACCGTCGCTTCGGCCGCTGACCGCGCACCGTGGGCACGCAGAGCCATGCCACAATGACGCAGTGAGCACTTTCCAGGACTATGTCGACACGTTCGACAACGAGTCCGGCTACTTGAACTGGGCGGCCTTCGGGCCGCTGTCGCCGTCCGTCCGCGACGAGGTCTTCGCCGACGCCGATCTGCTCGGCAGCGGACGCCCATCCTCCCTGGCCCTGGTCGGAGAACGCATCGGACAGGCGCAGGAGATCGTCGCGGAGCTGCTCGGCGGAGATCCCGACGACGTGACGCTGCAGCCCTCGTCGACCAACGGTCTCATGCACGCGCTGTTCGGGCTGTCGGGCGCGGTCATCGCGAGCACGGCGGAGTTCCCGAGCGTCAGCCTGACCGTCGAGCGGGCGGCGACCGCGTCGGGGCACGCGGTGACGCCGCGGTGGATCACGCCCGACGACGGACGCGTCACGCCCGACGCGGTCATCGAGGTGCTCGACGATGACGTGGTGGCCGTGGCTGTCAGCCACGTGGACTTCCGGACCGGATATCGCGCCGACCTCGCCGCGCTCCGTGAGGCCATCGGCCCCGACCGCCTCCTCATCGTGGACGCGGTGCAGTCCTTCGGGATGATCGATGTCGACTACGGTGCCGCGGATGTGGTGGTCGGCCACGGCTACAAGTGGTTGCGCGCCGGCCGGGGCAGCGCATTCGCATGGTTCTCCCCGCGGGCGCGTGAGCGGATCGTCCCGGTGCTCTCCGGGATCACCGGAACCACTGCCACAGGTCTCTTCGTCGACGAGCTGCCGGCGCCTTCTCCCTCGGCGCGCGCCTTCACGATCAGTCAGCCGGACACGCTCGCCGCCGGGCGCCTCGCGATCGGCGTGCGCGACGTCCGCGACGCCGGGGTCGCCGCGATCGAGGAACGGCTCTCCGAGCACGTCGACACGGTGATCGAGATCGCCGATCGCCATGGCATCGAGGTGAGCTCTCCGCGCGAGCGCACCCGGCGCGCGGGCATCGTGGCGCTCGCACCCGAGGAGCCCGCGCGGCTGGCCGCCGCGCTCGCGAACGCCGGACTGGTCGTCACCGCACGCGGTGCGTCGGTGCGGATCGCCCCGCACGCGGGCACCGATACGGGGACGCTCGAACTCCTCGACGAGACCCTGCATGCGTTCGGCAACGAGACGTTCATCAGCGCGTAACGAATCGTTGGCGTGTCGACGTCGGGTTAAGCGGTCGCACGGTCGTACCTTCTAGGCATCGGGCAAGGAGCCCGATCGGGTCGGCCTCAGGATGACGACTCGTGACCCCCTGGTCGACTCGTTCGAATAGCCGGGATTCCCCGGGTCGGGAGTGGGTCGTGACCACACGTACAGCGCAGCAGGCCACCAACACCGCGCAGCAGTCCACCCGTAAGACGACGAGGCGAGCATCATCCGCCGATCCCGATCAGGATCTGCGCACGTATGTCCTCGACACCTCGGTCCTGCTGAGCGATCCGCAGGCGTTCTTCCGATTCGCCGAGCACTCCGTCGTCATCCCGGTCGTCGTCATCACCGAACTCGAGGGCAAGCGCCACGATCCCGAGATCGGCTACTTCGCGAGGCAGGCACTGCGGCACCTCGACGATCTGCGCATCGAGCACGGACGCCTCGACTTCCCGGTCGAGGTCGGCGAAGGCGGCACCCTCCGGGTCGAACTTTCGAACACCGACCCCTCCGTGCTCCCCGCAGGGATCCGGCTCAGCGACAACGACACCCGCATCCTCTCGGTCGCCATGCACCTCGCGCAGGACGGTCAGGACGTCACGATCGTGTCCAAGGACCTGCCGATGCGCGTGAAGGCGGCGTCGCTGGGCATCCGGGCGGAGGAGTACCTCGCAGAGCAGGCCGTGGACTCCGGATGGACCGGGATCTCGGCGCTCGACCTCTCCGGCGACGACATCAGCGATCTCTACGAGAGCGAGGTCGGCATCAGCGAGGACGCCCGCGGCCTTCCCGTGAACACCGGGCTGATCATCCACTCCGAGCGCGGGTCCGCACTGGGACGCGTGACAGGGGACGGTGAGTATCGGCTCGTGCGCGGTGACCGGGACATCTTCGGCATGCACGGCCGCTCGGCGGAGCAGCGGATCGCGATCGACCTGCTGCTGGACCCGGAGGTCGGCATCGTCTCGCTCGGTGGGCGCGCCGGCACCGGCAAGTCCGCACTCGCGCTGTGCGCGGGACTGGAAGCGGTGCTGGAGCGGCAGCAGCAGAAGAAGATCATCGTGTTCCGGCCGTTGTTCGCCGTCGGCGGGCAGGAGCTCGGCTACCTTCCGGGCGACCAGGGCGAGAAGATGGGGCCCTGGGGTCAGGCCGTGTACGACACGCTGGGTTCGGTGGTCTCCGGGAACGTCATCGAGGAGGTGGTCGAACGGGGGCTGCTCGAAGTGCTCCCGCTCACCCACATCCGCGGACGATCGCTGCACGACGCCTTCGTGATCGTCGATGAAGCCCAGTCGCTCGAGCGGAACGTGCTGCTGACGGTGCTGAGCCGGATGGGCCAGAACTCGCGTGTCATCCTCACTCACGACGTCGGCCAGCGGGACAACCTCCGTGTGGGCCGGCACGACGGCATCGCGAGCGTGATCGAGACGCTGAAGGGACACGACCTGTTCGGGCACGTGACTCTGATGCGCTCGGAGCGCTCCGCGATCGCAGCCCTCGTCACCGAACTCCTGGAGGGCGGAGAGCTCAGCTGACGATGGACGACAGCGGATGCCCGACACAGACCAGGGCATCCGCTGTCGTGCGTCTGTCCGGCTCTCCTGACGAGGCGTTGCAGACACGACGAATGCCGCGAGGAACGGCTCCTCGCGGCATTCGTCGTGCGGGCGGGATCAGCCCGGGTGGGTCATCGACAGCAGGTCGAGCTTCTCGTCCAGCTGCTCCAGGGTGAGGTCACCGCGCTCGACGTAACCGAGGTCGATCACGGCGTCACGCACCGTGATGCCCTTCGCGACCGAGTGCTTCGCGATCTTCGCCGCAGCCTCATAGCCGATGAGCTTGTTCAGCGGGGTCACGATGGACGGGCTCATGCCCGCGAACGCGGCCGCGCGCTCGACGTTGGCCTGCAGACCGTCGATCGTCTTGTCTGCGAGCACGCGCGAGGCGTTCGACAGCAGACGGATCGACTCGAGCACCGCGGTGCCCATGACCGGGATGGCGACGTTCAGCTCGAACGATCCGGAAGCGCCGGCCCAGGCGACCGTCGCGTCGTTGCCGATCACGCGGGCGCACACCATCAGCACAGCCTCGGGGACGACCGGGTTGACCTTGCCGGGCATGATCGAGGAGCCGGGCTGCAGGTCGGGGATGTGCAGCTCGCCGAGGCCCGTGTTGGGGCCGGATCCCATCCAGCGCAGGTCGTTGTTGATCTTGGTCAGCGAGACCGCGATCGTGCGCAGCGCGCCGGAGGCCTCGACCAGGCCATCGCGGTTGGCCTGAGCCTCGAAGTGGTCCTTGGCCTCGGTGATCGGTAGCTCCGTCTCGGCAGCGAGCAGAGCGATGACCTTCTGCGGGAAGCCGAGGGGCGTGTTGATGCCCGTTCCCACCGCGGTGCCGCCCAGAGGGACCTCCGCGACGCGGGGGAGGGCCGACTGCACGCGCTCGATGCCGAGGCGGATCTGGCGGGCGTAGCCGCCGAACTCCTGGCCGAGGGTCACGGGCGTGGCATCCATGAGGTGCGTGCGGCCGGACTTGACCGCGTCCTTCCACAGCTCCGCCTTCGCCTCGAGCGCCACCGCGAGGTGGTCGAGAGCGGGGATGAGCGTGTCGATCAGGGCCTGCGTGACGGCGATGTGCACCGACGTGGGGAACACGTCGTTCGACGACTGCGAGGCGTTCACGTGGTCGTTCGGGTGCACGGTCGCACCGAGGATGCGGGTGGCGAGGGTCGCCAGCACCTCGTTCATGTTCATGTTCGACGACGTGCCCGAGCCGGTCTGGTAGGTGTCCACCGGGAACTCGCCGTCGTGCGCACCGGATGCCACCTGGTCGGCGGCCTGGGCGATCGCGTCGGCGATCGCGCCATCGAGGGTGCCGAGCTCCTTGTTGGCGAGCGCCGCCGCCTTCTTGATGCGTGCCAGGGCCGCGATCTGCGTCGATTCCAGTCCCTTGCCCGAGATCGGGAAGTTCTCCACGGCGCGCTGCGTCTGCGCCCCGTAGAGCGCGTTCACGGGCACCCGCACCTCACCCATGGTGTCGTGTTCGATGCGGTAGTCCTGCTCGGTCATTCCGAACCCTCCTTGGTTGCGGGGTCGATCCCCTGGATAGCGTCGTCGGTATCGATGCCGACCGTGATCACGGGCACGGCCGTGCCCTCGGCCAGACGGTAGTTCGCGCCGACGATGCCCAGGCGGCCGGCGGCGACGGCGTCGCTGATGATCTCGGACGACTGCAGCAGGTCGCCCACGGTGTTGCGCAGATGCTCGATGCCCACGAGCTCCGAGTCGATCTGTGCGACGGTCGTTCCACCGCTCTCGGCCAGGACCTTCCGGGCGGCCGGCACGATGGGAGCGATCAACTTCCAGATGTGCGGCGGCAGGGGAGCGGCGTCGATCGCGGTGCCGTCGATCGCGGCGCGCACCGCACCGCAGGAGTCATGTGCGAGCACGACGATCAGCGGCACCTCGAGCACCGCGACCGCGTACTCGAGGCTCGCGACGATCGACTCGCCGATCACCTGTCCCGCATTGCGCACCACGAAGAGGTCGCCGAGGCCGAGGTCGAAGATGATCTCTGCGGCGAGGCGCGAATCCGAGCACCCGAACAGAGTCGCGACGGGGTGCTGCGCGGCGGTCAGGTCCTTGCGGCGGGCCACATCCTGGTTCGGGTGTCGCGGTTCGTCGAGGACGAAACGGCGGTTGCCCTCCTGCATCTGCTGCCAGGCGGCGGCAGGGGTCAGCGGGTGCGTCATTGTGCCTCCGAGATGGTCTCGATCTGCGGGATCAGGGACTTCGCGAGCTCGGCGGTCGAATCGGCCGAGCGCGAGCCGTACAGCAGGATGTAGTCGTCGCCGGCCTGGGTGCCGATGGCGTAGGTGACGTTGGCGTTGGCCTCGGATCCGCCGGGCTTGTAGACGTCCCAGTCGAGGCCGCCGATGCGCACGGTGTCGGTCGGGGCGATGCCGTTCAGGCGCTGCGGGGCCCACGAGGAGTCGGCCTCGAACGCCTGCGCGACCTTGATGAAGCCGCGTTCCGTGTCGGACTTCGGCGCGAGGGTGACCTCCCACACGACCGTGGCACCCCCCTGCATCTCCGCGCCGTTGGCACGCCAGAAGGTGCCCAGCTCGGGGATCAGGACCGGCCGGTCCATCGAGGACTCGACCCCTTCGGCGATGCCGGCGACGTCGATCGGCTTCGCCGCCACGGGCTCACCGCGCGGCACCGCGAAGATGATGACGGCCACGACGGCGACCGTGACGAGCAGCGCCGCGACGAGGTTGCGCACGGTCTGGCTCGATCGGTAGGCCTTGCTGAACGCTGCCTTGCGGGCGGCGGTCTCGTCCGGTGTCTCCGGGCGGCCGAGCTCGGCGATGATGGGAGGCTGCTTGCTCATGACTCTCCCGGGGTCTCCGCGTCCGCAGCCGCAGCCCGTGCGGCGTCCAGACGACGCTTCGCACCGAGCAGCCATTCCTCGCACCGGGCGGCGAGAGCCTCGCCACGCTCCCAGAGCGCCAGCGAGTGCTCCAGCGTCGGGGATCCCTGCTCGAGCTCCGCGACGACCTTGACGAGCTCATCGCGGGCTGCCTCGAACGACAGCGTGTCCACGGGGGTGTCGTTCAACGCGCTCACTCCTCCATCCTACGTCGTGCGTCCTGACCGCTCTGCTCAGGCGTCTTCGGCGATCTCGCCCTCGGAGCGGGCCCGGAGCGAGCCCCGGTCGAGGGTGATGGTGAGCTCGGCTCCGGTCGGCGCGTCGGCGGCGTCGCGCAGGATCACGCCGCCGTCGAGGTGTGCGATGGCATAGCCGCGGGCGAGAGTCGCAGCGGGGGAGAGCGCACGCAGAGACGCGCGAAGCTCGGCCGTGCGTCGCCCCGCCTGCTCGATGTGGCGATTGACGGTGTCTCGACCGCGAGCGAGCAGCAGCCAGGTCTCCTGTGCCCGGGCATCGATGATCGGTGCGGGGGAGCGCAGCACGGGGCGGGATCGCAGCTGCTCCAGCTGGGCGATGTCGTGCGACAGCCGCTGCGTGAGCCGTGTGGTCGCGCGCGAGCGCAGCTGAGCGATGAGCGCGCGCTGCTCGCCGACGTCCGGCACGACCCGCTTCGCCGCGTCGGTGGGAGTGGAGGCCCGCAGATCGGCGACGTCGTCGAGCAGCGGATGGTCGTTCTCGTGTCCGATCGCGCTCACGATCGGAGTCGACGCCGCGGCCACGGCGCGGACCAGCCTCTCGTCGCTGAATCCGAGGAGCGTCTGCGGGTCGCCTCCTCCGCGCGCGATGATGATGACATCGACCTCCGGGTCGGCGTCGAGTCGCGCGAGCGCGGCGAGGGTGTCCGGCACGCAGCGGTCGCCCTGCACGGCGGCGTACTCGGTGCGGAACCGTACCTGCGGCCAACGCAGTTCGGCGTTGCGATGCACGTCCTTCTCGGCATCCGATCGCTCACCCGTGATCAGGCCGATCATGTGCGGGAGGAACGGCAGGCGCTTCTTTCGTGCCGGGTCGAACAGCCCTTCATGTCGCAGCTGCACGCGCAACTTCTCGAGGCGCTCGAGCTGATCGCCCAGTCCGACGTGCTTCATCGACGAGACCGTGAAGCTGAAGTCTCCCGACTTGACGAAGTAGTCCGCCTTCACCGCTGCCACGACGTGATCGCCGACGCCGATGTCGGAGGGGATGCGTCCGCGCACACTCGACCACACCCGGATCGAGATCTGCGCGTCGGAGCGCGTGTCCTTCAGGCGTGCGAACACGTTGCCGGCTCGCACGTTCCAGGAGGTGATCTCACCTTCGACCCAGACCGTGTTCCACCGCGCGACGAAGTCGCGGATGGTCGCGTTCAGCCGGGTGACGGAGGTGGGGGCGTCGGCAGTGGAATCGCGGGGGGCGACGGAATCGGCGGGCGGTGTCTCGCCCTGCCCCGTCGTCGCTTCGAAGACTGTCATCCGCTCCCGTTCCTGCCCCTGGGCCTCCCCGGCCCCGCACAGCCGGCCGGCGGTAGAATCCAGGGGTGACTTCGACTGCCGTTCATCTTCCCGTGCCCCGCCTTCCACGAGTGCGTGCGGCGGCCGGCCGGCTTCAGGATAACCCGGTGGTCGGACACAAGCGGGTTCTGCTCGCCGCACCGCGGGGCTACTGCGCCGGTGTCGACCGTGCTGTCGTCGCGGTCGAGAAGGCGCTCGAGCGCTACGGCGCTCCGGTCTACGTGCGCAAGCAGATCGTGCACAACATCCACGTCGTCACCGAACTCGAGGCGAAGGGTGCGATCTTCGTCGAGGAGGTCGACGAGGTCCCCGAGGGTGCGCACGTCGTCTTCAGCGCGCACGGGGTGTCGCCGGCGGTCGTGAACGCGGCGTCCGACCGCGGCCTGCACACGATCGACGCGACCTGCCCGCTCGTCACCAAGGTGCACCGCGAGGCCGTCCGGTTCGCCCGCGACGACTTCGAGATCCTGTTGATCGGTCACGAAGGGCACGAAGAGGTCGAGGGCACCGCGGGCGAGGCCCCGGAGCACGTGACCGTCGTGAACTCGCCGGAAGAAGCTGACACGGTCGTCGTGAAGGATCCGAGCAAGGTCGTCTGGCTGTCGCAGACCACGCTCTCCGTCGACGAGACGATGGAGACCGTCAACCGACTGCGGCTGCGGTTCCCGGAACTGCACAATCCGCCGTCCGACGACATCTGCTATGCGACGCAGAACCGCCAGGTCGCGATCAAGAAGGTCGCCGCCGGCGCCGATCTCGTGATCGTCGTGGGCTCGTCGAACTCGTCGAACTCGGTGCGCCTGGTCGAGGTCGCGCTCGAGTACGGGGCGAAGGCCGCGTATCGCGTCGACTATGCCGAGGAGATCCAGCAGGAGTGGCTCGACGGCGTCGAGACGGTCGGCGTCACGAGCGGGGCGTCCGTACCCGAGGTGCTCGTGCGGGAAGTGCTCGATGCCATCGGTGACGCCGGCTACCGCGACGTCGAAGAGGTCAAGACGGCGGAGGAGGACCTGATGTTCTCTCTGCCCAAGGAGCTGCGTCAGGACGCATCCGGTCAGCGCGACGCGCGTGCGCTCGGCGGTCGGGCATCCGGAGGGGACGCGTAGCGTTGAGCGCCGCGGAAGCGGAGCCCACCCTCATCGGGTCGGTGCAACGCGCGCTGCGGCTGGTCGACATCGTCGCCAACTCTCCCCGTCCGCTCCCGCCGAAGACACTCGCCGCGATCACCGGGCTGACCCCGGGGACCACCTACAACCTCGTGCGCACGCTGGTGCACGAGGGGTATCTCGGCTCGGAGCCGGACGGTCTCGTGCTGGGCACCCGGTTCCCGTCGTTCCAGCAGCAGATCAGCTCACGCGGAGTCTTCCTGGCGCGCGTCCGAGCTGCGCTCCGCGAGGTCACCGAGGACGTCGGCGCCACGGCCTACCTCTCCCGATTCGCCGATGGGGAGATGCACCTCGTCGACATCGTCGACGCCGCCCGCAACCCGCGGATCGAACTGTGGGTGGGGCTGCAGTCCAGCGCCCACGCGACCGCGCTGGGCAAGCAGATCCTCGCGGAGCTGCCCGAAGAAGAGCGTCTGGACTACCTGTCCCGGCACCGACTGGAGGAGTTGACGCCGCGCACCATCAGCGATCGCCGCACGCTGCTGACCCAGCTGGAGCGCTCGCCGGGATGGGCGATCGACCAGGAGGAGTATGCGATCGGTGCGACCTGCGTGGCCGTGCCCGTCATCGCCCCCGGAGTCACTGCGTCGTTGGCGATCTCCTTGCCCACGGAACGAGCGGTCGTCGACCGCGCGCTCGTGTCGTCGCTCCAGCGCACCGCACGACGGCTCTCGCTGCAGCTCGGGGCCGATGCCATCGACGATGGATCGTCAGGCGCGGAGTTCACTATCTGAAGGAAGACCCCTGGCGTTCCGGCATACGTTTTCCTACTATGGAGAAAGTAGCGGCATACATGAACGCTACCGATCGCTCACAGCGTCCCCAGCGCTGGCGGTCAATCCGGATGAGGAGCGTCCCCAGCGCACCACATCCGCGGCCCCGAGAAGTCCCCACTTCTCCGGGGCCGCTGTCTGTTTCGGGCCGCCCGCACCCGGCATGCTGCTGTGAGCCCGTCGAAAGCTCAGGCGGCTAGCATTGCGGGATGACCGATCAGCGGCCCCAGTACGGCGAACTCGCGACCCCCGAGGAGCAGCGACGCGCAGCCGGGCTGCCTCCGCTCGGTGAGGTCGTCGCGGCGCCTCCCGCCCCGCCGACCGCAGGAGTCGTGCCGCCGGAAAGCGCTACTGATGCACCAGCGAAGCGGCGGCACCCCGTCGACCGCCTGGTGACGATCGCCCTGCTCGCCTACGGCCTCGTGAACATCGTGATCACCGGCCTGTCGTACCTCGATCTGACGAGCGTCATGAACCAGACCATGGAGGTCCTCGGAATCGAGGGCGAGTTCACCAACTTCGCGCAGGGGAAGACCTGGGGCACGATCGCCGCGATCGTCCTCGCGCTCGGGTGGTCTCTCACCGCGGCGCTGTCCATCCGACGTCTCCGGCGGGGACGGATCACCTGGTGGCTGCCGATCGTCGGCGCGATCGCGACCATGATCGTCGTGTCGATCTGCCTCACCGTGCCGATGATGGGAGACCCGGCTTTCATCGCCTACCTCGACCAGATGACCGCGCGCTGACGAAGCCCGGTCAGACGAAAGAAGGGGCCCGACATGTCGCCGGGCCCCTTCTCTCGTCGTCCGTGGTGGATCAGCTCTTCGACTGACCGTACGAACCGAGCTGGCGCGTCGACTCGACCACACGGGCGGCCATGGCCGTCTCGGCGATCTTGCCCCAGGCGCGCGGGTCGTACTGCTTCTTGTTGCCGACCTCGCCGTCGACCTTGAGCACGCCGTCGTAGTTCTTGAACATGTAGTCGGCGATCGCGCGCGTGTACGCGTACTGCGTGTCGGTGTCGATGTTCATCTTGATGACGCCGTTGGCGACCGCGAGGGCGATCTCCTCGTCGGTGGAGCCGGAGCCGCCGTGGAACACCAGATCGAGCGGCTTCGCGCCCGTGTTGTACTTCGCGGCGACCTCAGCCTGGATCTCGCCCAGCAGCTCCGGACGCAGCTTCACGCCACCGGGCTTGTAGACGCCGTGCACGTTGCCGAACGTGAGGGCGGCGATGTAGCGTCCCTGCTCGCCGAGGCCCAGCGCCTGCACGGCCTGGTCGACGTCGGCGAAGGTCGTGTACAGGGCCTCGTTCGAGCCCTCGTGCTGCACGCCGTCCTCTTCGCCGCCGACGACGCCGATCTCGACCTCGAGGATGGCGTTGATGTTCTTCATGCGGGGGAGAAGGTCCTTCGCGATCTCGATGTTCTCCGCGAGGGGAACGGCCGAGCCGTCCCACATGTGGGACTGGAAGATCGGGTTGCGACCGGCCTTGACCTCTTCCTCGGAGGCGGCGATCAGAGGCTCGACGAAGCCGGCGAGGGCATCCTTCGGGCAGTGGTCGGTGTGCAGCGCGACCGTGACGGGGTAGTTCTTGGCGACCTCGGTCGCGTAGCGGGCGAAGGCGAGCGCGCCCGTGGCACGCGCCTTCACGGTGTGGCCGGCGAAGTAGTCCGCGCCACCCGTGGTGACCTGGATGATGCCGTCGGAGCCGGCCTCGGTGAGCCCCTGGAGGACGGAGTTGATCGTCTGCGAGCTGGAGACGTTGAACGCGGGGTACGCGAAGCCGCCGGCCTTCGCGCGGTCGAGCATTTCGGCGTACTGATCCGGGGTGGCGACGGGCATGAGAACTCCTGCGATTTGGGAAGCCGGGACAAGGGCCACTCTATCGGGGCGCGCGCGCTGATACCGCAGCCGGGACTCCGTCGACGCACTGCGGCTTCTGCTGGGGTGTTAAGAATCACATTTCCTTCTTCGGATCCGCGCCGAAAGGCGGTCAGTTCGCGCCTCTCGCTGGATAGGCTGACCGCATGGTGAGTCTGACAGCGGATCTGAGCCCTCTTCGTCCCGACCGTAACCTCGCGATGGAGCTGGTGCGTGCGACAGAGGCCGCGGCCATCCGTGCGGTGCCGTTCATCGGACGCGGCGCGAAGGAGGCGGCCGACGGTGCCGCAGTCGACGCCATGCGTGCGTTCCTCGGAACCGTGGACTTCCAGGGGCGCGTCGTGATCGGCGAGGGCGAGAAGGACAACGCCCCGATGCTCTTCAACGGCGAGGTCGTCGGCACCGGGCGCGGGCCGTTGTGCGACATCGCGGTCGACCCGATCGACGGAACGTCCCTCACCGCGGCCGGACGACAGAACGCTCTGTCCGTGATCGCCGTCTCCGACCGCGGAACGATGCTCGACGCCTCCACGGTCTTCTACATGGACAAGCTCGTGACCGGGCCGGCCGGAGTCGGCCTGGTCGACATCCGCCTGCCGATCGGGGAGAACATCCGCAAGCTCGCCGGCGCGCTCGACAAGCCCGTCGACGAGATCGTCGTGTCGGTGCTGAACCGTCCGCGGCACGAGCAGTTGATCCAGGAGATCCGCGACGCCGGTGCCGGTACGCGTCTGATGAGCGACGGCGATGTCGCCGGTGGCATCAACGCCGCCCGCCACGACGCCCGCACCGACATGTGCGTGGGCGTCGGAGGCAGCCCGGAGGGCATCGTGACGGCGTGCGCGATCAAGGCCCTCGGCGGACACATCCAGGGGCGTCTGTGGCCCCGTGACGACGAAGAGCGTCAGCGCGGCATCGACGCGGGACTCGACATGGACAAGGTCTACGAGGCCGACGACCTGGTGCAGGGCAACAACACGATCTTCGTCGCCACGGGTGTCACAGACGGGCAGCTGGTCGCGGGCGTGCGTCGCGAGCGCGGCTACGTCTACACCGAGAGCGTCGTGCTGCGCGGAGCCTCGGGCACGCTGCGCCGGATCGCGTCGGAGCACCTCGTCTCGAAGTGGCTCTGACCGCGCGACCGGCCTGAGCCGCCGCGATCGGGGGCATCGATCGCGCCATTCGTTACGCACCCGGTATCGGTTCGCCAGGGCACGATCCACGCTTCTGTGGAGGGCCGTGTCACAATTGTCACTGGGTTTGTCGCCGTCGACGGAGCCGCCAGGCACCGCAGGCACAGGAGGGCGAACAGATGACAACGCAGCACACGAACGGCTCGAAGGCCGCTCCGACGAAGATCGTCACCACCAACACGGGGCGCATCCTCCGTGTGAGTGCTGACGCCGAAGCCGTTGCGGTCACGCCACCCGTCGTGACTCCGCCGACCGCGGTCTCCGACCCGGCGCGTCGAGCCGACGTGCTGTTCCGCGTTCGTCGCGACGAGGGGCACGAGATCAGTGCCTGGTGGATGATCGGCGCCTTCCTCGCGACCAGCGGGCTCGTCATCCTGCTGCTCAGCGGCGTCCCCGGCGTCGCCTGACGCGTCTCGTCCGTCTCCTACGGTTCGTCGAGCCGGATCCGGACGTCGCCCACATCGGCGCGCATCGGGGTCGCTGACTGTGCGGCGGTGTCGTCGGAGGCGATCAGCTCGGGTGCCGTGAACCGACGGGCGGTCTCTGCCGTCAACGGCGGCGTGGAGGCGAGCGCGGACGCGTCGACACCCGGGAACTGCCGCGCAGTCACCAGCACCCGCGTCTCGAGGGACCCCGCGAACCGGTTGTAGCTGTCGACCGTCCGCTCCAGCGCGCGGCGCAGATCGTCGGCGTGCCCGGCCAGAGTGCCGAGGCGGTCGTACAGTTGCGTGCCGAGGGCGAGGAGAGTTCGTGCCTCGGTCGACACCTCCTGCTGGGTCCAGGTGAACGCGACGGTCTTGAGGACGGCCCAGAGGTTCACCGGGGAGGCCAGGGCCACACGTCGGCTGAACGCGTAGTCGAGGAGCGTCGGATCTTCATCGATCGCCGCCGCCAGCAACGACTCGCTCGGCAGGAAGCAGATCACGAACTCGGGGCTCGCCTCGAGTCCCGACCAATACGCCTTCTTGGCGAGCGCATCGATGTGGGCGCGGACCGCCTTCACATGCTTCTGCATCAGTGCCCGCCGCTGCGACTCGTTCGCATCCCCTGCGGCGAGGGCCGAGGCCTCGAGATAGGCATCGAGCGGCACTTTAGCGTCGACAGCGATGGAACTGCCGCCCGCCAGGCGGATGACCATGTCGGGGCGCCCCGGGCCGCGGTCGGAGGCGATCGTCGCCTGAAGGTCGAAATCGATGTGCCGGGTGAGTCCGGCGGCCTCGACCACGCGGCGCAGCTGGGTCTCTCCCCACACTCCACGCGTCGCCGTGGAGCGCAGGGCGCCCGCGAGCGACTCGGTCGTCGCTCGGAGCGCCTCATCGGATTCCTGCGCGCGCCGCAGCTGTTCCTCGAGCGTGCCGAACTGCGCGTGCCGCTCTCGCTCGATCGCGGCGACCTTGGTCTGCATCTGCTGCAGGCTATCGCGGACCGGCGCGAGCGCTGTCAGCACGGCGTTCTGCTGTTGCACCCGCTGCGCCTCGGCTCGCTGCTCGTTCCGCGCGTGTTCGACCGCGTCGCGGTACAGGTCGTACTGACGGTCGCGATCGTCGCGCGCCGCCGCCAGCTGGGCCTCGGTACGCGCGAGTTCCGCCGACCCACGACCGGCACGGAGGAACCAGCCCACGGCGACACCTGCCGCGAGGGCGAGGAGGACGAGAACGACAGACAGAGCATCCATGTGTTCATGATGCGGCTGGGGTCCGACATTCAGTCGTCGCCGCGCACGGCTGCGGTGCGGGGCTCAGGCGACGGCGCGCTCCAGCGCGGGTGCGACCGGTGCGGTTACGCGCAGGCTCAGGGCGTCGGCGAGCGCGAAGACATCGCCCGCTCCCGCTCGGGCGGCGGCATCGATGACGATCTGCGCGCAGGCACGTGCATCGGCGAGAGCGTCATGGTGCGAGAACTCCTCGAACCCGGCTGCGGCGGCGGCGATCGGCAGTCGGTACGAGTCGAGCTCGTAGGTCTTGCGGGCCACCTGCAGGCTGCACAGGGAACGGTACGGCGGGCACGGCTGACCCGTCGCCTCGGAGGCGCGACGCAGCACGTTGAGATCGAAGCCGGCGTTGTGGGCGACGAGCACGTCGGCCCCTGCGAACGCGCAGAGGCGATCGAACTGGTCGACCCAGCTCGCTGCCGACAGCACGTCCTCCGGCCGGATCCCGTGGATGCGCACGTTCCATTCCTGGAACTCGTCGTGGCCGGGAGGCGGCTGGATCAGCCACCCGGTGGTCGCGACGACTTCACCGGCACGCACGCGCACGAGTCCGACGGAACACGCGGAGGCAGGGCTGGAGTTCGCGGTCTCGAAGTCGATCGCAGTGAAATCCAGTGGCACGATCCCACCTTCTCCCGCGGTCTCGGAGAGCTGTCGGAGACTCGCCGTATGCTGGCGACATGGCTGAGGACATGGCGAGGTCGTTCGGAGCGCAGGCCGGAGATTACGAGGTCGGAAGGCCGGAGTACCCCTTCGACGCCGTCGCGTGGATGCTCGAACGGATGCCCACCGACTCGCGCCGCATCGCGGACGTCGGAGCGGGCACGGGCAAGCTCACCCGCGTGCTCGCGCAGGCGCCGGAGGCCGAGGTCGTCGCGATCGACCCCGATCCGGAGATGCTTGCGACGCTTCGAGGTGTCGTTCCCGGGGTGCCGACCTACGTGGGGACGGCCGAAGGCCTCCCGCTTCCGGACGCGAGCGTCGATGCCGTCGTGCTCGGACAGGCCTGGCATTGGGTGGACCCTGTGATGGCATCGGCCGAGATCGGTCGTGCGGTGCGCAGCGGGGGAGTGCTCGGCCTGATCTGGAACATCCGCGACGATCGTGTCGACTGGGTGCGCAGGCTGACCGAGATCATGCACGGAAGTCACGCCGAGCTCATGCTTGCTGAGGGCGACCCGGTCGTCGCCGCACCGTTCGGACCCCTGGAACAGGAGCGGTGGGAATGGGTGCGGCCGATCACGCGCGACCTGCTGCATCGGATGGCCGCATCGCGCAGTTACATCATCACCGCACCGGACGAGGAGAAGGAGCGCATCCGCCGCGACCTGGACGCGCTCTTCGATGAGCTCGGCCTGCACGGAGATGCCACGATCGACCTGCCGTACGTGACGCGGGCGTACCGCGCCACCCGCGACTGACGCGACCGACTCCGCCGCATCCGGCCATCCCGCCGAATCAGGCCAGAACGGTCGCGGCTCGCCTGATGTCGCCGGTCTGCCTGATCGCGCGCGGTGTCCGCGGGCCATCCCGCAGGATCGCGGGCAGGTAGACTCGTGCCCCGTGGCTCTCACTATCGGCATCGTCGGCCTGCCCAACGTCGGCAAGTCCACCCTCTTCAACGCACTCACCAAGAACGACGTGCTCGCGGCGAACTATCCGTTCGCGACGATCGAGCCCAACGTCGGTGTGGTGAACCTGCCCGACCCGCGGCTCGACAGGCTGGCGGAGATCTTCGGCAGCGAGCGCATCCTCCCGGCGGCGGTGTCGTTCGTCGACATCGCCGGCATTGTGCGCGGCGCGAGCGAGGGCGAGGGGCTGGGCAACAAGTTCCTCGCGAACATCCGTGAAGCCGACGCCATCGCCCAGGTCGTGCGCGGCTTCGCCGACGACGACGTGGTGCACGTGGACGGCACGGTCAACCCGGCGTCCGACATGGAGACGATCAACGCCGAGCTCATGCTTGCCGACCTCGAGACCGTCGACAAGGCGATCACCCGATACGAGAAGGAAGTGCGCGGCAAGAAGATCGAGCCGATCGTGCTCGAGACCGCGAACGCGGTGAAGGATGCTCTCGAACGCGGTGTGCTGCTCTCCGTCGCCGGCATCGACCTGACGCCGATCCGTGAGCTGGGTCTGCTCACGGCCAAGCCCGTCATCTTCGTCTTCAATGTCGATGAGTCCGTGTTGACCGACGATGCGCGCAAGGCGGAACTCGCCGCGCTCGTGGCACCCGCGAAGGCGATCTTCCTCGACGCGAAGATCGAATCCGAGCTCATCGACCTCGACCCGGAGGATGCCGCCGAGCTGCTCGCATCGACCGGTCAGGACGAGTCCGGGCTGGATCAGCTCGCCCGCATCGGCTTCGACACCCTCGGACTACAGACGTACCTCACGGCGGGTCCGAAGGAGGCGCGCGCCTGGACGATTCCCAAGGGAGCGAAGGCCCCGCAGGCCGCCGGCGTCATCCACACCGACTTCGAGAAGGGCTTCATCAAGGCCGAGGTCGTGTCGTTCGACGACCTCGTCGAGACGGGCTCCGTCGTCGAGGCCCGCGCCAAGGGCAAGGCCCGCCTCGAAGGCAAGGACTACGTCATGCAGGACGGCGACGTGGTGGAGTTCCGCTTCAACAACTGACGCGTGGCGGCTCTCCGGCTCGCGGCGGCGATACCCTCTTCGCAGTGATCGAATGCGAATGGAGCGCATGTACGAGGAGCGACACCCCGACTCGCCGGTGCTGCAGTGCGTGTGGCAGGCGCGGGCGACAAGAGATGAGCGCTACCTCGTCCCCGCGGTCGAGTACTGGGACATCTGGTTCGCCCGCGAGCCGGGCGGACAGACGTCTGCCGGGCTGGCGGGCCCGACCCTGGGGCACCGCTGGATCCGTTCGACGATCGGCGAGCACAGCCGGGGCATCCAATTGAAGGCTCATGCCGTTCTGCCTGGAGTCAGCAAGCTGCTCCTGCGCGGCGGAGAGCAGCCTCTCGTCGTCGACGCAGGGAACGTCACGATCGCGCATCATGCGCTGCCGTTCCCGGAGTTCGACGACCTCGAGAGCTTCACTGAGCGCCTTCTCGAGTTGGACGTGCTGCGGGACGACGAGGACGTCAGACGGATGCTCACCGGAGATGACGCGGGCTACTCGGAAAGGCACCGTCAGCGCCGGGTCCGCACCGCGACAGGGCTGACGCGCAAGCAGATCGAGCAGTTGTCGCGAGCGCGTGAGGCCTTCAGTCTGCTGCTGCTGGGTGTGCCGCCGGTCGAATGCGCTGCGCGTTGCGGTTTCGCCGACCAAGCCCACCTGACTCGTTCGCTGCGTGCCTTCCACGGCCAGACGCCTGCCCAGGTGCTGTCGGGTCGATGATGGCGGAATTGTTCAATACCGGGGCAGTCGCCCGGTGATGGACTGAGGACATCGCATCCGTCACCAGCAGAGGAACAGACGATGTCCATACCCACCGCCCCCGAGGGCTACGCCACCGTCAACCCGTTCATCATCACGACACGCGCCGATGAGGTGGCCCGGTTCGTGATCGACGTCTTCGGCGGCGAGGAGCGCGCAGAAGCGCGCACGATGGATGAGGACGGGCTTCTGCTCCAAGCTGAGGTGCGAGTCGGCACGACCACCATCATGCTCGCCGAGCGCAAGCCGGACTGGCCCTTCACACCCGGCCTGCTCCAGGTCTATGTCGATGACCTCGACGCCGTGCTCGAGCGTGCTCTCGCGCGCGGGGCTCGACTGGTCACGAAACCGACCGACTTCTTCGGCACGCAGTTCGCGCGTGTGCAGGATTCGAGTGCCAACCTCTGGTGGATCTGGCAGCACGGTGAAGTGGTCTGGGACGCCCAGCCCGGTGAGAGTGAGTGGGCGACAGAGGGCGTCGATGAGGGGTGGGCTGAGGTGTCGCCCGAGCTCGCCTACATCCACGACACGCTGCTCGAGGCGATGACCGCCCTGCGCGACCCGAAGGTCTGAGAAGCGCAAGCGGTGGAGTTCCGCTTCAATCCTGCGTCCGCGCGGCACCCGAGCGGGTGACAGGATTGACGGATGACCGCAACACTCGTGGCCCAAGGGCTGGCCGGCGGGTACGGCCACCGCACCCTTTTCGACTCCCTCGACCTGACCGTGGCAGCCGGGGACGTCGTCGGCCTCGTCGGCGCCAACGGTGCGGGCAAGTCGACCCTTCTGCGGCTGCTGGCCGGTGTCGACGAGCCGCAGGCCGGCACGATCCGGCTCTCACCCGCCGACGCGTTCGTCGGGTGGCTTCCGCAGGAGCATGAGCGCGTCGTCGGTGAGAGCGTCGCAGAGTACATCGGCCGCCGCACGGGGTGTGCGGCGGCGACCCGGGACATGGATGCTGCGGCCGCCGCGCTCGGCGACCCCTCGCTCGCCGAACCGGGCACTGATCCGGCTGATGTCTACTCGGCCGCACTGGACCGATGGCTCGCGAGCGGTGCTGCCGACCTCGACGAAGGCCTGCCGGTGGTGCTCGCCGACCTCGGACTCGATCTGGGTGAGGAACCCGCGGGGGCGATGATGACGGCGCTCTCGGGCGGACAGGCGGCGCGCGTCGGCCTCGCCGCGCTGCTGCTCTCACGGTTCGACATCGCCTTGCTGGACGAGCCGACCAACGACCTCGATCTCGACGGCATCGAGCGTCTGGAAGCCTTCGTCCGCGGCCTCCGGGGAGGCGTCGTGGTGGTCAGCCACGACCGCGAGTTCCTCGCCCGCTGCGTGACGCGGGTGCTGGAGCTCGATCTCGCACAGGGCAGCAACCGCGTGTTCGGCGGCGGCTACGACTCGTACCTCGAGGAGCGGGCCACGCTGCGTCGGCATGCGCGCGAGAAGTACGACGAGTTCGCCGACAAGAAGGCAGACCTCGTGGCGCGCGCCCGCACGCAACGCGAATGGTCGAGTCAGGGCGTGCGCAATGCGATGAGGAGGTCGCCCGACAGCGACAAGATCAAGCGCAAGGCCTCCGCGGAGTCGAGCGAGAAGCAGGCGCAGAAAGTGCGTCAGATGGAGAGCAGGATCGCCCGTCTCGAGGAGGTCGAGGAGCCGCGCAAGGAGTGGCAACTCGAGTTCACGATCGGTTCGGCGCCGCGCTCCAGCTCGGTCGTGTCGACGTTGAGCGCGGCGGTGTTCCGGCAGGGATCCTTCCAGCTCGGACCGGTGTCGCTCCAGGTGAACGCGGGGGAGCGGATCGGCATCACCGGGCCCAACGGCGCCGGGAAGTCGACGCTACTGCGCGGACTTTTGGGACGTCAGATCCCGGACGAGGGAACGGCGAGCCTCGGAGCGAGTGTGCAGATCGGTGAGATCGACCAGGCCCGTGCCCTGCTCGCCGGCTCCGAGCCGCTCGCGGGAGCCTTCGAGGCTCTCGTGCCCGAGATGAACGCCGGGGATGTTCGTACGCTCCTCGCCAAGTTCGGTCTCAAGGCCGATCACGTGACCCGCGCCGTCGACGAACTCTCACCCGGTGAGCGCACCCGCGCAGGACTGGCCCTGCTGCAGGCGCGGGGCGTCAACCTGCTGGTGCTGGACGAGCCGACCAACCACCTCGACCTCCCCGCGATCGAGCAGCTGGAACAGGCACTCGAATCGTACGAAGGCACCCTGCTGCTGGTCACCCATGACCGGCGGATGCTCGCGACGGTGCAGACCGATCGCCACTGGCGGGTGGAGGCAGGCCAGGTCAGCGAGCTCTGAGCGCCGGCACGTTGTTGCACGGCGCCGCGAGCGCACGCCAGAATATCGATCAAGCTGCCTGACGTCGTCGTGGAGCTCCTCGCTATGAGCTTCCAGGGCTCGTGACCTCACTGAACGGAACGCGCCTATGACCTCGGCATCCGCTGCGCCGCGCACCAACACTCTCGCACTCGTCGGCTTCATCGCCGCGTTCGTGATCCCCGTCGCGGGTCTGATCCTCGGGATCTTCGCTCTCCGGCAGCTGCATGTCCCGGGGAATACCGAATCAGGGGCCGGCCTCGCCCGCTGGGCGATCGTGATCGGCTCGATCATCTCGGTGTTCTACGTGCTGTTCTTCATCGTGTGGTTCTCGCTGTTCTTCACTGCGATCAATCAGTCGCTCGTGGGCTGAGCCGGGAGATCGGGGTGAGGTCGAAGAACGCGCGTGCGGTCCTGTCGCAGGCGATGGAGGCGACGGCCCTGGTGAGAGTGGAACGCACGCCGAAGTGGGCCGACCACGTCGAGGGATTCGTGCTGCGTGTCGGACCGAAATGGGCGCTGATGGCGCGCACGGTGGACGGCGGCTACTTCGATGGCGTGATCGCCTTCCGTCTGCGCCATGTGAAGCGCATCACCGATGATGAGTCGGTGGCGGTGCGATTCTCGAGGACCCGGCCCGAATGGCCGCCTGCGTTCGATCCGGACGTCGACCTCGCGACGACAGCCGGAGTGCTTGGTGGAATGGGGTGGAGCGGAGCTCTGCTGGGCATCCAGAAAGAGCGGGAACGCTCTGCGACCTGGATCGGGACCCTGGACCAGATCCATGGCCGATTCGTGTACCTTCACGAGGTTCGTCCCGATGGCGCCTGGCACGCGGCACCCCTCGGCTACCGATTGCGAGCCATCACCAGCGTGGAGGTCGGCAGACGCTACTACGCCGCGCTCTTCGCCATCGCCGGCGACGTACCGCCTCACGAACGCCCGACACTCGGCACGACGTCTCGCTGAGCGTCGGGTCGGGATACGCTGGAACACGGCGGCTCGAGCCGCGGTCCGGTCGCAGGCGTCCGCCGTGGACGTTCCGCCTGAGCACCTGACACCGACGGCACGAGGAGATTGACGCCGATGACCGACACCCAGATCTTCGAGCCCGACGGCCGCGCGATCCCCTTCGTCGACGAGGGCGACGGGCCCGTCAAGCTCGTCCTGATCCAGGAGCGCGACGTCGCCGCCGATGTTCTCGGGGTCGTCGCGCACTACCTCGCCGAAGAGGCCGGATTCCACGTGCTGCGCATCGGTCATCGCGCTGACGTCAAGGGCGACGACCCGTCGCTGGACGACCGGGTCGAGGACGCGCTCGCCGTGATCGACTACGTCGGGCTGGGCGACACCTGGATCGGCGGACACGGCTTCGGCGGCACGGTCGCCCGCGCGTTCGCCGTCGCCCACGCCGATCGAGTGAACGGTCTGGCGCTGCTCGGGGTCGAGGAGCACGAGACCCCGCTCGCGCCGGTCATGCCCGTGCTGATCATCCAGGGCACGAACGACCTCACCACGCCGTTCCGCAACGGTGAGCAGCTGCAGTCCACTGCCCCCGAGCGCGCGAGCGTGAAGAGCATCGACGGCGGAGACCACCTGTTCCCCATGACGCACCCGATCGAGACGGCCGTCGTGATCGAGGAATACCTCGACTGGGACTGAACGACTAGCGGCCCTGCCGCTTCTTGTACGGCTTCGGCTGACCTTTCACCGCAGGCGCTCGCCCCTTGCCTTTCGACGCCTTGGCCTTGCCGCCGGCGGGAGCGGGCGCGCTCTTCACCGGCTCAGGAGCAGTCGCGACCTCGGCTTGCGCCTCCACCAGGAACAGCTCGCCGACGCGCGTCAGACGGGTCGGGCCGTCGCGGTGGACGAGGGGATGCCCGACCTCGGCTTCGAGCTTGTCGATCGAGGTGTACAGCGAGGCCAGGGGGATGCCGAGTTTCTCCGCTGCCCGCGGGAAATGCCGCTCATCCGCGAGGACGACGAAACGGCGGAGCAGAGAGATCTTCACAGTGACCCTTCGATGGTCCGCACGGGTTGCGGATCCTCTCCAGGGTACGCGGTGCGGGAACGACGGATGCCGCGACCGAACCGGCCGCGGCATCCGGGAATCCTTCGGTCAGGCGACCTGCGGCAGGACAGCGAACGACACCGAGCCTTCGTCGTCCACTCCGGCGTCGAGGATCTTGTCGTCGAGCGCGGCGACGGCCGACTCGTCGAGGAAGAGTCGCGTGCCGGAGACCTCCACGACCTGATCCTGCGGCTCGGGATCGGCAGCGACGAGCACCGCGAGGCGCGCACCACCCGCCGCATCCGGAGATTCCGTGGAGTGGATGCGCAGCCCGGCATCCGGGGCGTCGGTCTGACGGCTCACGAGGGTCGTGACGATGGCGGAGGCGTTGTCGGTGAGGGTGAGCACGAGACTCTCCTTCCGGTCGGGGCATGCCGCGGTCGCGACATGTCCGGGCCACGATTCCGCACCTCGCCCGCACCCTCAACCCCCTTGCGTGGATTCGGAGGAGGCTCTTATGGTGCTCGCAGTCGCCACGCAGACCTTCGCTCGACCCATGCCACTGTCAACCCCCTCGGCTCGGGGCATACCGCGAGCTAGCGTCCGCAGCAGGAGGTCACACCATGGCTCAGAGCACCACGACCACGAAGACCCGCACGGCCGCCAAGCGGGCGAGGACGACACGGCAGCAGAACGCGGAGAAGGGCTTCACCGCGTCGACGACGCTCGCGAGCAACCTGCAAGCTGTGCTCGTCGATCTGCTCGACCTCGCGATCCAGGGGAAGCAGGCGCACTGGAACGTGGTCGGACGGAACTTCCGAGACACGCACCGCCAACTCGACGAGATCATCGACGACGCGCGCACCTTCAGCGACACCATCGCGGAGCGGATGCGTGCCCTGCATGCCGTGCCCGACGGGCGTAGCGCGACGATCGCGAAGACGTCGTCCCTGCCCGAGTTCCCCGCGGGCGAGGTCTCGACGACGGAGACGATCGACCTGGTCACCGCGCGCCTGGAGGCAGCCGTCGGGACGGCAAGGGACGTCCACGACGCCGTCGATGAGGAGGACCCGACATCCGCCGATCTGCTGCACGCGATCATCGAGAGGCTCGAGCAGTTCGCGTGGATGGTCAGCGCCGAGAACCGGAGCCCCGCAGGACGTTGACCGGACAGATGGCCTTCCGGCGTCCCTCACTCGCGGGTGGCTCCGCGGGCGAGCGGTCGTCCGCGCATGACACGCGGCAGCGCCACCCACAGGGACGCCACCAGTACGAGCGCCGCGACGAGAGCAACGACGCCGGCCGTGCGGTTCACCGTGAAGTCGACGATCAGCGTCGTCACCCCGATGGTCAGTGCGCCGATCACGATCAGGTCGATGCGCACGATCCGGGCGGCGATGCGGACGAGGTCGGGTTTGCGGCGACGCCCGAACAGCGCTCGATGCATCCCGACCGGCGCGAGGGCGAGGATGGTCGCCACGGCCGCGAGAGCGACGAGCACGACGTACAGATCGCGCTGGAGCTCGTCCATATCGGTGAACCGCGGTTGGAAGGCGACGGCGAGGAGGAATCCGGTGAGGATCTGCGTACCCGTCTGCATGACGCGCAACTCCTGCAACAGCTCGTCCCAGTTGCGATCCGCGCGTTCGTTCGCCGTCTCGTCGCGCCCGTCGGGCTGGTCGTCGAGGTTGTCCCCACCCGAAGCATCCGCAGTCATGCCCTCAGTGTGATTCCCCGCCCGGGCACTGTCCAGAGGCTTGCTCCCGGAGAACGAAAGAAGGCATGATGACACTCCCTCCGATCCGCGACTGGTGGTCAGAGCTCTCGGATGAGGGGCGCCGGGCGGTGCGAGACAGTGAGACTCCATATCTCGATGAGGCTGTGCGCGAGGAGATCCGGGTGATCACCGGTGCCGTCGTCGGCATGGTGGAAGCACTGAGCGACGACGACCTCGCTTACGCTCGCACGCACATCGGAACGTCGGACTGAGTGCCGAGCCCGCCGACTACGCCGCGTCGGGCTCGGTCTCGGCCGGACGCTCGTCCCGCAGCCGCGGCTCGGTGCGACGCTCCGGACGCAGCCCGGCCTTGTCGGCGTAGAACGCCCGGATCCGGTCCATGTCGGCGGCCACATCGCCGGTCAGGTCGATCGTCGGTCCGAGGCCGGTCGTCATGGTGGTGCGGTCGACGAAGCCGAGAGTGACGGGCATGCCCGTCTCCCGGGCGATCCGGTAGAAGCCCGACTTCCAGTACTCATTCCCGCCGCGCGTGCCATCCGGTGTGACGACGAGGCCGAAGACGGTCCCCGCGTGCACCTGGCCGACGACCTCGTTCACGACGCGGGCAGGGTCGGTGCGGTCGACGGGGATGCCGCCGAGCCCAAGCATGATCGGTCCCCGCCAACCGCGGAACAGGCTCTTCTTGCCCAGCCAGTGCACATCGATGCCGAGCCGCCACGCGATCGCGAGCATCAGCACGAAGTCCCAGTTGGACGTGTGCGGTGCCCCGACCAGCACGGTCGGACGTGTCGGCGCGCCCTCGCTCACGAGCGTCCAACGGCTGAGCGCCCAGTACAGGCGGGCGAGGAATCGTCTGACCACCTCTCAACCGTAGGGGAGGACAGCTGTCGATCCGCTGGCCGTGCCCTCAGACGTCCCTCGGCGCCACCGGCTTGTGGGAGGCGTACGATCGAGGGATGAAGGAAACGCAGCAGGACTCCGTGCAGCAGGACGCGCCCGTCGGGTTGCCGCCGCTCCTGGAGTCGCTGAACCTGCTCGAGGGCGGAGCTGCCGGTCTGTGCAGCAATGGCGTCTGCCAGTTCCCCGCCCCGAAGTCCGAGTAACCGACAGACGCCATCGTGCGCGTCCGGCGCGGATCAGTGTCCGCCGTGGAAACCCTCTCCGGCATCGTCGGCAGGCTTGCGGACGAAGGGGCTGAGCGCCACCGCTGCGAGTGAGATGATCGCGGCGATCAGGAACGCCATCCGCGCGCCGGGAGCACCCGCGACCGCGGTCGACAGACCCTCGTGCTCACCCGCGTGCAGGATCGACGAGTACGTCACCAGCAGCAACGCGACGCCCGCCGCGCCACCGACCTGCTGCAGCGTATTCAGCACCGCCGAACCGTGCGAGTACAGCGAACGCTGCAGCGATCCGAGCGAGGCCGAGAACAGCGGCGTGAACGACATCGCGAGACCGACCGACATGGCCGCCTGCACGGTGACAAGCGCCCACGCCTCGGTGTGCTCGCCGACGGTCGAGTAGAAGAACAGCGACGCCGACACCAGGATCGTGCCCGGGATGAGCAGCGGGCGGGTGCCGCGTGCGTCGTAGAGACGGCCCATGACCGGACCGAGCAGACCCATCAGGAGCGAGCCCGGCAGGAGGATCAGGCCGGACTCGAGCGGGTCGAGGCCGACGACGTTCTGCAGGTACTGCGGGAGCAGCGTCAGCGTGCCGAACATCGACATCGCCAGGATCGACATGATGATCACGGACAGCGTGAAGTTGCTGGAACGGAACACCCGCAGGTCGAGCAGCGCGTCGTCGATCCGCTGCAGCACGAGCTGACGCCACACGAACAGGGCCAGCGACACGACGCCGACGCTCAGCGAGATGATGCCGGCGAGCTCGCCCGATCCGCCCTCGCCGCCGAACTGGCTGAGTCCGAACACGAGGCCGCCGAAGCCGAGGGCCGCGAGCGGGATCGAGAGCACGTCGAGCGGCACCGTCCGGGTCTCGCCGAGGTTGGTCATCCACTTCACACCGATGGCCAGGGCGATCAGGGCGATGGGCAGGATGATCGCGAACAGCGCGCGCCAGCTCGCAACGGCGAGCACAGCACCGGCGAGAGTGGGGCCGATCGCGGGGGCGAGCGAGATGACGAGCCCGACACGGCCCATCATGCGTCCGCGCGACTGCGGCGGGACCACGTTCATGATCGTCGTCATGAGCAGCGGCATCATGATGCCGGTGCCCGCCGCCTGGATCACGCGACCCACCAGCAGCACGGAGAAGCCGGGCGCGACGAGCGCGACCAGGGTGCCGAGCGAGAACGCGATCATCGCGGCGATGAAGACCTGACGGGTCGTGAATCGCTGCAGGATGAATCCGGTCGTCGGGATCACGACGGCCATGGTGAGCATGAACGCACTGGTGAGCCACTGCCCGAGTTCTGGCGGGATGCCGAGGTCGGCGTTCAGATGCGGGATCGCGATCCCCATCGTGGTCTCGTTGAGGATGGCGACGAAGGCGGCGACCAGGAGCAGCCAGATCACCCGCATGTCCTTGCGGGAGGCCTCGCCACCCACCGCGGCGGGGGTCGTCGGGATGGAGCCGGTATCGACGGCAGACATGGGCGGCCTCCAGGGCGAAGAAGTTATGGATTTCGCGAGAGTTCGCAAGAGTCACTCATCGTAACGGGGGTCGCGGACATTTCATTCCGAACTCACAGATATCCGCTCGCGGCAGATCAGCCGGCCCCTCGATGTCCGAGGGCTGAGTACGCTGGCGCCATGAGCATGGGCGGCGGAATGGGCGGGGGACCGCGGGGCGGTTTCCGAGGTGTCGACGAGGAGGCCCAGCGGAGACAGAATTCCGAAGCCCCGCGCATCAGCGGCCTCGGCTCCCGGGTGATTGCGCTGTTCCGTGCCTACAAGTGGCGCATCTTCTTCACCGGAATCCTCGTGGTGCTCGGTGCTGCCATCGCTGTGATCCCGCCGCTGATCGTGCAGCGCATCTTCGACGATGCGCTGTTCCCGGTGGCCGGAGGCGGCCCGCACCTCACTCTGCTCGCCTGGCTCGTGGCTCTGATGGTCGCGCTGTTCCTCCTCTCCGCTGCGCTCGGCGTCGCGCAGACGTGGCTGACCGCGACCGTCGGCAACAGCGTGACGGGAGACCTGCGGGTCAAGCTCTTCGAGCACCTCCAGGCGATGGAACTCGGCTTCTTCACGCGCACCAAGACCGGCGTCATCCAGTCCCGATTGCAGAACGACGTCGGCGGTGTCTCGGGAGTGCTCACCAACACCGTGACGAGCATCCTCGGCAATGTCGTGACGGTGGTCGCCTCACTCGTCGCCATGATCCTGATCGACTGGCGGCTGACCCTCATCGCGGTCGTGATGATGCCGTTCCTGATCTTCGTGCAGCGCAAGGTGGGGCAGGTGCGCGCGCGGATCGCGGGCGAGACCCAGGAGTCGCTGTCGGAGCTGACCTCGATCACCCAGGAGACGCTGAGCGTGTCGGGGATGCTGTTGTCGAAGGCGTTCAACCGCCAGCGCACCGAGTCGGAGCGCTACCAGGCCGAGAACCGCAACCAGGTGACCCTGCAGGTGCGTCGGGCGATGAGCGGCCAGGGCTTCTTCGCCGTCGTCCAGGTGCTGATGGCGAGCGTTCCCGCCGTGATCTACCTGGTCTCCGGATACCTGATCGCGGGCGGCACGGGGGCGATCACCGCGGGGACCGTCGTCGCCTTCACGACCGTCCAGGCCCGTCTGCTGATGCCGCTGATGGGACTCATGCGGGTGTCGCTCGATCTGCAGACATCGTCGGCGCTGTTCGCCCGCATCTTCGAGTACCTCGATCTGGTGCCGGAGATCCAGGACGCGCCCGACGCGATCGCGGTCGACGAGGCGCCGGGGCCGCGGGGGCGCATCGAGTTCGCCGAGGTGGTCTTCCGCTATCCGGATGCCTCCGCCGATGCGCGGCCGACGCTGGACGGCGTCTCCTTCGTCGCGGAGCCCGGCCAGCACGTGGCCTTCGTCGGCCCGTCCGGGGCAGGCAAGACGACCATCCTCTACCTGGCGCCGCGACTGTATGAGGCGAAGGGCGGAGCGGTGCTGTTCGCCGGCGCCGACGTGCGCGCGCTCACGCAGGAGTCGATCATCGACCACGTCGGCATCGTGTCGCAGGAGACCTACCTGTTCCACGCCACGATCCGCGAGAACCTCCGCTACGCCAAACCGGACGCCACCGAGGAAGAGCTCATCGCCGCGTGCACAGCGGCCAACATCCACCACATCATCGCCGGGTTCGAGCAGGGCTACGACACGGTGGTCGGCGAGCGCGGGTACCGGCTCTCCGGCGGAGAGAAGCAGCGCATCGCGATCGCCCGCGTGCTGCTCAAGGACCCGCCCGTCCTGCTGCTCGACGAGGCCACATCGGCGCTCGACACCGTCTCGGAGCGCGTGGTGCAGGAAGCCCTCGACGAAGCCGCGAAGGGACGCACGACCCTCTCGATCGCGCACCGGCTCTCGACGGTCATGGGCGCCGACGTGATCCATGTCATCGAAGCGGGGCGGATCGTCGAGTCGGGAACGCATCCCGAGCTCCTCGCACGGGGCGGCCTCTACGCCGAGCTCGCGGCCCAGCAGGTCGCGGCGTCGCGTGTGCTCGACGCCGAGGTCGCGGTCGAGCAGGCGGTGACCGGGGGAGAGCGTCCGGCATTCGCCGATCGTCGGGCCGATCGCGCGCCCGCGGATTCGGCGGGCGCCGACGCCGTCGCGGCCATCACTGCGGCCGTGCCGCTGCTGGCTGCCCCTCGACCCGACGAACGGGTCTATCCGCCGGAGACCTGAGACACCGACCGGCTCAGTGCACCGACAGCCCGCCGTCGACGAACAGCGAGTGCCCGGTGATGTAGCCCGAGCCCGCGCCGGCGAGGAACACTGCGGCGCCGGCGAAGTCGCTCGGCAGCCCGTTGCGTCCGATCATGGTGCGTGCGGCGAGCTCGGCCACCTTCTCGGGGTCCTGCTGCAGCCGCGCGTTCAACGGGGTGAGCACGAATCCGGGTACGAGCGTGTTGCTCGTGACACCGCTGTCGCCCCAGGCTTCGGCCTCCGAGCGCATGAGTGATTCGACCGCGCCCTTGGAGGCGCCGTAGATGCCACTGCCCACGAACGCGCGGTGTGCCTGCTGGGAGCTGATGTGGATGAGCCTGCCGTAGCCGCGCTCCGCCATGCCCTGCGCATACCGCTGACCGAGCAGGAACGGTGCCAGCGCGTTGACGGTCATGGTCGCATCCCAGTCGTCCTCGGTGATCTCGGCGAACGGCGGGCGGATGTTGATCCCGGCGGAGTTCACCAGGATGTCGGGTTCGCCGAACGGCGCGGTGGCGGCCTCCGCGGCGGCGTGGATGCCCTGCCGGGTGCTGAGATCGCCGACGATGCCGGCGGCTCGGCAGCCGCGAGCACGGAGGTCTTCGACGGTGTCGTGGATGCGGTCCTCGCCGCGTGCGACGATGACGGTCGCAGCTCCCGCCTGGGCGAGCGCGGTCGCGATGCCCCGGCCGATGCCGGAGCTGCCGCCGGTGACGACGGCGGTGCGGCCTTCGAGGGAGAACAGCGAGGCGAGATAGTCGTTCATGTGTTCCTCAGGTGGTCGTGGGGAGCGGGGTCACCACGCGAGCGCGGCGGCGAGGGCGGGATCGGGAGCGGCGTCGGCGAACTCGGGCAGTGCGCGCAGCTCGGCGATGAAGGCGTCGACCTCGGCGGCGTAGGCGGAGTCCGGATGGGAGCCGGCGATCTCCCGCAGAGGTGCGATATCCATCGCGAGGATCAGGTCGAGGCGGGCCGTGACCGACGCACGAGCTCCCGCATCGTGCAGCACGCGGATGCCGCCGCGCAACGCTTTCAGGTAGTCGCGCAGCACGCTCAGCTGCGCCTTGCTCTGGGTGATCGAGGTGCCGTCGGCGCGGAGCCGCCATTCCACGACGACGTCGGGGATCACGTCGAAGGCTCGTGCCCGCGTGTACATCAGCTGGGCGACGATCTGATCCTCGTAGGCGACGCCCTCGGGGAAGCGGAGATCGTCCCAGAGGGCGGTGCGGCTCACCTTCGACCAGGCGACGATGTTCGACACCGCACGCGGGTGCTCCGTGAGCGTGGTGCCGAGCCGCTCCGGGGCGGTGGCTGCGGCGACCCAGGGTTGCACGCGCCCTGCGACGTAGGCATCGCCGTGCAGGCGGGAGCGCACGTAGGCAGCGGCCACGAAGTCGCTTCCGGTGCGTTCGAGAGTGCCGGTGAGGCGCGCGAGGGCGGCGGGGCGGAGTTCGTCATCGCCGTCCAGGAAGCCGACGAAGGGGGTGTCGACGAGAGCGAGGCCGATGTTGCGCGCGGCTCCGAGGCCCCGGGACGCGTCGTGGCGGACCACGCGGAACCGGTCGTCGTCCGCGGCGGCGTGGGCGAAGATCGCCCCGGTGTCGTCGGTCGAGCCGTCATCGATCAGGATCGCGTGCCAGCGGGATTCGGTCTGCGCGCGGAGCGAGTCGAGGGCGGCCGGAGCGAACGCGGCGATGTCACGACCGGGGACGATCAGCGTCACGATCGGGGCGGAGGCAGTCACCAGCCGAGTCTATGGCTGTCTCTCACCCTCGGGCCGCGCGCACCGACTCCGCGACCAGCGCTGCCAGGCGCTCGGGAGCATCGTCGGGGAGAGCATCCCGTCCGAAGGTGAACCGCACCGATGTCTGGGCGACCTCGGCGGGCACACCGGATGCCAGGAGCACGTGGGAGGGCTCGTCGCTGCCTGCGGCGCACGCGGAGCCGCTCGACGAGATCACTCCTCGGCGCTCGAGCTCGAGCAGCACGGCCTCGCCGCTGGTGCCCGCGAACGTGAAGCTCGCCGTCCCGGGCAGACGATGGTCGCGATCACCCGTGAGCTCGGCCTCCGGGACGGCGTCGAGCACCAGCGCGATGAAGCGCGTGGTCGCCGCCCCGACGGTGGCTGCCGCCGTCTCGCGCTCGCGCTCGGCGAGCTCCAGAGCCGTCGCGAGCCCCACGGCGCCGGCGACGTTCTCGGTGCCCGAGCGCCTGCCACGCTCCTGACCGCCGCCGTGCAACAGTGGTTCGAGCGGCACCCGCCCACGTACGCCCAGCGCACCGATGCCCTTGGGGGCGCCGAGCTTGTGCCCCGCGATCGACACGGCATCGGCGCCGAGACCCTGCAGCGGCAGCCAGCCCGCCGACTGCACGGCATCGAGGTGCAGCGGAGCACCTGCCGACCGCGCGACGGCGGCCAGCGCCACCGAATCCTGGATCGTGCCGATCTCGTTGTTCGCATGCCCGATCGAGACGAGCGCGGTGTCGTCCCGGATCGCGGTCGCAAGCGCGACGGGCGTGATCCGGCCGACGCGATCCACCGGCACCTGCGTCACCTCGACGTCATGGAAGCGGGTGAGGTAGGCAGCGGACTCCAGGATCGACTCGTGCTCGATCGGCGACACGACGAGGTGTCGACGTCCGGTAGCGAGGGCCGCGAGCACGATCCCCTTGACGGCGAGGTTGTTCGCCTCGGTGCCGCCGGCCGTGAACACCACGTCGCCCGTGCGCATCCCGAGCATCTGAGCGACGCGGGCGCGGGCATCGTCGAGCGCGCTCGCCGCGGATTCGCCCGCGGTGTGGTGGCTCGATGGGTTGCCGAACACACCCGTCAGATACGGGCCCATGGCAGCGAGCACCTCCGGTCGCACCGGGGAGGTCGCAGCGTGGTCGAGATACAGCATGCGTGTCAGTCGATCCGCAGGTCCAGGGCCAGGTCGAGGGCGCGCGCGGAGTGGGTCAGGGCGCCGACCGAGATCACGTCGACGCCGGTGCGCGCGATGTCGCCGACGGTGTCGAGGTTCACGCCGCCGGAGGCCTCGACCTGCGCGCGTTCCCCGATCAGGGCGACGCCAGCGCGCAGGTCATCGAGGGAGAAGTTGTCCAGCAGCACGGTGTGCGCACCCCCGTCGAGCACGGCGGGGATCTGGTCGAGGCGGTCGACCTCGACGACGACGTGCGTGGTGTGGGGGAGCCGCGACAGCGACTCGCGCAGCGCCGTGGCGAGGTCGAGGCCGGAACGGGTGAGCACGGCGAGGTGGTTGTCCTTCGCCATCACCGCGTCCGACAGCGAGTACCGGTGGTTGCGACCCCCGCCCGACTCGACCGCGTGGCGTTCGAAAGCACGCAGTCCAGGGGTGGTCTTGCGGGTGTCGGCGATGCGTGCCGCCGTGCCGTCGATCGCAGCCACGTAGGCCGCGGTGAGGGTGGCGATGCCGCTCATCCGCTGCGTGAAGTTCAGGGCGACGCGCTCCGCGGTGAGGATGCCGCGTGCCGAGCCGGACACCGAGGCGAGCACATCACCGGCGGCGAACTCGTCTCCGTCGCCGACGTGCAGGTCGACCGCCAGTGAGGGATCGGTCAGCGCGAACGCGGCGGCGAACACCTCGCCTCCGCTGAACACTCCGGCCTCGCGGGCGACGAGGTCGGCCGTGGCGGTGGCATCGGCGGGCAACAGCGTCGTGCTGGTGAGATCGCCCCAGGGGGCATCCTCTTCGAGGGCGGCACCGACGACGCGGTTCAGGGTCGCGTGAGTGAGCATCAGACGGTCTCCAGGATCGAGGTGCGGGTCGGCGTGGCGTCGGCCTCGGCGTCCACACGGTGATGGGCGCCGACCGAGATGGTTCGACGAAGAGCGGCGCGCGCGGTGGCTTCGGCGAGGACGAGCAGGTTCGCGTCCTCCTGCGCACGGGATGTCGTGGGTGTCGTCGCTGCGGTGGTCCAGGCCTGCAGGGTGTCGAGCGCGCGGGTGAGTCCGTCGCGCGTGCGCAGCAGCCCGACCTCGTCCCACATCAGCTGCTGCAGGGCCGACCGGGAGAAGTCGGGTGCGGTGAGACGGGAATGCCCGCGATCATCGACACCGTCCGCCCGGTCATCGGCTGTCGGAGTCCCGGCGATACGGCTCGTCCCCAGAGCGGCGGCGGCACGTGCCCCGAACACCGCACCCTCGAGCAACGAGTTCGAGGCGAGCCGGTTCGCGCCGTGCACGCCGGTGCAGGCGACCTCACCCACGGCGAAGAGCCCCGGGACCGTGCTGCGGCCGTCGCGATCCGTGACGACTCCGCCCATCAGGTAGTGCGCGGCCGGTGTCACCGGGATCGGGTCGCGCGACCAGTCGAAGCCGCGCTCGCGCGTGACGCGATCGATCGTGGGGAATCGCGCTGCCAGGGTCGCCGCGCCGAGCATCGTGGCATCGAGCCGTACGGGTGCGCCCTGTGCCGCTGCCTGGCGGGCGATCGATCGCGAGACGACATCGCGCGGGGCGAGCTCGCCGTCGGGGTGGCTGTCGAAGGCGAAACGGCGACCCTCCTCGTCGATCAGCGTGGCGCCCTCGCCGCGCACCGCCTCGGAGATGAGGAACGCCGGGCCCGACGCCAGGATCGTCGGGTGGAACTGGACGAACTCGAGGTCGGCGACGGCCGCACCCGCGCGCAGCGCCGCGGCGATGCCGTCCCCGGTGGCCCCGGCCGGATTGGTCGTGTGCGCGTAGAGCTGCCCGGCACCGCCGGTGGCGAGGATCACGGCATCCGCGGCGAGGTCCGATCCGACGCCGCCGATCAGCACCCGGATGCCGCGTGTGACGCCGCGATCCACGAGGAGGTCGACGAGGAAGGCGTGCTCGACGACGGCGATCGCCGTGGCCCGGACCGCCGCGATGAGCGCCGCGGAGATCGCGGCACCGGTGGCGTCTCCGCCGGCGTGCACGATGCGCGCGTGCCGGTGGGCGGCCTCGCGCCCGAGTTGCAGCGTGCCGTCCGCCGTCCGATCGAACGCGACGCCGCGGGCGACCAGCTCCGCGATCCGTGCCGCGCCGTCTTCGACCAGCACGCGCACGGCGTCGGGGTCCGACAGCCCGGCACCGGCATCCAGGGTGTCCTCGGCGTGCTGCGCGGACGAGTCGCCCGCACCGTAGATCCCGGCGACCCCGCCCTGTGCGAGTCCGGTGCATCCGTCGCCGAGCGCGCCCTTGGTGACGACGGTCACCGCGTGACCCGCTTCGTGCGCGTGGAGGGCCGCGGTCAGTCCCGCGATGCCCGACCCGACGACGATGACGTTCATCGTGCGCCGGCGCTCACGGGAGGCTTCGCGGCCAGCATGCGCTCCAGCGCCACGCGCGCGGGATCGGCCACGTCGGCCGACACCGTGATGCGGTTCGGGGTGCGCCCCGCCACGAGCTCTTCGAGCACCCATGCCAGGTAGCCCGGGTGGATGCGGTACATCGTGGAGCACGGACACACCACGGGGTCGAGGCAGAAGATCTCGTGCTGCGGGTACTGGGCGGCGAGGCGGCGCACGAGGTTGATCTCGGTGCCGATGGCGAAGGTGGTGGGTTCGGTCGCGGCGTCGATGGCGCGACGGATGTAGTCCGTGGAACCGGCCTCGTCGGCGGCGTCGACGACCTCCATCGGGCACTCCGGATGCACGATCACCCGCACGTCGGGGTGGTCGGCGCGGGCCTGCTCGATCTGGCCGACTGTGAACCGACGGTGGACCGAGCAGAAGCCGTGCCACAGGATCACGCGCGAGTCGACGAGTTCGTCCGACGTGGAACCGCCGAGTGCTCGCCGCGGGTTCCACATGGGCATCTGCGCGAGCGGGACGCCCATGGCCTTCGCGGTGTTCCGGCCCAGGTGCTGGTCGGGGAAGAAGAGCACACGCTGTCCGCGTTCAAACGCCCACTCGAGCACGGTCTGCGCGTTGGACGAGGTGCAGACGATCCCGCCGTGGCGTCCGACGAAGCCCTTGATCGCGGCGGAGGAGTTCATGTAGGTGACGGGGATCACGGGCACGCGGCCGTCGGCGTCGGGGGTGTCGAGGTCTCCGAGCACGTCGGCGAGCTGCTCCCAGCAGTCCTCGACCTGGTCGATGTCGGCCATGTCCGCCATCGAGCATCCGGCGGCGAGGTTCGGCAGGATCACGGCCTGCTCAGGTCCGGAGAGCAGGTCGGCCGTCTCGGCCATGAAGTGCACGCCGCAGAACACGATCGCCTCGGCGTCGGGGCGTCCTTTCGCCGCGGTCGCGAGCTGGAAGGAGTCGCCGACGTAGTCCGCGTGCTGCACGACCTCTTCGCGCTGGTAGAAGTGGCCGAGGATGACGATGCGGTCGCCGAGTGTGGCCTTGGCCGCGCGGATGCGCTCGTCGAGTTCGTCTTCGCTCGCCTCCCGGTATTCGGTGGGAAGCTCGCCCTGGCGCGGGGCTCCGGTCGGGATGACGTCGCCCATGGACGAGCCCGGCCCGTATCCCGGTCGGGCGTCGAAGTCCCAGGGGCCCGCGGCGAGGTCGGTGGCGCAGGTCGCGTCGGTGGATGCGCCGCTGACGATCGCCTGGATCGCATGGTCGACCGAGGCGTCGAGCGGGGGAACGGCGGGAGCGGGTACGAAGGTGATGCTCATCGGGTGCTCGTTTCTTCGGGGCCGAGGGGGCCACGATCGGCCAGCTCGATGTCGGTGTTGTCGCGGTACAGGCGGGCGGGGCGGTGGCTACCGGTGCGGAAGCGGTCGGTGGGCAGCAGATTGCCGGCGGACTCGACCTGTCGGCGGAAGTTCGCCGGGTCGAGTGTGCGTTCGAGGATCGCCTCGTAGGCCTCGCGCAGTTCGGCGAGCGTGAACTCAGCGGGGAGGAAGCCCTGGGCGACACGGCTGTACCCGACCTTGTTGCGCAGTCGCCACAGTGCGTACTCGACGATCTCGGTGTGGTCGAACGCGAGTTGCGGGAGTTCGTCGACATCGAACCACTGCACGTTCTCGGGGGCGTGGCCGGACGCGCGGTGGGCGGCGCTCTGGGCTCTCACGTCGTCTTCGCGCAGCAGTGCCCAGTACACGATCGACACGACACGCGTGGGGGAGCGGTCGACGGCTCCGAACGCGTAGAGCTGCTCCAGGTAGCTGGGCGCAAGACCCGTGGTCTCTGCGAGCGTGCGCGCGGCGGCATCGACCGGGGACTCGGTGGCGGTGAGCCATCCACCCGGAAGCGCCCACTGCTGTGCGAAGGGCTCCCGCGTGCGCCGGACGAGGGGGAGTGCGAGCAGGGCGCGCCCCTCGTCGGTGCGACGCAGCGTGAGGATGACCGTCGAGACGGCGACCCGGATGCCAGTGCTTTGAGTCATTGGAACCTTAACCCTTCCTGCATGATCTTAGTGTCATTGCGACCCTTAGTGGGCGCAGATGACGTCTATTCCGGTCGAGTCCGAAACGTTATCTGGGGAGCGTGAGGAGGCTTGTTCGTCGGCACAGGGTTTGTTAGGTTACTGTCCTAACAAACCCCTTCGAGTGTGACCGCCGGTCACCTCTCCGGGGCCCACGAACCCCGCACCGGGGTTCTGCTCCATCCGGGGCGATCCCTCCTGCAGTGCAGCACCGAGAGGAAACAACAGAAATGATCCGTAACGGAAAGCGCAAGATCGCGCTCACCGCGGTCGCCGGAGCTTCCGTCCTCGCCCTGGGCCTCACCGCCTGTGGCGCCGGCGGCAGCGACAGCGGAAGCGCCGACGGCGACCGGGCCCTGCGTGTGTGGGCCGGTAGCCAGACTCCGATCACCGCGAACTACAACCCGTTCGCGCCGACCGTGCTCCACGGCGCGCTCGGACCGATCTACGAGCCGCTGTTCTTCTACAACAAGACCGCGGACTCCGAGCCGGTCGGCCTCATCGGCGACTCGTTCGAGTACAACGAGGACGGCACGGTGATCACCATCACCATCAAGCCCGACCTCAAGTGGAGCGACGGCGAGCCGCTCACCGCCAAGGACGTCGCGTTCTCCTTCAACTACGACGCCAACAACCCCGAGGGCAACGGCCTCGTCTCGGCTGAGGCCACCGACGACACCACGGTCGTGCTGACCTATGCCTCGGCGCAGTACACCACCGAGTTCCAGCGTCTCGGTTCGACGTACATCCTCCCCGAGCACATCTGGAAGGACGTCAAGGACTTCGCGAACTTCGCGAACGAGGACCCGGTGGGCTCCGGCGCGTACGTCGTCGACAAGACCACGAGCGAGTCGTACACCCTCGTCGCGAACAAGAACTTCCGCGACGCCGACAAGCTCGGCGTCAAGAAGGTCCAGTACATCGCGGTCGACAACAACCAGACGGCTCAGGACCTGCTCGCCGCCGGCAAGCTCGACTGGACGGGCATGTTCATCCCGAACCCGGACGACGTGACCTCCAACGGCAAGATCGACTGGATCAACACGCCGCAGGACCCGACGGTGCTCTACACCTGCTCGAACGCCGAGCTCGGCTGCACCGGTCCGCAGACCGACGTTGCCGTGCGCCAGGCGCTCAACGTCGCGATCGACCGCGCCACCATCAAGGACAAGGCGTTCGTCGGTCTCACCGGCGACATCTCGCCGACGTTCGCGCTGCTGCCGCGTGACGAGAAGTGGGTCGCCGACCCCGCCAACGAGGTCAGCCCGCAGGAGGCCAACGCGGCCGAGGCCGGTTCCATCCTCGAAGCAGCCGGCTACACAAAGGGCGCCAGCGGAATCTACGAGAAGGACGGCGTGCCCCTCGAGCTCACGCTGACCTCCGTCGACGGCTGGACCGACTACAACGACGCCGCGAAGCTGATCACCGAGCAGGCCGAGGCAGCCGGTATCAAGATCACGGCCTCGACCGTGCAGTGGCAGGAGTTCTCCGACTCCCGTCAGGGCGGCGAGTTCCAGCTGATCGTCGGTGGCGTCATCGGCACCTCGGTCGCCGACCCGTTCCAGATCTACCGCGACTGGTTCGGCGGCACCGCTGTCGAGTCCACCAGCCCCGTCGGCACGGAGATCCCTGCCGGTCGCTGGAACTTCAGCCGCTACAGCAACCCGGTCGTCGACCAGGCGATCCAGGCGGCGATCAGCACCAACGACGAGGCGACGAAGAAGGAGCTGTACGGCACGATCCAGACCGAGATCGTCCGTGACCTGCCCTACATCCCGCTCGTCATCAACGCGACCCAGACCTTCTACAACACGAAGGACTACACGGGCTGGCCGACGGAGGACAACCTCTACGCCTTCCCGCCGTCGTGGGGTGCGATCGCTGCCGGCTACATCTTGACGCAGATCCAGCCTGCCAAGTAAGTAGAGAGGAGTCGGGGAAGAAGGAAGTCAGGATTTAGTGACATGAAGTTCTATGCACGAAGGATCGGGTTCTACGCGTTCACGCTGTGGGCCGCGATCTCCATCAACTTCCTTCTTCCCCGGCTTCTGCCGGGAAACCCGGCCGACATCATGATCGCCAAGATGCAGCGGGCGGGCGGCGAGGTCTCCGAGACCACGATCCGCAACATCAAGCTCCTGCTCGGTGGCGACGACTCCTCCCTCTGGGAGCAGTACCTGGCGTACTGGGGCCGGATGTTCCAGGGCGACCTCGGAGTCTCGGTCACCAAGTTCCCCACTCCGGTCACGGAGCTCATCGCCGGAGCGCTGCCGTGGACGCTGATCCTCGTCGGCACCGCGACCGTCATCTCGTTCGTCCTCGGCGTCGTGCTCGGCGCCTGGGCCGGATGGAAGCGCGGCACCTGGGTCGATCACCTGATCCCCGCCACCACGGTGCTGCAGTCGATCCCATACTTCTGGATGGCCCTGATCCTCGTCGCCGTGTTCGCGGTCGGACTCGGTTGGTTCCCGATCTTCGGCGGCTACGACGTCTTCGACTTCCCGGACGGCCCGGAGCCCACGTGGGCGTTCTTCAGCGACGCGGTGGCCCACGCCATCCTCCCCGCCATCACGATCGTGATCAGCTCGGTCGGCGGCTGGATGTTCGGGATGCGCAACATGATGGTCTCGACGCTCGCGGAGGACTACGTTCTCACCGCGGAGGCGAAGGGCCTGCGTCCGCGCCGCGTCATGACGACGTATGCGGCACGGAACGCCGCGATCCCCTCCATTGCCGGCTTCTCGATCACGCTCGGATTCGTGGTCGCCGGATCGATCGTCATGGAGCAGGTGTTCACGTACCCGGGCATCGGCAAGCTGATGTTCCAGGCCGTGACCAACAACGACTACGCGCTGATGCAGGGGCTGTTCCTCGTCATCACGCTCACGGTGCTCGCCGCCAACTTCATCATGGACCTCGTCTATGGCTTCATCGACCCGAGGGCTCGCCAGAATGTCTGACACGAAGAATCCGCTCCTGACGCAGGAGCCACCGACCACCGCGCCGGCCAGCACGATCTCGCTCGCGACGCAGCAGGGCCGCAAGCGTCGGCGCATCCTTCCCAGCACCTCGCCGAAGTTCATCGTCGGCGTGATCCTGGTCCTCGCGATCGTGCTGTTCGCGATCATCGCGCCGATCTTCGCGCAGAACCCGCGCAGCACCGCCAACCCGGCGCTTGAGCCGCCTTCTGCGGAGCACTGGCTCGGGACGACCAAGCTCGGCAACGACATGTTCGCGCAGCTGGCGACCGGTGCCCAGGGCTCGCTGCTCATCGGTGTGACCGCCGGCGCCATCGCGATCGTGCTGTCGCTGCTGTTCGGCGTCCTCGCCGGCTACCTGGGCGGCTGGCGCGAAGACGGTCTGGCCCTCATCACGAACGTCATGATCGTCATCCCGGGGCTTCCGCTCGTCATGGTGATCGCTTCGTTCGTGCCGCAGCGCAGCTGGCAGCTCGTGGCGTTCGTGCTCGGCATCACCTCGTGGGCCGGTGCCGCCTACGTGCTGCGGCTGCAGACGCGATCGCTGCGCACGCGTGACTACGTGTATGCGTCGAAGGTTGCGGGCGAGCGTTCGTTCCGCGTGATCCTCGTCGAGATCATGCCGAACCTCCTCCCGCTGCTCACGGCGCAGTTCCTGTTCGCGATCATCTTCGCGATCCTCGGCGAGGCCGGCCTCTCCTACCTGGGCCTGGGCCCGAACTCGTCGATCACGTGGGGATCGATCCTCAACGACGCGCAGTCCGGACAGGCGCTCGGGCGCGGCGCGTGGTGGTGGTTCGTCCCGCCAGGACTCATGATCGCCCTCCTCGGGGCAGGTCTCGCCCTTATCAACTTCGCGATCGACGAAGTCATCAACCCGAAGCTGCGCAACGCGCCCGATGCTGCCCGCCGCGTGCGCAAGGCCGCCAAGAAGAAGGGGGTCACCGCATGAGCGACGCAGTGCTGACGGCGAGGAACGTCTCGATCGAGTATGAGGTGGATCCGCCGGTGAAGGCGGTGCGGGATGTGTCGTTGACGTTGAACCGGGGGGAGATCCTGGGGTTGGCGGGGGAGTCGGGGTGTGGGAAGACGACTCTGGCGTATGGGATGAACCGGTTGCTGAAGGCTCCGGCGCTCATGACGGGTGGGGAGATCGTGTTCCATGACCGGGATGGTCACGATATCGACATCGTGGGCCTGGACGGCGAAGGACTTCGCGCATTCCGGTGGGACAAGATCTCGATGGT
>NZ_JBBCPF010000009.1:0-133950 GCF_037150835.1 Microbacterium sp. LB12 | reverse complement strand
ATGTTACTGGGCGCTCCCGGGACCGATTCGCAGCGAACGGGCCCGAGGAGGGCGAGGGAGCGGGTGGCACCCACCGCCGGACGCTGTCAACCCCCTCCCTGCGCGCGATCCGACGCGCCATCCTTCGAAGGCGCGGCACCGTGCCGCACACCGGGAGGCATGATGAGCATCGGCAGCGGAATCGCCCTGTTCGTGATCGGCGCGATCCTCGTGTTCGCGGTCAACGTCGAGGTCCCTTGGGTCGACCTGGACATGGTCGGCTACATCCTGATGGGAGCGGGTGTCGTCGTCTTCCTCATCGGCATCGTCCTGATGGCGCGGCGGCGTCGGACGGAGACCGTGTCGCGCACGTATGTCGATCCGGCCACCGGGGAGCCGACGACGCGTCGGTCCGTCAGCTCCAGCGGCGAAGATCCGGTGTGAACGTGGGGGCTGTCACTCCGCGAGGGCACTCTCGAGGTGCTCCTCGACGAGCATGATCCCTCCCGTGGAACTCGCCGAGTGCGCGAGCTCCTCGATCCACGCCCTGCTGAGCTCGGGCGGTTCGGGTTCCTGGAAGACGAACCGGAGCGGGATCGAGGGGTGCAGCCACAGCGTGGACCGTCCGGGCGCATCGCCTTCGGGATGACGCCACGACAGCGTGAAGCTCTCGTTGCGTCGCAACTTCGTCGCGATCACGACCTTCAAGTGTGCGAGAGCACGGTCGTCGATCTGGATCGGGGTCTGCGTGTCTCCGTAGTACAGGCTGCCCATCAGCAGGCGCGGGATTCGACGCGGTACGGGACGTGGACCATGGGGCTCCTCGATGTGGTGCTCAGAGGACCGAGAAGAAGCGGTCCGGGTACTCGAACTCTAGTCAACGAAAGGCGCCGAGGATGACGGACGGCGGGCGAAGACGTCGGGCTGCGTTGTGCGAACGGGCCAGCGCCCGTCGAGCGCGTCTTCAGGATCGAGGCGGCCGATGCTGACGAAGTACTCCGTGAGGCTCGCGGCTTGCGAGCGCGCCCATCCGATCTGGTTCGTGTGCAGTTCTGCGGGGGTCGCGGGAAGCATGTAACGGCGGGCGAGAGCCTGCGCGACACGTCCGGCGGCGATCGCATCTGCGGATGCGTCATGCGCGGCGTCGAGCGTCACGGCGTAGTGGGCGGCGACCACTTCGAGCGTGCGCCTCCCGCGGCGGTAGCGGTCGTACGCCTTGTCGATCACGAGCGGATCGATGACCGGTGAGGGATCCCCCAACGGTTCGGTCCCGAGCCGTTGGGCCTCGTGGGCAAGCAGCGAGAAATCGTAGGACGCGTTGTACGCCACCACCGGCACGCCTTGGTCGAACAACGACCGCAGCGCCGCGGTCACCTCGGAGACCACCTCGAAAGCGGGCCGGCCTGCGGATCGTGCGTGCTCTGTGGTGATCCCGTGCACAGCCGTTGCCCCCGCTGGGATCGGAACACCGGGATCGGCGAGCCACGACCGGGCGGCGATCTGGCGCCCCTCTGCATCCAGGACGCCGACGTAGGCGGTCACGACACGATCGGACGTGACGTCGACTCCTGTCGTCTCCAAGTCGAAGACGCCGACGCGGCTGAGCCAGGAGGGAAGCTCGAGACCGCGGGACATGCCCTCACGCTACGGCCGGCTGCGGACATTCAGGAGAAGGCGCACGGCGACTCGTAGACTCGGAGGCATGAGCGTGCCCTCTCCCTACGCGGATCGTCTTCGTCGCCTCCCCGTGCAGCGCCACGAGGTCGAGGTGCGCGGGGCGACCACCGCCTACTGGGTGTACGGGCCGGACGCCGCGGAGACCACCGTGATCGCCGTGCACGGGTTCCGCGGCGAGCACCACGGGCTCGAACCCGTGCTCGCCTACCTTCCGGAGGCGCGCGTGATCGCCCCGGACCTCCCCGGGTTCGGTGAGTCCGACCCGATGCCCGGGCGGCGGCACGACCTCGACGAGTACGCGGGGTGGCTCACCGACTTCGCCGCAGCCGTCGCGCCCGATGCCGTCATCCTGGGGCACTCCTTCGGTTCGATCGTGGCATCGGCCGCCGTCGCGGGCGGACTGAAGACGTCTCGCCTGATCCTCCTCAACCCGATCGGCGCGCCCGCGCTGGAGGGCCCGAAGGGGCTCATGACCCGGCTCGCCGTGCTCTACTACGCGCTCGGCGCTCACCTGCCGGATAAGGCCGGGACAGCACTGCTGCGCAACCGGATCATCGTCCGGGTGATGAGCATCACGATGGCCAAGACGAAGGATCCCGAGCTCCGACGGTTCATCCACGATCAGCACGACACGCACTTCTCTCGGTTCTCGGACCGTGATGTGCTCCGCGACGCGTTCGTCGCGAGCGTGTCTCACGACGTCCGTGAGTTCGCCCCGGAGATCGACGTTCCGACGCTCCTCGTCGCGGCAGAGCGCGACGACATCACACCCATCGAAGCCGAGCGGACGCTGGCGACGATCTTCCCTGACGCCAGCCTGGTCGAGATCGCGCACGTCGGTCATCTCATCCACTACGAGACGCCGGCGGAGGCTGCGGGCGCGGTCCGACGCTTCCTCAGGATTCCCGTCGCGCGAGGCCGATGAGTCCAGCCACCCGGAACGGGATGACTTCGCCCATCGCGAGCGAGGTCTCGGTGCGCTCGACACCCTCGATCGACAGGATGCGTGCATCCGTGTCGAAGAGGTGACGCGCGTCGCGGCACGCGACACGCGCGAGCAGGTCGATGGATCCGCTCAGACCGTGCGCCTGCACGACCTCCGGGATCCGCGCGAGTTCGTTGATGATGCGGGGGAGCTCCGTCTGCCGGACTCCGATGCTCACGAACGCCTGGAGCGGGAAGCCCAGCACGTCGGGGGAGAACGAGCGCTCGTAGGAGAGGAAGATCCCGCTCTGCTCGAGGCGCGCCATCCGCGCCTGGATCGTGTTGCGGGAGAGCCCGAGGTTCTCGGCCAGAGCGACGATGGTGGTCCTCGGGTCGTCGGCGAGGGCGGCGAGAAGCTCGAGATCGATGCGGTCCAGTCCTGGCATAGTGCCAAACCTTAGCAGGAGCCGTTGCGCCCGAATTGAGCAACATGCTCAAGCGTGACGAGAATGCTTGAGCGAGGTGTTGAGCGGTCGTACTCTCAGACCATGCCGGTGATGACGCTGGCATCAGTGCGCGGCGCCTCACGAGGGCCGCCGAGGACGAGGAGGACGACGATGTCACCGCAGATCACCCCCATCGCAGACACCGCCCAGGATCTGGAGCTCTCGGAGCGCATCCTGGCCCCGGACGGAAGCCGTGTGGCGAATCCGAGGCTGGACCCATTCGTCGCCGACGTCGACGCCGCGCAGCTGCGGTCGCTGCTGCGCGACATGGTGGTCCTCCGTCGCATCGACGCCGAGGGTGTCGCACTCCAGCGTCAGGGACAGCTCGGGTTGTGGGCGCCGTGTCAAGGCCAGGAGGCCACGCAGATCGGAACCGCGCGGGCACTCGCCCCGAAGGACTACGTCTTCCCCAGTTATCGCGAGACCGGTGTCGTGTACGCCCGCGGCGCCGCACCCGGCGACTATGTGCGCATGTGGCGGGGCGAAGAAGGCGCCGCCTACGATCCGGCGGTCCTTGGCATGGCACCGTTGCAGATCATCATCGGCGCGCAGACGCTGCACGCCGTCGGGTACGCGCTGGGTATCCAGCACGACGGCACCGACGAGGTCGCCGTCACCTATTTCGGTGACGGGGCCACGAGCCAGGGCGACGTCAACGAGGCGATGATCTTCGCGGCGTCGTACCAGGCGCCCGTCGTCTTCGTCTGCCAGAACAACCACTGGGCGATCTCCGAACCCGTCGCCGTGCAGTCGCAGTATCCGATCGCCGGTCGAGCTCCTGGATTCGGCATCCCCAGTGTGCGCGTCGACGGCAACGACGTGCTCGCATGCATGGCAGCGATGCGGTGGGCACTGGATCACGCACGATCGGGCAAGGGTCCCGCGTATATCGAGGCCGTCACGTACCGCATGGGCCCGCACACGACCGCGGACGACCCCACCCGATACCGCGATGAGGCGGAACTCGAATCGTGGCGTCGGCGGGACCCGATCGCACGACTCGAAGCCCACCTGCGTGCGACGGGCGACCTCACCGAAGAGCACATGATCGAGACCCAGGCGACCGCGGATGCCGTCGCGAAGGAGATGCGGGCGGCGTGCCTCGGCATGGTGACGCGCCCGCCCCTCGCCGTCTTCGACGGCGTGTACGCAGAACCGCACACGGGCCTCGAGCGTCAGCGCGACGAGTACGCCGCCTACCTCGCATCGTTCGACAGCGAGGTGGGAGCATGACCGAGCTCACCCTCGGCAAGGCGCTCGGCGCCGGTCTGCGCCAGGCGATGCGCGACGACGACAAGGTCGTGCTGCTGGGCGAGGACATCGGAAAGCTCGGTGGTGTCTTCCGCATCACCGACGGGTTGCTCGACGAGTTCGGCGCGGCCAGAGTGATCGACACGCCATTGGCGGAGTCCGGCATCGTCGGCATGGCGGTGGGCCTCGCGTTCCGCGGATACCGCCCCGTCGTCGAGATCCAGTTCGACGGATTCGTGTACCCCGCGTTCGATCAGATCGTCGCGCAGGTCGCGAAGCTCCACTACCGCACACAAGGCCGCGTGAGGATGCCGATCACGATCCGGATCCCTTGGGCGGGTGGCATCGGCGCCGCTGAGCACCACTCGGAGTCGCCCGAGGCGTACTTCGTGCACACCGCGGGACTGCGGGTCATCGCCGTCTCGAATCCGGAAGACGCGTATCGCAGCCTTCGACAGGCCATCGCCTCCGATGACCCGGTGATCTTCTTCGAACCGAAGCGGCTCTACCACCACAAGGGCGACGTCGACCTCGAGGCATCGCTCGCCGACGCCCCGCCGATGGGTCTCGCCCGTGTGGTGCGCAGCGGCTCGGATGCGACGGTCATCACCTACGGTGCGATGGTCTCGACCGCGCTCCAAGCGGCTGAGGCGGCAGAGGACGAGGGCATCTCGCTCGAGGTGATCGACCTGCGCTCGCTCTCGCCGGTCGACTACGACTCCGTCGCCGCATCCGTGCGCAAGACGGGGCGGGTCGTCGTGGCGCACGAGGCGTCGCGTGAGGCGGGTGTCGCCGCGGAAGTGATCGCGAGTATCACCGAGCGTTGCTTCGAGTACCTCGAATCGGCGCCGCTTCGGGTGACGGGACACGACATCCCGTATCCGCCGGCGAAACTCGAGAAGTACCACCTCCCGGATCTCGACCGGATCCTCGACGCGGTGGATCGCGTCCTCGACCGACCGAACAGCCTGACGGGAGCAGAGGCATGATCGCCGAGTTCCGACTGCCCGACCTCGGCGAAGGTCTCACCGAGGCCGAAGTGGTGCAGTGGTTGGTCGCCCCGGGTGATGCGGTGGCCCTGAACCAGACGTTGGCAGAGGTCGAGACTGCCAAGGCCGTGGTCGAGCTGCCCTCGCCCTACGAAGGCACAGTGTCGACCCTCCACGCGGAGGCGGGGGAGACGGTCGCGGTCGGCGCGCCATTGATCGCCTTCGACGTCGAAGGTGCGGAGGAGGCTTCCGCCGCCGCCGCCGAGCCCGCGGCCGAGAGGGCGCAGCCGAACCTCGTCGGATACGGGGCTGCGCCGACGTCGAGCGGTCGTCCTGCGCGTCGGCAGCGTCGGAACCGAGGGGCGCCCGCCGTGGTCGACACGGCCGTTCTCGAAGCGGCCCCTCACGACGCGACCCCTTCTCTCGCCGTCGACGCCGTCGTCGAGCGCCCGCGGTCGACGCCGCCGGTGCGCGCGCATGCCAAGCGCCTCGGCGTTGATCTGGTCCTCATCGCGGCCGAGATCGGTGACCGGCTGATCACCCGCAGCGACGTGGACGCCTACGCCGAGCGGATCGGAGCCCGCGGAGGAAACGAGCCTCTCGCTGCGACACCCGCGCCTTCCCTGTTCTCCGCTCCATCGGATGACCGGGAGCGCGAGACGCGAATCCCGATCCGCGGCGTGCGCAAGCACACCGCCGCCGCCATGGTGCAGAGCGCGTTCACCGCGCCACACGTCACGGTGTTCCACACGGTCGACGTGACGGCCACTATGGAGCTGCTGGCCCGCCTCCGCGAGGATCGCGAGTTCAGCGAGCAGCGGATCGGTCCGCTCGCCGTGGTCGCGAAGGCCGTGTGCCTCGCCCTCGGCCGCGCCCCGGGGCTCAACTCGCGCTGGGATGAGGCCGCCGGCGAGATCGTGCAGCACCACTACGTGGATCTCGGGATCGCGGCGGCGACGGATCGCGGACTCATCGTGCCTGTGATCCGGGATGCGGAACAGCTGACGCTCGGCGGACTCTCCGATGCGATCAAGGGCCTCGCTGCGACGGCGCGTGCGGGCAAAACCTCTCCCGCGGAACTCGCCGGCGGCACCTTCTCGATCTCGAACATCGGGGTGTTCGGGGTCGATGCCGGCACGCCGATCCTTCCGCCGGGTCAGTCCGGCATCCTCGCCGTGGGCGCCGTGCGCAGCCAGCCATGGGAGTACCGCGGCGAGATCGCCCTGCGCCAGCTGATGACGCTCAGCCTGTCGTTCGACCACCGGATCGTCGACGGAGCCGAGGGCGCGGCGTTCCTGAAGTCCGTCGCGGATCTGCTGGAGGATCCGGCTCGGGCGATGCTTCTCACATAGAGGCGCGCAACGCGGCATCCGCCATCGCGATCAGCACGGTCGCGGTGGCGGAGTGCCGTCTGGTCGTGGCACGCGTGCTGTGCGGAGTCGAGTTGATGAGCCCGAAGCACGCTTGGACGCGGAGCCGCAGCTGTTCGCGATCGATGGTGCTCGACTGGTCGAGGACCGAGAGCGCGTCCATCCAGAGTTCGATGTACGCACGCTGGAGGCGGCGCACCTCTGCCCGATCGGCATCGGAGAGATAGGCCACGTCGCGATCCTGCACCTGGATCACCTCGGCGTTTCCGAGTGCGAAATCCACATGGAAGCGGATCAGCGCATGCATGCGGTCTTCCGGGCGCGGGGCATCCGACGAGACGTCCTGGCCGCCGCGCACGAGGTCCTGGCTGACCTTGACGAGCACGGCGCCCAACAGGGCCTGCTTCCCGGCGAAGTGGCGGTAGACGGCGGGGCCGGAGACCCCGACGGCGGCGCCGATGTCTTCCAGGCTCACGCCGCTGTACCCGCGCGCGGCGAAGAGCTGCGCGGCGGCGTGCAGGATCGCATCCGACCGTTCAGCCTTGGCGCGGTCTCGGGCGGTGACCGGGCTTGTCATCTCAGTTAATCCTCGCTAACCTGAATCAACGGGTTAGTGAACACTAACCGAAAATGCATGCACCGCGCCAGGGCGACGCCCACGCGGACGTGGGTCGAGGAGGACATCACGATGCCCGCAACCCAGGAATCACTGGCGCAGGAGCTGCGAGAGCGTCTCGCCACCGCCGCGCGCGGGGGACCGGAGACCTCTCGCGAACGTCATGTCGCCCGCGGCAAGCTGCTGCCACGTGACCGCGTCGCGCGCCTGCTCGACGAGGGCAGTCCGTTCATCGAGGTCGCTCCGCTCGCAGCCGACGGGCTGTACGGGGGAGAGGCGCCGGGAGCCGGTGTGATCGCCGGCATCGGTCTCGTCCACGGTCGCCACGTCATGGTCGTCTGCAACGACGCGACCGTCAAGGGCGGCACGTACTATCCGCTCACGGTGAAGAAGCATCTGCGCGCGCAGGAGATCGCCCTCGAGAACCGGCTGCCCTGCCTCTACCTGGTCGATTCGGGTGGTGCGTTCCTCCCGAAGCAGGATGAGGTCTTCCCCGATCGTGAGCACTTCGGGCGCATCTTCTTCAATCAGGCGCGGATGTCCGCCGAGGGCGTCCCGCAGCTCGCAGCCGTGCTCGGTTCGTGCACCGCGGGCGGCGCGTACGTTCCCGCGATGAGCGACGAGACCGTGATCGTCCGGGGACAGGGCACGATCTTCCTCGGCGGCCCGCCTCTCGTGAAGGCGGCGATCGGCGAGATCGTCACCGCCGAGGAGCTGGGCGGTGGAGAGCTTCATGCCCGTCGCAGCGGCGTCGTCGACCACCTCGCCGAGGACGATGAGCACGCACTCGAGATCCTGCGAGACATCGTCGCCACTCTGCCGGCCCCCGCCGCTCCCGCCTGGGAAGTGGTGAGCAGCCGTCCGCCGTCCGAGCTCTCCTCGCTCTACGACGTCGTCCCGGTCGACGTGAACGCCGGATACGACGTGCATGAGGTGATCTCACGCCTCGTGGACGGCGACACTTTCCTCGAGTTCAAGCCGGAGTACGGGACGACCCTGGTCACCGGATTCGCACGTCTGCACGGCCACCCGATCGGTATCGTCGCGAACAACGGAGTGCTGTTCAGCGAGTCCGCGCTCAAGGGCGCGCACTTCATCGAGCTGTGCGACCAACGCGGTATCCCGCTGCTCTTCCTGCAGAACATCACCGGGTTCATGGTCGGCTCCGACGCCGAAGCCGGAGGAATCGCGAAGGACGGCGCGAAGATGGTCACCGCGGTCGCCAGTACACGGGTGCCGAAACTGACCGTGATCATCGGCGGATCGTTCGGGGCGGGCAACTACTCGATGTGCGGCCGGGCGTACTCGCCGCGGTTCCTGTGGACCTGGCCCGCCAGCCGCATCTCCGTGATGGGCGGGGCGCAGGCCGCCTCGGTCCTCGCCACCGTCAAGGAAGATCAGCTCACCGCACGCGGCGAGGCGTGGACCGGCGACGAGCGCGCCGCCTTCGAAGCACCGATCCGCGAGCAGTACGAGCACCAGGGCGAGCCCTACTACGCCACCGCGAGACTGTGGGACGACGGCATCGTCGATCCCGCGCAGACCCGCGACCTGCTGGGCCTCGCGCTCGACGTCGTCGCCCGCAGCCCCCTGCCCGAGCCGCGCTTCGGCGTCTTCCGGATGTGAGAGCCATGTCGTCTTCGAAGCCCATCTCCTTCCACACCGTCCTCGTCGCCAACCGCGGCGAGATCGCGCGACGGGTGATCCGCACACTGCGTGCGCTCGGTATCCGCAGCGTCGCCGTCTACAGCGATGCGGACGCAGGGTCACCGCATGTGCGTGAGGCGGATGCCGCCGTGCGCATCGGCCCGGCGCCCGCTGCCGAGTCCTACCTCGATATCGATGCCGTGATCGCCGCGGCCCGAAGTACCGGCGCCCAGGCGATCCACCCCGGCTACGGATTCCTGTCGGAGAGCGTCGGCCTCGCCGAGGCCTGCGCCGAGAGCGGCATCGTCTTCATCGGTCCATCGGTCCAGGCGCTCCAGATCATGGGCGACAAGGCGCGTGCTCGTGATCACGTGATGCGCTACGGCGTGCCTGTGGTGCCCGGCTTCGATGCGAAGGGGCTCTCCGATGCCGAGATCGCCGAGGAGGCGGAGCAGGTCGGCTATCCGCTGCTCGTCAAGCCCAGCGCCGGGGGCGGCGGGAAGGGCATGGAGGTCGTGTCCGACGCGGCGGGTCTCCGCGGTGCCCTCGCGTCGGCACGGCGGGTGGCGGCATCCGCCTTCGGAGACGACGCGCTCATCCTCGAGCGACTGATCCGACGTCCACGGCACATCGAGGTACAGGTGTTCGGTGACGCACACGGCACCGTGGTCGCCCTCGGTGAGCGCGAATGCACGCTGCAGCGTCGGCATCAGAAGGTGATCGAAGAGGCTCCGTCCGCCGGCATCCCGGCGCACACCCGGGAGCAGCTGCTCGCGGCCGCCGTGCTCGCCGCCGAGAGCGTGGACTACGTCGGCGCCGGAACCGTCGAGTTCCTGATCGACGCCGATGCCCCGGACGAGGTCTTCTTCATCGAGATGAACACCCGCCTCCAGGTGGAGCATCCGGTCACCGAGGAGGTCACCGGCCTCGACCTGGTCGCGCTGCAGCTGCGCGCTGCCGCCGGTCTCCCGCTCGACGTGACCGTGCGGCTGACCGGGCACGCCGTCGAAGCGCGTGTGTACGCGGAGTCGCCCGAGCGGGGGTTCCTCCCCTCGACGGGGACCATCCTCCTGTTCGACCCGCCGACGGGCGTCCGCGTCGACGCGGCGATCGAGACGGGGAGCGAGGTCACGGGTTTCTACGATCCGATGATCGCGAAGGTGATCGCGTTCGCCGAGGATCGCGAGACCGCGCTCGCCCGGCTCGACGATGCCCTTGCCCGCACCGTGGTGCTCGGCGTCGAGACGAACATCGCCTTCCTGCGTACTCTTTGCCGTGATGCACGGGTCGTGGCAGGCAACCTCGATACGGGGCTCATCGAGACGCTGCTTCCCCTGGCAGCGGACCGCCCCTCGGCCGCACAGCTCGTCGCTGCGCGCGACGCCGCCTCCGGTGCGATCGAACCGCTGCGCACGAGCGCACTCTGGCGCGAGCTCCCCGGCTGGCGTCTCGGTTCCGTGGCAGAAGCACGGGCGCCTTTCATCGCGCTCTCGGACGACGACGAGGAGGTTCCTCTCGATGATCCGGCTGGCGCACGACCCCGCGGCCTCGTGCGGTCCGCGGTGGACGCGGATGGTGCGGTGTGGGTCGCCGAGGACGGGCACACCGTGCGACTGCGCCCCCTGGACCGCCGACAGCGGATGCGCCGACGACTCGCCGCGCGCGAGGCAGGGTCCACGACGACCGGACCGGAGGGTCGCGCGCCCATGCCGGGGAGCGTCGTCGCGGTACTCGTCGCGGACGGAGACGCCGTCTCGGCGGGCGACCCGCTCGTGGCGATCGAGGCGATGAAGATGGAGCACCAGGTGCTCGCGCCGCAGGACGGCGTGGTGCATCTGCTGGTCGCCGTGGGCGATCAGGTGCGGCGCGATCAACCGGTCGCCCGCGTGACGACGGAGGAGAGTTGAACATGGAAGACCTGTCCGAGGAGGAGCGCGAGCTCGCCGCCATGGTGCGAGAGTTCGCCGAGACCGTCGTCGCTCCCCAGTCGTACGAGGCAGACCGCACGCACACGCTGTCGATGGACGTCGTATCCCAGATGGGCGAGCTCGGTCTGTTCGGGCTGCCGTTCCCCGAGGAATACGGCGGGCAGGGCGGGGACTACATGGCGCTCGGCATCGCGATCGAGGCGCTGGGACGCGTGGATCAGTCCATCGCGATCACGCTGGAGGCCGGTGTCAGCCTCGGAGCGATGCCGATCTTCCGCTTCGGCACCGAAGAACAGCGGCAGGAACTGCTTCCGGATCTGCTCGCCGGTCGTGCCCTGGCAGGCTTCGGCCTGACCGAGCCGGAGGCAGGCAGCGATGCCGGCGCGACCCGCACCACCGCCCGACTCGACGGCGACGAGTGGGTGATCGACGGCTCCAAGCAGTTCATCACCAACTCGGGTACGCCCATCACCCGCTTCGTCACCGTCACCGCAGTGACCGGGACCGACAACGGGCGCAAGGAGATCTCCACGATCATCGTCCCGAACGGCACCCCCGGCTTCACGGTCGAGGCCGCTTACGACAAGGTGGGCTGGAACGCCTCGGACACACATCCGCTGACGTTCGACGGCGCACGTGTGCCCGCGTCGAATCTGGTGGGGCAGCGGGGGAGCGGGTTCCGCAACTTCCTCAGCATCCTCGACGAGGGGCGCATCGCGATCGCCGCACTCTCGACGGGCGCGGCGGAGGGCTGCCTCGAGGCCGCTGTCGAGTATGCCAAGAGCCGCACGATCTTCGGTGCCGCACTCAGCACTCGCCAGAACGCGCAGTTCACGCTGGCCCGGATGCGCGCGCGCGTGCACACCGCGCGCCTCGCCTGGCACCACGCGGCGCGCTTGCGGGATGCCGGGAAGCCGTTCGCGGAAGCGGCGGCGATCGCGAAGCTCGTCGGTGGCGAGGCGGCGATGGACAACGCCCGCGATGCGACACAGATCTTCGGCGGAAACGGCTTCATGAACGAGTTCCCGGTCGGCCGGCACTATCGCGACTCGAAGATCCTCGAGATCGGCGAGGGCACCACCGAGGTGCAGCTCCTCGTGATCGCACGTGGCCTCGGACTCGCCGGGTAGCGTGGTGGCATGACCACGCACGACATCCTCCAGCGGGGGCTGTACTACGAGGAGTTCGCGGTCGACGCGCGATATCTGCACCGGCCTGGCCGCACCGCGACCGAGGCCGACAACGTGCTCTTCACCACCCTGACCATGAACACGCAGGCGCTGCACCTGGACGCGGCGTTCGCGGATGCCCAGGATCCGTTCCACGCGCGCCTGATGAACTCGATGTGGACGCTGTCGACCATGGTGGGTTCGTCCGTCGCGCAGCTGACGCAGGGCACGCTGGTCGCACAGCTCGGCTTCGGCGACATCGCGTTCCCGCATCCGCTGTTCGCGGGCGACACCCTCTACACCGAGAGCGTCATCGTCGAGAAGCGACTGTCGTCATCGCGGCCGGGTCAGGGCATCGTGAAGATCGCCCACACCGGGCGCAACCAGGAGGGCACGGTGGTCGCCACCGCCGTGCGCTCGGTCCTCGTGCACTGCCTCCCGGAAGGTTCCATCGGATGACATTCGACCTCGGCCCCGCGCTCCTGTTCTGTCCGGCGGACCGGCCGGAGCGTTTCGGCAAGGCGCTGGAGCGCGCGGATGCCATCATCCTCGATCTAGAAGATGCCGTCCTGCCGGAGGCCAAGGCCGCCGCACGCCAGAACGTGCTCGCCGCCGACATCGATCCCGCACGCGTCATTGTGCGGGTCAATGCGCCGGATAGTGCGGAGTTCACCGCCGATCTCGAAGCGTTGCAGGCGACCCCGTACCGGACGGTGATGGTGGCGAAGACCGAGAGCGCAGACGGTCTCGACGCGTTCGACGAGTCGTTCTCCCTGATCGCCCTGTGCGAGACGGCGCGCGGCATCCACGCCGCCGACCGCATCGCCGCCCATCCGCGGGTCGTGGCGATGATGTGGGGAGCGGAGGATCTCGTCGCGTCCCTCGGCGGCACTGCGTCGCGGAACGCAGACGGCGTCTACCGGGACATCGCCCGCTACGCCCGCGCTCGGGTGCTGCTCGAGTCGGGAGCGCACGGGAAGGCTGCGATCGATGCTGTACACATCGACCTCGACGATGCGCTCGGACTCGAACAGGAAGCGAGGGATGCCGCGGCGTCCGGCTTCCGCGCCAGCGCCTGCATCCACCCGAACCAGGTCGCCGCGATCCGTGCGGCCTACCGCCCGGCCGACGAGGCCGTCGCCTGGGCTCGGGCCGTGCTCGAAGCCGCGCAGACCGAGCGCGGGGTGTTCCGCTTCCAGGGGCGCATGATCGACGAGCCGGTCCTGCGGCACGCGCGTTCCGTGGTGTCCCGCGCGGGCTGAGCAGTCAGAGGACCGGGGACTCCTCGAGCAGACGCAGGTAGCCGGGTGCGGCGACGAACCGGTGGACAGAACCGTTCTGCAGCACTTCCCCCTCGCGGGGCAGCGTGCCTCCGGAGACGTGGTCGATCACCGCGCGGATCACACCGCCGTGCGCCACCACGATGACCGACTCCGCCTGCGGGGACGAGCGCCGGCGTGCTTCCCTCGCGATCCGGTGCAGGGCCTCGATGGCGCGCTCACCGACCTCCTGGAGGGATTCGGCGCCCGGCACCTCGGCATGCCAGTTGCCGTAGGCGCGGATGTAGTCCTCGACGAGCATCCCCTCGCCGTCGCCGAACTCACGTTCCCTGACGTCCGGGACCACACCGACGACCTCGAGTCCGAGTCGGTGCGCGATGATCTCGGCCGTCTCCCTGGCCCGCAGCAGTGGACTGGTGTAGATGGCGTGGTGTGTGCCCGCGGCGAGCTTCTCGGCGGCCCAACGCGCGTCTTCGCGTCCGGTCTCGTTCAGGGGGATGTCGGTCGAGCCCTGGATGCGGCGCGCGAGGTTCCAGTCGGTCTGACCGTGGCGGACGAGGGTGAGGTGGGTCACGAGAGCATTTCCTGTAGGGCGGGGAGCACGTCGCTGGTGCCGGCGGCGATGGTGAGATCGGCCCAGGCATCCGCTCGCGTCGGCTCGCGGTTGACGATGATCAGTGGAATGCTGCGACGCCGGGCGCGCTCGACCAGACGGACACCGGAGTTCACGACCAGGGAGGATCCGGCGACGATCAGGGCGGAGCTCGATCGCAGCAGCGACTCAGCCGCACGGAACCGGTCCTGCGGCACGTACTCGCCGAAGAACACCACGTCGGGCTTCAACATCCCTCCGCACACGGTGCAGACGGGGATGACGAACCCCTCGGTGCTCTCCGGGAGCACATCGCCGTCCGGGGCGAGTGCGACGTTCTCGGGGACGGTGATCCAGGGGTTCAGCTCTTCGATCTGGACGGCGATGTCGCGGCGGTCGAAGACCTGGCCGCAGTGCAGGCAGAGCACACGGCGCATCGTGCCGTGCACCTCGATCACGTGCGAGCTGCCCGCCCGCAGGTGCAGTCCGTCGACGTTCTGCGTGATGACGCCCGAGACCGACCCCGCGGCTTCGAGCTCGGCGAGGGCGAGGTGCCCGGGATTCGGTGCGGCCCGGGCGAAGGCCTGCCAGCCGAGGTGGCCACCCACCCAGTAGCGGCGCCGCGCGGCTTCATCGCCGAGATAGGTCTGTATCGTCATCGGATCGCTGCGGGTCCTGGCGCCCTCACCGCGGTACGCGGGGATGCCGGAATCGGTGGAGATGCCGGCACCTGTCAGGAGGGCGATCCGCCTGCCGCGCAAGAGCCCGGCGGCGTGGGCGATGGTGGCCGACAGCTCGGCGGTGTTCGACGCGCTCACATGACCTCCTCGTGCGAGTCTACGGTGCGGCGCGGACACGAGGCACGCAGGGAGGCGGACGCTGTGTCGGTGCGACCATGCGAGCGATGGCAGAGTGGACCCCGTGGAACTGCTGACTGTGACGGATGCCGACGACCCGCGCCTCGACGACTACCGTGGACTCACCGACACCGCGCTGCGCACGCTGAGCGAGCCGTCGGGCGGGCTGTACATCGCGGAGTCCACGAAGGTAATCGCGCGCGCCGTCGCGGCGGGACATCGACCGCGCTCGGTGCTCACTCAGCAGCGCCGGGTCGAGGACATCCGGGAGATCGTCGGCGGGTTCGACGTGCCGGTCTACGTCGTGCCCGACGAGGTGGCGGAAGCGGTGACGGGGTTCGCCGTGCACCGGGGCACGATCGCCTCGATGCATCGACCGGAGCTGCCGTCCGTCCGCGAGGTGCTCGACGGCGCCAACGTCGTCCTGATCCTCGAGAACATCGGCGATCACACGAACGTCGGCGCCGCATTCCGTGCAGCCGCCGGACTCGGTGCCGACGCGGTGCTCGTGTCGCCGGGCGGTGCCGATCCGCTGTACCGGCGCAGCGTGCGGGTGAGCATGGGGACCGTGTTCCAGGTGCCGTGGACCCGCATCACCGACTGGGACTCAGCCATCGCAGACCTGCACGCCGCGGGATTCGACATCGCCGCTCTCGCTCTGCGCGACGATGCGGTCACGCTGGACGCCTACGTCTCGGATCGCCCTGAGCGGGTCGCGCTCGTCATGGGATCGGAAGGCGACGGACTCTCGCGCACTGTGCTCGACGGCGCGGACACGATCGTCACGATCCCGATGTCCGGAGGCGTGGACTCGCTCAATGTGGCGTCCGCAGCCGCCGTCGCGCTGTGGGCGGTCCAGCGCTGACCGTTCAGTCGTGGTCGGGCAGGATCACCGGCGACGGCTCCGGCCTCTTGGCGGTCACCGTGTCGCCGGACGACTGATGCCGCAGGCGGCGAAGCACCCAGGGGACCAGGTGCTCCCGCGCCCAGCCGAGATCCTCCGATCGGGCCTCGCGCCAGGTGCGCAGCGGGAACGGCTCCGGTTGCATGGCTTCGAGGTCGTTCGGAACGTTGAGCGCCCGCAGCACCATGCGCGCCACCTCGTGGTGACCGAGCGCGTTGTAGTGCAGTCGGTCGTCGTCGAAGAACCGCATGTCCTGCACGACCTTGAGCGCCCACTGATCCGCCACGATGCAATCGTGGCGCTCGGCGATCGCGCGCACGTTCTCGTTGTAGATCGCGACCTTGCCCCGGAAGGGGCGGAACACCGGGGTGAACCCGGTGTCGATCCCCGTGAAGAGGAGGACGGCCGCACCCGTGGATGAGAGGCGGGCCACGGCGTCCTCGAGCTGGTTGGCGATGGCGTCCGGATCGGTTCCCGGTCGGATCACGTCGTTGCCGCCCGCGCAGATGGAGACGAGGTCCGGGCGCAGTGCGACGGCCGGTTCTATCTGGTCCGCGACGATCTGCGAGATCAGCTTTCCCCGCACGGCGAGGTTCGCGTAGGCGAAGTCGTCGACCTGCGCGGCGAGCACCTCCGCGACACGGTCGGCCCAGCCACGATGGCTCCCGGGGTGCGCCGGGTCCGGATCCCCGATGCCTTCCGTGAACGAGTCGCCCACCGCGACGAAACGCCGCCACGGGTGCGCGGTCTCGTTGGGGACGTAGGGGGTCCGAGTCGAATCCTGGTCGGTCATCCAGCTCTCCTTCGCGACGTTCTGCGGGGCGGCGGTGGCTGCAGCGCAGTGACAGAGCCTACCCGTAGCCACGACCTCTCGGGCGGGACGCGCGCGGGATTCATGACGCGTGATCCAGTGTCGTCGGCACCGATTATCGTGGAGTCGATGCTCTCTCCGTCCTTCCCCCAGCGCGCACCCTGGGGAACCGCGAACAAGCTGCGCGCCTGGCAGCAGGAGGCGCTGGAACAGTACTTCCAGGCGGATCAGCGCGACTTCCTCGTCGCCGCGACACCGGGCGCAGGCAAGACCACGTTCGCACTCACCCTTGCCGTCGAACTCATGCGCATGGGCGAGGTCAACCGCATCATCGTCGTCGCGCCCACCGAGCATCTGAAGACGCAGTGGGCAGACGCGGCCGCACGCGTGCACATCCGCCTCGACCCGCGCTTCCGCAACAGCGACTGGGCGCCGGCGCGGCACTACCACGGGGCCGTGGTCACCTATGCGCAGGTCGCGGCGAAGTCGTCGGTGCACCGGCATCTCACCGAGGATGCGAAGACGCTCGTGATCCTCGATGAGGTCCACCACGGCGGCGATGCTCTGAGCTGGGGCGACGCGATCCGCGATGCCTATGGTCCAGCGAAGCGACGCCTCCTGCTCTCCGGAACGCCCTTCCGCAGTGACACGGCGCCGATCCCGTTCGTCGAGTACCACCCCGACGAGTCCGGGGCGCGCATCTCGCGGACCGACTACAACTACGGCTACGGGCGCGCCCTCGCCGACGGCGTCGTCCGACCCGTGCTGTTCCACATGTATGCGGGCAAGATGCGCTGGCGCACGACCACGGGTGATGAACTCGAGACGCACCTCGGTCAGGACAACACCAAGGACGTGACGTCCCAGGCCTGGCGCACGGCACTCGACCCCGAAGGCGACTGGATGCCGGCCGTGCTGTCGGCAGCAGATCGTCGCCTCACCGAGATCCGCAACCACGTGCCGGATGCGGGCGGACTCGTGCTCGCCACCGACCAGACCGTGGCCCGCGCCTATGCGAAGATCCTCCACAGCATCACGGGGCAGCAGCCGACGATCGTGCTGTCGGACGACGCGACCGCATCCGAGCGCATCGAGAAGTTCGCCGGCAGCGACAGCCGGTGGATGGTGGCCGTGCGCATGGTGTCGGAGGGCGTCGACGTTCCACGCCTGGCCGTCGGCGTGTACGCGACATCGTCCTCGACCCCGCTGTTCTTTGCGCAGGCGATCGGTCGTTTCGTGCGGGCGCGGCGTCGCGGTGAGGCAGCCAGCGTCTTCCTCCCGCAGGTCCCCGTGCTCATGGGGCTGGCGAACGAGATGGACAAGCAGCGTGACCACGCGCTGGACCGGCAGTCGAAGGAAGACGACGGCCTCGAGGATTCGCTGCTCGAGAGCGCCAATCGCGAAGAGGAGACCTCGGACGCGTTGACGCAGGAGTTCAGCTACCAGGCGCTGTCCTCCGTCGCGCACTTCGACCGCGTCGTGTTCGAAGGGCAGGAGTTCGGCCAGCTCGCCGAACCGGGCACGCCCGAGGAGGAGGAGTTCATCGGTTTCCCCGGCCTCCTCGAACCGGAGCACGTGCACGAGCTGCTCATGCAGCGGCAGTCCAGGCAGTCGCGCCTCCGCGAGGCCCGTGAGGCCACGGCGGATCCGGCGGAGACGACGACGTTGCCGGCACCGTTGCACCGCACGCTCAAAGAGCAGCGGCAGCTGTTGAACAGCCTCGTCGGCCTGTACGCGCGACAGAAGGGCGAGCCCCACGGCGCCGTGCACGCCGAGCTCCGCCGTATCTGCGGGGGTCCGGCGGTGGCGCAGGCGACGGTGTCGCAGCTGCAATCCCGCATCGAGGTGCTCCGCAAGCGCGTACGCAGCTGAGCGGTCCGCTTCCGCACCGTGCCGCTTCGGAACCCCGAAATGCTGGCAATCGCTGTCTCGGCGCGGTCCCGCAGCACTCGCACGGATAGCGTTGTACGTTGCCCGCCCATCCGTGCGCCGTGACACCTGGAGAATCCATGACAGCCCCTGCCGCTGCTGAGCCGACCGCCGCCGATCGTCGGCGCTGGGCGCGCTACCTCGTCGAAGAGCGGGCCGAGGGCGCCGTGTATCAGAAGCTGGCCGCCCGCCGCGAGGGTGAGGAGCGGGAGATCCTGCTCAGCCTCGCCGACGCCGAGCGCCGTCATGAGCAGCACTGGCTCGATCTTCTCGGTGCCGAACCGGCCCGCCTGCCGCGGGCGGGCATCCGTTCGCGGCTGCTCGGGTGGATGGCGGGTCGATTCGGATCGATCTTCGTCCTCGCGCTCGCACAGAGTGCGGAAGCGCGTTCGCCCTACGACTCCGAGCAGTACGCCACGCCGGCGATGCGCGCCGACGAGAAGGTGCACTACGAGGTCGTCCGCGGTCTCGCGGCCCGCGGACGTCGGCGTCTGTCCGGCTCGTTCCGCGCTGCCGTGTTCGGAGCGAACGACGGTCTGGTGAGCAACCTCGCCCTCGTGCTCGGCATCGGAGCGACGGGTGTCAGCTCCGGCTTCGTGCTCTTCAGCGGTATCGCCGGTCTGCTGGCCGGAGCGCTGTCGATGGGTGCTGGCGAATTCGTCTCGGTGCGTTCTCAGCGCGAGCTCCTGGCGGCGACCGAAGCCAATGAGGACGCGGCTGCGTCGGCAGGCGACCTCGATATCGACGAGAACGAGCTCGCGCTCGTGTACCGTGCGCGAGGCATGGAGCCGTCAGAGTCGTTGGAGCGGGCGCGACGGATCGTCACCGCTGCGCAGGCGGGCGTGCGCCAGGCGGCGACGGGACCTGTGCACATCGCAGGCGGCGATGACCACGAGATCGTCGGCAGCGATTGGACGGCGGCGATCTCGAGCTTCCTGTTGTTCGCATCGGGGGCGATCATTCCGGTACTGCCGTGGATCTTCGGTCTCCAGGGCACCACGGCCATCATCGTCGCTCTGGTGCTCGTCGGAGCCGCCCTCCTGAGCACTGGCGCCATGGTCGGCGTGCTGTCCGGAGGCCCGCCCCTGCGACGAGCACTCCGTCAGCTCGCGATCGGCTTCGGTGCGGCAGCGATCACCTACGCCCTGGGTCTCCTGTTCGGTGTGGGCGCGGCCTGAAACCTGACGCTTCCGCGCGATCGGCTTTGGTTCCCTACTGATCAGCCCGTGTGATCGCCGGAACCACGTAGCTCCCGTCGAGTACCGCCTCACCCGGCTCATACATGCGCAGGACCGGGCGGAAGTCTCCGGAAGGAGCGGGAAGCCAGTTCGCGCGGCTCTTCTCGTCGGTGGGCTCCGCCTCGCTGATCGTGATCGTCAGCCCGCCGTCGTCGTCCCAGATCAGACCCGTGGTCCGATCGCCGATCGAGTACCGGTCGATCGGGTTCTCGACGAGGTAGAAGTCCGGTACCGAGTACATCGTGAGCGACCAGAAGGCCGAGACCGGCGGTGGGGGAGAGAGGCGCAGCGTGTAGGTCCGCGCGCCAGTGAGCTGCTCACCGCGATCGTCGACGTACGTCATGATGTATGCCGCTTCGTAGGCATGGTTGCCCCAGAGACCGCCGAGGGCCGCGCCCGCCCGCTCGACGATCCGCCGTTCCGGGTCGTTGATCTTGTAGCGGTCATCGTCGACGGTGCCGAGCTCGAAAAAGTCGAGGTTGTAGTCGAAGGCGTGCAGCGTCAGCTTCCACCCGTTCACTTCGGGACTCGAACCGTGCGTGAGCACCGTGTGCAGAGTCTGTTTCGCCGACGCCAGATCGGCGGAGATCTGCTCGACCTGTTCCGCAGGAAGCGACGCATAGGGCGATGGACCCGATTCGGTGATCCCGGTCGAGGCGAACGATTGCTGAAGTGGAGCGTCACGCGGCGCGGGTGGGAACTGCTGGGACCACACGCGCAGCTTCTCGAGCGCGGAGATGCTTTCCGGTACACCCGGGTCGGGAACCGCGAGCCCCCGCGGTATCGCATCCGTATCGTGCGGCGTGAGCGTGGTGGCGTCCTGCAGCGCGTGCACGGCGGGGAGGTCGTCGTCGCCGCTCACCGCCCATCTCCCGACGAGGGAGGCGACCATGGTGGGGAAGCGGATGACGGGAACACCGTTCGCGTCGCCTGTCCACCCGGGAGGGACGAGGAGGAAGTCGCCTGCGGCGGTTCCTGTGGCGCGATGGCCGATGTAGGCGAAGTTGTTCGTCCATGCATCCACGAACTGGAGGACGTAGTAGCGCCCGGCCGCGTCCGGGACGTGCAGTGCCACCGGGCCCACGCTCAGGTCGAGCTGAGCCATCGAGTACACCGTGTCGTTGTTGATGGTGACGAACGTGTCGGCGGGGCCCGCGAGCGAGCGTGCGTGGCTGAACACATTGAATGGCGCTGCCGGGTTCTTGCCCACACCGGTGGTCGTGAAGCGCTCCACCTGTTCGAGGTTGAACACCAGAGGGAAACCGTAGAGGTAGGCGCGGACGATGTCGTCGCCTCCCGGGTTGGACTGTGCCATGTGGTCGACCTTTCGCTCGGAATGACCACACGCTAGCGCGCCTCCGACCGCCGACAAGGAGAGACGTCATCTGTCTCGGATGAGGACCCGTGGCTCCGTTCTGCCGCGAGCATGACGAAGGCCCCGGATCCGTGGATCCGGGGCCTTCGTCATCTGTGCGCGGAGGGGGACTTGAACCCCCACGCCCTTACGGGCACTACGACCTCAACGTAGCGCGTCTACCATTCCGCCACCCGCGCAGGTTTTGGATGATCGTTGCCGACCGAAGAATGACATTACCACGTCCTCAGCGGGCACTCGAACCGAGCCCACCGCCCGGGCGTGGCGCGTGGTTTCGATAGCCTGGAGCACATGACCGATCCCACTCTTCCGGAGGTCGTCCGCATCGCGAGCGACCTCATCCGCTTCGACACCTCCAACTTCGGCGGTGGCAACGCGAAGGGCGAGCGGGAGGCCGCGGAGTACGTCGGTGCCTACCTCGAGGGGCTCGACCTCGAGGTCGAGTACTTCGAGCCGATCCCGCGGCGCACCAACGTGATGGCGCGCGTCCCCGGGCGCGACCGCGACAAGCCGGCGCTGGTCGTGCACGGCCACCTCGACGTCGTACCGGCCATGGCGGAGGACTGGAGCGTCGATCCGTTCGCAGGCATCGTGCAGGACGGGATGCTGTGGGGCCGCGGTGCCGTCGACATGAAGAACATGAACGCGATGATCCTCACCTCCGTGGCGGAGATCCTGCGGGCGGGGGAGCAGCCGGAACGCGATCTGGTGCTGGCGTTCTTCGCCGATGAGGAGAACGGCGGAGTCGAGGGGTCGGCGCTGGTCGTGCAGAACCGTCCGGAGTGGTTCGAAGGGGCCACGGCGGCGATCAGCGAGGTCGGCGGCTACTCGATCACCGTCGACGACCGCCGCGCGTACCTGCTGCAGGTGGGGGAGAAGGCCCTGATCTGGATCCGGCTGGTCGCGAAGGGACGCGCGGGCCACGGCAGCCGTCTGCACGACGACAACGCGGTCACGAAGCTCGCCGAGGCCGTCGCCGCCATCGGTCGCACGCGCTGGCCGATCCGGCTCACCTCGACGACCCAAGCACTACTCGACGGCCTGAGCGCGCTGAGCGGACGCAGCGTCGACGATCCGGATGCGCTCGCGGCGGCAGCGGGCCCGGCGGAGGCGTTCCTGCGGTCATCCTTCCGCACCACCACGAACCCGACGGCGCTCACCGCAGGCTACAAGCACAACGTCATCCCGGAGCGTGCCGAAGCGCTCATCGACGTCAGGGTGATCCCGGGCACCGAGGACGACGTCCTCGCCGAGCTCCAGACCATCGTCGGAGATGACATCGTGATCGAGACCGTGGTGCGCGACATCGGCATGGAGACGCCGTTCGAGGGGGAGCTCGTCGAGGCCATGGTCGCGAGCATCGGCCGCCACGACCCCGGTGTCCCGGTGATCCCCTACCTGCTCGGCGCCGGGACCGACAACAAGGCGCTCGCGTACCTGGGCATCACGGGATACGGATTCGCGCCCCTCCGACTGCCTGCGGATCTGGACTTCACAGGAATGTTTCACGGAGTCGACGAGCGGGTGCCCGTAGACTCGCTTGTCTTCGGCCAGCGGGTGCTGACCGATCTGCTGCGCACGTTCTGAGCGCCGCGCGCTCCGTGCCGACACCGATCTGAAAGCCATCCATGCACCTGCTCGAAGCACTGATTCTCGGCATCGTCCAGGGACTCACCGAGTTCCTCCCGATCTCCTCCAGCGCGCACCTGCGCATCCTCGGGACGTTCCTCCCGTCCGGCGAGGATCCGGGCGCGGCGTTCACCGCGATCACGCAGATCGGCACAGAGGCCGCGGTGGTGGTGTTCTTCTGGCGCGACATCGTCCGTATCGTGCGGCAATGGTTCCGGTCGCTCATCGGGAAGGCGCCGCGCAACGATCCGGACGCCCGGATGGGCTGGCTGATCATCATCGGCAGTATCCCGATCGTCGTGCTCGGTCTGCTGTTCCAGGATCAGATCGAGAGCGTGCTGCGATCGATGTGGATCGTCGCGATCATGCTGATCGTCTTCGGCATCCTGCTCGGCGTCGCCGACTACGTGGGTGCGAAGCGTCGCAAGCTCGACGACCTGACCTACCCGCATGGCATCGCCTTCGGGTTCGCACAGGCGCTTGCCCTCATCCCCGGGGTCTCGCGCTCGGGTGGCACCATCACGATGGGGCTGTTCCTCGGCTACGAGCGTGCGGCAGCCGCCCGCTACGCGTTCCTCCTCGCGATTCCCGCGGTGTTCGGCAGCGGCTTCTACCAGGTGTTCAAGAGCTGGGACGAGCCGTCCTTCTTCTCGTTCGGCGACACGCTCGCTGCGACCGGCATCGCGTTCGTGGTCGCGCTCGGCGTGATCGCGTTCTTCATGAACTGGATCTCGAAGCGCAGCTTCCTGCCGTTCGTGATCTACCGGATCCTGCTCGGTACCGTGCTGCTGGTGCTGCTCGGTACCGGCGTGATCGCCGCCTGACTCGCGCTCAGCGCTTGCGGTCGCCGGGGCCGTCGTCGCGGCGACGGAGGTAGCGCTCGAACGCCTGGGCGATCGCATCGCCCGAAGCCTCGGGGGAATCCCACGTGTCGCGCGTGCGCTCCAGCTGCCGGATGTACTCGGCCATGTCCTCGTCCTCGGAGGCGGCAGCGTCGATCGAGGCCTCCCAGGCCGCGGCTTCGGTGCGCAACAGGGAGCGGTCGACGTCGACGCCGGTGAGCTCCTCGAGGCGATCGAGGAGGGCGAGGGTGACTTTGGGCGAAGGTGTCGCAGACGCGACGTAGTGCGGAACGCTCGCCCAGAGGCTCGCGGTCGGGATGCCGGCGTTCTCCGCGAAGTGCTCGAACACGGTGAGGATGCCGACAGGGCCTTCATAGAGCGATCTCTCGAGGCCATGCGCCTCGCGGACCTGCTCGTTCTGGCTCGACGCGAAGATCGAGATGGGCCGGGTGTGCGGCACGTCCGAGAGCATCGCGCCGAGCGTGACGAACCCGGTGATGTCGTCGCGCAGAGCCACATCGATGAACTCCGAGGCGAACGCCTGCCACGTGCGCGCGGGTTCCGCTCCTGTCAGCAACCAGAACTCCGGCCCGGGCGCGGGGTCGCGAGGGCGCCAGAGACCCGCCTCCGGCCAGCGGAGCTGACGGCGCCCTTCCGCATCCATGCGGGTCGACGGGCGCGTGTACTGGTAGTCGAAGTAGAGCTCCGGATCGACGGAGTGCACGAGGTCGTACTCCGACGATGCCCGCAAGGCCTCGATCGCCGCGCTCGCGGCTTCGCCCGCATCGTTCCAGCCGTCGAAGGCGGCGATGATGATACGTGGACCGAGAACATCCATCGAGGGCTCCCTTCGAGATCGGCGAGGTGATCCTTCCAGGCTAGTCCGCGAGGGCGGGATGCGGGCGGCACCACGGCTAGCATGGGTTCAGTGAGCAGAAAGCCCCGCGCGGTCCTCTGGGACATGGATGGAACACTCGTCGACACCGAGCCGTATTGGATGGCGGCCGAGACGGCGCTGGTCGAGCGCTTCGGAGGCACCTGGAGCCACGAGGATGCTCTTCAGCTCGTCGGAAGCGGTCTGATCGACAGCGCGGTGATCCTGCAGAACGCGGGCGTCGCGATGGAGGCCGAGGCGATCGTCTCGCATCTGACCGATGTCGTGCAGGACTCCCTCCGCACCCAGGGGGTGCCCTTCCGCCCGGGCGCACGTGAGCTCCTCCGCGACCTCCGTGCGGCCGGCATTCGGACGGGATTGGTGACGATGTCGCTGCGTCGGATGGCGCTGAGCGTCGTCGAGCTGATCGACTTCGAAGCCTTCGACATCGTGGTCGCCGGCGACGACGTGGACAATCCGAAGCCGCACCCGGAGCCGTACCTGCAGGCGGCCGCACTGCTCGACGTCGACATCGCCGACGTGATCGTGATCGAAGACTCTCCGACGGGCGTCCGGGCCGGACTCGCGTCGGGGGCCTTCACTCTCGCGGTGCCTCACATCGTGCCGCTGGACCACCTCGGCGCCCACGAGCTCTGGCCCACGCTCGACGGTCGGGGCGCCGACGACCTCGCCGACCTCTTCGACAGCAGCACCACCGTGACGGGAGCAGTCCGATGACCGAGACCCGCGCACAGCGACCGAGTGGTCCGTTCCGCGAGGGCGACCGCGTCCAGCTGACCGGCCCGAAGGGTCGCCTGCACACGGTGACTCTCCGTGAAGACGGTGCACTGCACACTCACCAGGGCGTGCTTCGGCATCGCGACCTGATCGGTCTCCCCGATGGCTCCGTCGTGGCGAACAGCTCCGGACACGACTACCTCGCGTTGCGCCCGCTGCTCCGGGACTTCGCGATGTCGATGCCGCGAGGCGCCGCGATCGTGTATCCGAAGGATGCGGCGCAGATCGTCATGCAGGCCGACATCTTCCCCGGCTCGGTCGTCGTGGAAGCCGGCGTCGGGTCGGGTGCGCTGTCGCTCTCACTGCTGCGCGCCGTCGGAGCCTCCGGATCCCTCATCTCGTTCGAGCGGCGCGAGGACTTCGCCGATGTCGCCCGCGGCAACGTCGAGACCTTCTTCGGTGAACAGCCGGACACCTGGCGCGTCGTGGTCGGCGATCTCGTCGAGTCGCTCCCGCTCGAGGCCGCAGCGGGCTCTGTCGACCGTGTCGTCCTCGACATGCTCGCTCCCTGGGAGTGCATGGACGTGGTGGCCGACGCGCTCACCCCGGGCGGAGTCGTCCTCTGCTACGTGGCGACGGCGACACAGCTCTCGCGGGTGGCGGAGTACATCCGCGGGACCGGTCTGTTCACGGAGCCCGAAGCCTCGGAGACGATGGTGCGCGGATGGCACGTCGAAGGACTCGCGGTGCGCCCGGACCACCGTATGGTCGCGCACACCGGATTCCTCCTCACCGCCCGCCGTCTGGCGCCGGGTGCTGTCGCGCCGTCGGTCAAGCGACGCGCGTCGAAGAGCAGCTACGGCGATGAGGACGTGGAGGCGTGGACGCCGGGTGCCGTGGGCGACCGCGAGATCAGCGACAAGAACCTTCGCAAGCGCGCCAGGGAGGCCGAGAAGGCCGCGGAAGGGGCACGCCTGGCGGCGGCCTCGCGCGAATCAGGGGACGCGACGGAATAGACTGGAGCGCGTGCGTAAAACGTCCGCCGTTCTGGCGTCTCTCAGCCTCGTCGTCCTCGCCCTGACCGGGTGCACCGCGACCGCGTCCTACGATGGTGCGGCCTGCGATCGCAGCGCCGGTGGCGATGAGATCTCGAACATCGCCGATGTGAGCGGTGACCTCGGCTCGGTGCCCGATGTCACGGTCTTCAGCCCGGTCAAGCTCGACAAGAGCGGATTCGCGGACGTCACCGTCGGCGAGGGCCGTGCTCTCGAGACGCCGTTCCAGCCGCTCGTGATGGACATCGCATTCTTCAGCGGCAACAGCGGTAAGCCGCTGTACAAGTCCGAGTTCAACGGCGACCCGACCAGGGTGCACAGCATCGACTACTGGGCCCAGCGCTCGCCCGGATTGAGCGATGTGCTGTCCTGCGCGACCGCAGGGAGCCGGGTCCTCGCCGTGCTGACGCCCGAGGACTTCGGCCCGCAGAACGTCGAGGGATTCGGACTCGCCAAGGGCGAGGACATCGTCGCGGTGATCGACGTGCTCGACGTCATGCCTGCGAAGGCCTCCGGTGCGCTGCAGTTCAACGACGCGCGGGGCCTGCCGACGGTCGTGCGCGCACCTGACGGCACCCCGGGCATCATCATCCCCGACGTCGCGGCGCCGAAGGAGATCACGACGCAGACCCTCATCAAGGGAGACGGCGCGACGGTGAAGGCCGACGACGCGCTCGTCACCAACGTGATGGGCGTGAGTTGGGATGACAAGACCGTCACCACGAACACCTGGGGTTCCGACGCTGCTCTCACGCAGGTGAACCCGCAGCTCATCGGTGCGACCGTGGGCTCTCAGGTGCTCATCGTGACCCCGGCCAGCGGGTCCACCCCGGCCACCGCCTTCGTCATCGACATCCTGGGCGCAGTGACGGCGCCCACGCAGTGATGGCCGCCCGGATCCCTGCGGAGGAGCGTCTGACGAATCTCGTCGTGGCGCTCATGTCCACGGAGATCGGGCTGACCAAGCAGCAGATCCTCGACAACGTCTCGGGGTATCGCCAGCGCGCGGATGCCGGAACACGGTCGGATGCGCTCGAGAAGATGTTCGAGCGCGACAAGGATGAGCTCCGCGCTCTCGGGGTCCCGATCGAGACGATCGGTGATGCTGCGGATCCGAATGACCTCCGCGAGGCCCGCTACCGTATTCCCCAGGCGGAATACGACCTGCCCGACGACATCGATTTCTCTCCGGCCGAGTTGGCGGTGCTCCGTCTGGCCGGGAGTGTGTGGAGCGCGGAATCGGTCTCGGGCGATGCGCAGTCCGGTGTGCGCAAGATCCGCGCGCTGGGCATCGACGGCGACGAGCCGATCATCGGATTCGCCCCGCGCATCACGGCTCGCGATGCAGCGTTCTCGCCGTTGCAGGATGCCATCGAGCGCAGCAGAGTGGTCTCCTTCGACTACCTCAAGCCCGGTGAGGACGCCCCTCGTCGCCGCAGCATCCGCCCGCTGGCGCTCGTGGACTACGAAGCGCGCTGGCACGTCTTCGGCGTGGACGTGGAGGTCGACGAGGATCGGACATTCCTCCTCAGCCGGATCATCGGCGAGGTGCGCCTGAGCTCCGCCGCCTTCGATCCCGCACTCCGCGACGGCGCGGGGGAGCGCGCGCTCTCCGGCCTGGAACGCGTTGCCGCCGAGAACTCGGCCCTGCTGGAGATCACGCCCGGCACCGAGGCGGCACTCCGACTGGGACGTCGTGCCACCCCGGCGACGCAGGGCATCATGGTGCCGTTCGTGGACCTGCACATCCTCGCGGACGAACTCGCGTCCTACGGCCCAGAGGTGCGGGTCGTCGAACCCGCCCCGCTGCGGGAAGCCGTCATCGCGCGGCTCCGTTCCGTCGTGAGCGCTCACACCGACGTCGAGGAGCCGCGATGACCGCCCAGCCGAAGCCGCTGCTCGCCGCGGACCGCGTGCGCCTCTATCTGACGCTCGTGCCCTACCTGCTCGAGCACGGGCAGGTCTCCCTCGCCGAAGCCGCCGACGACTTCGGCGTCACCCCGCGCGAAATGCGCAGCATGGTCGAGAAGCTCACGGTCATCGGGCTGCCTGGCGAGTCGGGCTACTGGCAGCAACCGCAGGAGATGTTCGACATCAACTGGGATCTGCTCGATCACGAGGACGTCATCGAGATCACCAACGACGTCGCGCTGCGGCGGGTACCGCGGTTCACCGCACGAGAGGCCGCCGCGCTGCTGGCCGGTCTGCAGATGGTCGCCGCCGTACCCGCGGTGTCCGACTCCGGACTCGTCGCGGGCCTCATCTCGAAGCTCTCCCGCGGTGCGGCGGACGCACCGGCGGATGTGGTCGTCGCGCCCAGCGCGGTGGACGAGGTGCGGGAAGCCGTCGCTCGTGGTCTGCAGCAGGGCGTCGCGATCTCGTTCACGTATCAGGCGCCGGACACGACACCGACGACGCGCACCGTCGACCCGGTGCAGATCCTGATCACGAACGGCCAGTGGTATCTGCAGGGGTGGTGCCACCTGCGGCAGGCGATGCGCACCTTCCATCTCGATCGTGTCAGCACGCCGACGCTGACCGACATCCCGATCACTCATGGCGGGGACGCTGTTCCCGAGGCGTTCGCCGGACTCGATCAGGAACGCGTCGTGACAGTGCGGGTGCCTGAACGCCTCGCCCCGCTGCTGTCGGGGTTCCTGCCCTCCGACACGGTCGACGTCGTGGTCGACGGTGAGGTGACGATGCAGCTGCATCTCGCGGATCCTCGCGCGATCAAGAGGCTCGCCGCCCGTTTCGGGGGCGCGATGGAGGTCCTCGATCCCGGTGTCGCGCGCACCGCGACGAGGGAGTGGGCGGCATCAGGACTCGCGCTGTACCACCGACCCGATGCAAAGGTTTGATCTGTAGACTGGGTCGAACGCACATCGACGACGGGAATCCTGACATGTTTGCTGGAATGCAAGGCTGGCACCTGCTGATCGTGCTGGCTGTGATCCTCCTTCTGTTCGGTGCTGCCAAGCTGCCGGCTCTCGCGAAGAGCATGGGCCAGTCCGCCCGGGTCTTCAAGGGTGAGATGAAGGCGATGAAGGAAGACGACGCTGCTCGCGCCGACTCCACGGTCGCTGAGCCCACCACGGTGAAGGACTCGGGGATCGAGCCTGAGACTCCGCCTCGCGCCTGACCGGCCGTGGCAGCCATCGAACCGACCGTGATGCCGAAGGCGGATCGGGATCGACGGATGTCGCTGGGCGCGCATCTGGTCGAACTGCGCAAGCGCCTGATGATCGCCGCGATGGCGCTCGTGGTCGGCATGGTGCTCGCCTTCCTGATCACCGACCCTGTGATCAGCTTCATCACGAAGCCGATCAACGACATCGCTGAGCAGCGCGGCGAGGATGTCGCGGCTCTCGTCTACTCGACGATCACCGGCCCGTTCGACATGCGGATGCGGATCGCCTTCTCGCTCGGTCTCTTCATCTCCGCGCCGGTGTGGCTCTGGCAGATCTGGGCCTTCATCATGCCCGGCCTCACCCGCAAGGAGATCCGCTACACGGTGGCGTTCGTCGCCGCGGCTGTTCCGCTGTTCTTCGCGGGCTGCTACGTCGGCGTCATGATCCAACCGCACATCATCGAGCTGATGGCGAGCTTCACGCCGGAGGGGGCGAAGAACCTCTTCCAGGCGCAGGAGTACTACGACTTCATCTTCAAGCTGATGATCGTGATCGGGATCTCCTTCGTCCTGCCCGTGTTCCTGGTCGCGCTGAACGTCGCCGGCGTGATGTCGGGGCGGGCGATCCTCAAGGGATGGCGGGTCGCCATCATCATCGCCACGGTCTTCGCCGCTCTCGCGACTCCCGCTGCCGATGTGATCAGCATGCTGATGCTGGCAGGGATCCTGATCGTGCTCTTCTTCGCCGCCGCGGGTCTGTCTCTGCTCTTCGACCGCCGCAAGCGCAAGCGCGACGAGGCGTCCGGCCTCCTGCCTGGCGCCGCATGAGCTCGCCGTCCGAGCGGTACGCGCAGGCACAGGTCGCGGCCGAGCACCCGCAGTCCACGGCCTTCGCAGCGCTGCAGCGATTCCAGCTCGATCCCTTCCAGGTGGCCGGGTGCCACGCATTGGAGAACGGTCGCAGCGTGCTCGTCGCCGCTCCCACCGGCGCCGGCAAGACCGTCGTGGGGGAGTTCGCGATCCATCTCGCGATGCAGACCCCCCACGACAAGGCGTTCTACACGACGCCGATGAAGGCGCTGTCGAACCAGAAGTTCCGCGAGCTGGTCGAGGTCTACGGCGCCGACCAGGTCGGGCTCCTGACCGGCGACACGAACATCAACGGCAATGCCCGCATCGTCGTGATGACCACCGAAGTGCTGCGGAACATGATCTACGCCGACTCCACGGCACTGCGTGAGCTGCGCTACGTGATCATGGACGAGGTCCACTACCTCGCCGATCGCTTCCGCGGGGCGGTGTGGGAAGAGGTGATCATCCATCTGCCCGCGCGCGTGCGTCTCGTGTCGCTGAGCGCGACCGTGTCGAACGCGGAGGAGTTCGGCGACTGGCTCGACACCGTCCGTGGAGACACCGAGGTGATCGTCTCGGAGATCCGGCCGGTGCCGCTCGAACAGCACGTCCTCGTGCGGGACGACCTGCTGCCCCTCTTCGACGATCGGGCGGGTCTCGCGACCGCGCAGGTGAACCAGGAGCTGATGCGCATCCGCTCCTCGACGGGATCGAACTACGACGGCAACCGACGAGCGCAGTCGTATCGGAGCGATCGGCACGCGGGTCGCGAGGCCAAACGGCCCGCTCGCGGAGGACGCCGCCCCGTCCGCGCCTCCAACGCCCGTCGCATCGAGCGGATGGATCGGCCGGACGTCATCCGCCTCCTGGAGCGCGCGAACCTCCTGCCGGCGATCTTCTTCATCTTCAGCCGTGTGGGTTGCGATGCCGCGGTGCAACAGGTGCGGCGCTCCGGCATCCGGCTCACGTCGGCGGAGGAGAGAGCCGAGATCCGCGCCATCGTCGAGGACCGCACTCGCACCCTCCAGGATGAGGATCTGGACGTGCTGGGGTACTGGGAGTGGCTCGACAACCTCGAGCGCGGTGTGGCATCTCACCACGCCGGCCTCCTGCCCGCGTTCAAGGAGGTCGTCGAGGAGCTTTTCCGACGCAAACTGATCAAAGTCGTCTTCGCCACCGAGACCCTGGCACTGGGCATCAACATGCCCGCCCGGACGGTCGTGCTCGAGAAGATGGAGAAGTTCAACGGTGAAGCGCGGGTCGCGATCACGTCGGGGGAGTACACGCAGCTGACCGGACGCGCAGGTCGCCGCGGCATCGACGTCGAAGGTCATGCGGTCGTGCAGTGGACCGAGGGCATGGATCCGCAAGCGGTCGCCGCGCTCGCCTCACGTCGCACCTATCCGCTCAACTCCAGCTTCCGGCCCACGTACAACATGGCCGTGAATCTGATCGACATGTTCGGCAAGGCGAGGGCGCGCGAGATCCTGGAGTCCTCGTTCGCGCAGTTCCAGGCCGATCGAGCGGTCGTCGGGCTCGCCCGGCAGGTCCGTGAGGCCGAGGAGTCGCTGACGGGCTATCAGAGCGCGATGGCCTGCGAGCACGGAGACTTCCCGGAGTACGCCGCCATCCGCCGTGAGCTGAGCGACCTCGAGAAGAAGAATCGCCAGGAGTCCCACGCTCCGCGCGCATCGCGCGACAAGCGCATGAAGCGCATCCAGACGTTGCGGACCCAGATGCAGCGGCACCCGTGCCATCGCTGCCCCGACCGGGAGGCGCACGCGCGGTGGGCGGAGCGCTACTGGAAGCTCAAGCGTCAGACGGATCGGACCCGTCGGCAGATCGAGGCCCGCACCGGAACGGTCGCGCGCGTGTTCGACCGGGTCGTGGAGGTGCTCGAGACGCTGGACTATCTGGTCCAGGAGGACGGTGAGACCGCGCTGACGGAAGCTGGGCGCACGATGCGGCGCATCTACGGCGAACGCGATCTGCTGGTGGCCGAGTCGCTCCGGCAGGGACTGTGGTCGGGCCTCGATGCCCCATCGCTCGCGGCCATGGCCTGCTGCCTCGTGTACGAACCCCGCCGGGACGAGGCGAACTCCGGTGAGCGAGGACTCCCGCGCGGAGCCTTCCGCGCGGCGTACGAGAAGACGACCACTCTGTGGGCGGAGCTCGATGACCTCGAGCAGGACCACCATCTTCCCGGGAGTGAGCCTCTCGCCGCCGGTCTCGCCGGTGCGATGCACTCCTGGGCACGCGGCGGCACGCTCGACCGGGTGCTGATCGACGCCGACATGGCGGCGGGCGATTTCGTGCGGTGGGCGAAGCAGACGATCGATCTGTTGGACCAGCTGTCGATCGTGGCGGAGGATGCCGCTGTCGCGCGGACCGCGCGTACGGCACTCGACCGCGTGCGCCGCGGCATCGTCGCGTACTCGTCGATGTGAGAATGGACGGGATGACCGAGTCCCGAGCGCCCCGGCGCGCCCTCCTGCCGCTCTGGGCCGCGGTGCTCGCTGCCGCAGTCGCTGCGCTGCTGATGAACCTCGCCTACCCGGGGGCGGCGGTGTGGGCGCTCGCGTTCCCTGCGGTCGCGCTGCTGCTTCTCGCACTGATCGGGCGCCGATTCGGCGGGGCATTGCTGGTCGGGCTGGTCTACGGCATCCTCTTCTTCGCCCTCCTGGTCTCGTGGACCTCGCGCTACCTCGGACCGATTCCGTGGGCGGCGCTGAGCGTCGTGGAGGGCGGACTCACCGCGTTCGCGCTGATCCCGATCGCTCTGGCCTACCGCTGGCTGCCACGGGCGTTCCCCGGGACCGCAGGGCGCCTTCTGGCGCTTCCGAGTCTCGTCGCGGCGCTCTGGGTCGGGCGGGAGCTCTTCATCGGCTCCTGGCCCTACGGGGGCTTCCCCTGGGCACGGATCGGCATGAGCCAGGCCGAGAGTCCGCTCGCCCCGATCTCATCGTGGGTGGGGGTGAGCGGACTGAGCTTCCTGATGGTCCTGTTCGTCGCGATGCTCATCGAGCTGGGACGGACGGGGGAGTGGCGTCGACCGGTGCGGCTCATCGTCCCGGCCGCGCTCATGGTTGTGCTTCTGCTGACCCCTCTCTTCCCCACGTCGTCGGCCGGCTCGATGCGGATCGCGGCGGTGCAGGGGAACGGCCCGACCGGCTACTTCGACGACCGGGAACCGTTCTCCGTCATCCAGGCGCAGACCGACGCGACGGTTCCCCTGTACGGAGAGGACGTGGACCTCCTCGTGTGGCCGGAGGGTTCGCTCGATGCCGATCCGTTCCAGAACGACGCCATCGCGCGCCGGATGACGCTGATCACCACGCGGATCAGTGCGCCGCTGCTGGCCAACGCGGCGACCGGGCGTGACGACCTGTACTTCAACACTTCGATGCTCTGGACCTCCGACGGCACCGCGACCCAGACGCACGACAAGCGCCATCCCGTGCCGTTCGGGGAGTACGTGCCGGATCGTGCGTTCTACAACGCAATCGTGCCCGATCTGATCGGACTCATCCAACGCGAGTACACGCCCGGGTCCAACCCTCCATTGATGGAGGTCGACGGTGTCCAGGTGGGGCTGGCCATCTGCTTCGACGTGATCTACGACGACGTGATCTGGGAGGGAATCAACGGGGGTGCGCAGGTGCTCGTGTTCCAGACGAACAACGCCGATTTCCGGGGCACGGATGAGAACCTTCAGCAGTTGGCCTTCGCCCGGATGCGTGCGATCGAGACCGGACGCAGCGTCGTGAACGTGTCGACCGTGGGCACGAGCCAGGTCATCCGTGCGAACGGGTCGACGGTCACGAGCCTGGACGCAGGAGAGGCCGGCGCGATGCTCGAGGATGTCGAGCTTCGTACCGGCCTCACAGCGGGTGTGGTCCTGGGCCCCTGGATTCAGCAACTGCTGCTCTGGGGCGGTCTGGGCGCGCTCCTCGTCGGGTGGTGGCGCGCCCGGAGGCGCTAGGCCCCGATCTTCTCGCGGGTGGGGTCTTCCCCGGCGCCTCGGCGGGCACGGATGAAGGCGAGACGCTCCTCGAGGAGCTCTTCGAGCTCGGCGCGGGTGCGGCGCTCCATGAGCATGTCCCAGTGGGTGCGCGCGGCCTTCTCGTCACTGACCTCGAGCGTGACGGCCTGGCCGTCGACGTTCAGGCGGGCTTCCGCGCCGCATGCGCGGCACTCCCAGGTCTGGGGCGGTTCGGCGTCCGCCGCGAACATCAGGTTCGTGACGTGGCCGCAGGTGTCACAGGTGTAGGTGGTCTCACGGCGCTCCATGAAAACGACGCCCTCTTCGCTCTGTAGGCTCTGGGCGCCGAGTCGGATGCCGCGCAGGCTGCGATCTGCCATTGTGTGGTCCTCTCGTCGCTGTCAGGTATAACGCTCCAGCCTGTGCGCTTCATCCACGCCAGCGTCTTCTCGGCGGGATTCACAGGGTAATCCCAGCGCCAGAGGTTATGGGGCGCGTCGTCCTGTCAGCGCGGAGAGAGGGTCTTCAGTGCCACGTCGGCCCGGTCCGACACGATTCCGTCGGCGCCGGCCGCCACGAGTCGGGCCATATCAGCAGGATCGTTCACCGTCCAGATGTGAACCTCCACGCCGAAACGGTGTGCCGCCTTCAGCAGAGCCGGGGTGAGCACGGTGAGCGGCCCGTAGCGCTCGGGGATCTGGAGGGCGTCGATGTCCCGGAGAATGCGGGCGGGGGAGAGGCGGAGCGCCGACAGCGCTCGCAGGCTCGCGATCGTCCTGCTGCCACCCGAGGTCGCCGGACGCAGGGACGCGCCCGCGCGCAGCACCGAAGAGACGGTTGCGCGACGGTTGGCGTCCGAGAAACTCGTCACGAGAACCCGGTGCGTGTCGTCGACGAGGATCGGGCCGAGTGGAGAGACGGCGGCGTCCGTCTTCACATCGATGTTGAAGCGCACGTCAGGGAGCGACGCCAGCGCCTCGCCGACCGTCAGCAGCCCCCCATGATCGGCGAACATCGCCCGCAGCTCGCGTGTGCGGACCTCGCGGACCGCGCGGGGATCGTCGACGAGACGGGTCAAAGTCGCGTCGTGGAACAGCACGACATCACCGTCCGCCGTGACCTGGCAGTCGGTCTCGATGTACTCGACGCCCGCGGCATGGGCGGCGGCGAACGCGGCGGCGGAATTCTCCCAGACGCCCGAGTCCTCGCCTGCCGCGGTGATCAGACCACGGTGGGCGAGGACTCGGGGATGCCGCGTCTTCGAGAAGTAGGGGTGCGTCAAGCGCCCGGAAGCGTGTTCATCGGGCCCTGGCCCGGCTTCGGCGTGAATGCGCTTCCGATCCCCTTGAGCGCCTCGGTCAGCTCGCTCGGGATGATCCACAGCTTGTTGGACTGTCCTTCGCTGATCTTCGGCAGCATCTGCAGGTACTGGTAGGCGAGGAGCTTGTCGTCCGGCGCACCCTGGTGGATCGCACTGAACACGTTCTGGATCGCCTCGGCCTCACCCTGTGCACGGAGCACGGCGGCCTGCTTGTCACCTTCTGCGCGCAGGATCTCGGCCTGCCGAGCACCCTCGGCTTCGAGGATCGCCGACTGTTTGGTGCCCTCCGCCGTCAGGATGGCCGCACGACGATCACGCTCGGCGCGCATCTGCTTCTCCATCGAGTCCTGGATCGAGATGGGCGGGTCGATCGCCTTGAGCTCGACACGTCCGACGCGGATACCCCATTTGCCGGTCGCCTCATCGAGGACCACACGGAGCTGGCCGTTGATGTTGTCGCGGCTGGTGAGGGCCTCTTCGAGGTTGAGACCACCGACGACGTTACGCAGGGTCGTGGTCGTGAGCTGCTCGACCGCGCCGAGGTAGTTGGCGATCTCGTACGTCGCAGCGCGGGCGTCGGTCACCTGGAAGTAGACGACGGTGTCGATCGAGACGACGAGGTTGTCCTCGGTGATCACCGGCTGCGGCGGGAAGGAGACGACCTGCTCGCGCATGTCGATCAGGGGGCGCAGCCGATCGATGAACGGGACGAGCACGTTCAGTCCGGGCGTGAGGGTCTTGTGGTAGCGCCCGAGGCGCTCCACCACGCCGGCCGTGGCCTGGGGGATGATGCGGATCGCACGCGCGATCGTGACCACCACGAAGATGATGACCGCGATGACGAGTATCCAGCCGATCGCGGCGGGGATGAACGAGGTGTCGTTCACGGGGTGCTCCTAGTCGTTGACGGGGCGGACGATGGCTGTCGCACCGTTGATCGCGCTCACGGCGACCGGGGCGCCCTGCGGGATCGGGACGGGCGTGGCGGTGCGGGCGGTCCAGGTGTCGCCGTTGGCGAGCTTGACCTGTCCGGAGATCTGGGTGATGTCGTCCAGCGCGATGCCGCGCAGATCGAGGAGGGCGTCGACGTTGGACTTCGTGGGATCCTCACCACGGTGGAGCCGCCGGAGCAGCGGTGGTCGCAGGAACAGGATGAAGAGCGCGGCCGCGGCGGCCGCGATGAGCACCTGGATCCAGACCGGGATGCCGATGAAGTCGGTCAACAGGCCGACGACGGCGCCGAAGCTCAGCATGAGGAACGTGAAGTCGAGCGAGAGCATCTCGATCACGAGGAAGACGGCGATCAGGACCAGCCAGCCGATCCAAGCCCATTGGTCGATGAACGTGACGAATGTCGTGAAGTTGTCCATGCGGCCTCCTTTCTGGTCAACGTATCACGCGCAGGACCGCCGATCGCGGTGCCACAGCGCACGCTTGGTAGTGTGTGAAGGCCGTGCGATCACGGCGTTTTTCACGCATCATGAGGAGTCACCGTGACCGACGTTCTTCCCGCAGGATCCCTCGACGGCAAGGTCGCTCTTGTCACCGGTTCATCACGCGGGATCGGCGCCGACACCGTCCGCTACCTCGCCGAGGCCGGCGCCGATGTCGTCATCAACTTCCGCAACAAGGCGCCGCGTGCCGAGAAGCTCGCCTCGCAGCTGCGAGAGCTCGGACGTCGAGCCCTCGTCGTCGGTGCCGACCTCACCGATCCGGCATCGGTGGCCGAGATGTTCGAGGCGATCCGTGCCGAGTACGGGCGGCTCGATGTGCTCGTGCTCAACGCCTCCGGTGGCATGGAATCCGGGATGGCGGAGGACTACGCCCTCACACTGAACCGCGACGCGCAGCTGAACGTCCTGAACGCCGCGACGCCGCTCCTGGGCGAGGGCGCGCGCGTCGTGTTCGTGACCAGCCACCAGGCGCACTTCATCCGCACCACGCCGACCATGCCCGAGTACGAGCCGGTCGCGCTGTCGAAGCGCGCGGGAGAGGATGCGCTCCGTGAGCTCATCCCGGGCCTGGCCGAGAAGGGGATCGGGTTCACGGTCGTCTCCGGCGACATGATCGAGGGCACGATCACCGCCACACTGCTCGAGCGCGCCAATCCCGGTGCGATCGCCGAGCGCCGTGAGTCCGCGGGCAAGCTCTACAACGTGTCGGAGTTCGCAGCGGAGGTCGCCAAGGCCGCCGTCGATCCAGTCCCGGCCGACAACACGCGCTTGGTCGGCGACGTGAGCGCATTCGTCGCCGAATAGGCACCGAAGACAGAGAATCGGCCCCGTCCTGCACGATGCAGGACGGGGCCGATCTCGTTGCTCGATCGAGCCCGGTCAGCTCGCGGCGCCACCCTGTGCGGCGGCGACGAACTCCTTGGCGTCCTTGCCGAGCGTGATGGCACGCACGATCTGGACGATTCCGAGGATCACGAGCGAGATGCCCAGCAGCAGCCAGAAGGCGAAGCCGGCGATCAGCGGCGAGAACAGGACGATGATTCCGGCGACGATGCTGAGGATCGCGTACAGGAGCGTCCAGACGCGGGAGCCGTCGCTGCCGAGGAGGGTCAGCGCGACGATTCCGTCGATGATCCAGCTGACACCGATGAAGATCACGACGACGAACGCCAGCGTCGCCGCGGCGACGTTGAGGTTGAAGAACGCGATGACACCGGCGGCGATGTAGAGCAGCCCGAGGACGATGTGTCCCACGCGTGCCCACCCGCCCTTGGTGCTCGAGAAGATGCCGAGTCCGATGTAGACCAGACCGGCGATGACGAGGTAGGACGCGAAGATCGCCGTCACGATGACCGCGGACTTCACCGGCCACACGAGGAGGACGATTCCCGCGATCAGCGCGAGAACACCGGCGACGGCCAGCGTGACACGGATCGACTTGAACAACGACTTCGCCTCGGTGAGTGGTTCAGACATGGTGGGGACCCCTTTCTGAGAAGATCCTGTGAGGATGCACCCTCAGGGTAGCGCTCGGAGAGGCGGGTGCGGGGGAGAAGCGGCCGCCCGCGTTTCTCTCCGTCATGTCGAGACACGCGGCGACATGACAAAATCGACTCGTGACAGCCGTGGACGAAGCCCGCCTGCGCGAGCTCATCGTGATGCGGAAGGTCAGGGACCGCATCGACCGGGAGTACGCGAAGCCTCTCGACGTGGAGGCGCTGGCGCGCGGTGTGCACATGTCCGCCGGGCATCTGAGCCGGCAGTTCCGCGAGGCGTACGGCGAGTCCCCGTACTCGTATCTGATGACGCGCCGCATCGAACGGGCCATGGCGCTTCTGCGACGAGGCGACCTCACGGTGACCGAGGTGTGCTTCGAAGTGGGGTGCTCCTCGCTCGGGACCTTCAGCACGCGCTTCTCTGAACTCGTCGGTGTCTCACCCCGCGTGTACCGTGAACGCGCTGCCACCGTCGAGGGGATTCCCTCGTTCCAGGCCAAGCAGGTCACCAGACCGATCAGGAATCAAGAAGCGCCGCGCACGACAGCGCACCTAACGTGAAGACCATGAACATCAGCATCCACTACGCATTCCTTCCGCACACCGACGCCGAGGCCGCGCTCACGTTCTACCGCGACACGCTCGGCTTCGAGGTGCGCAACGACGTCGGATACGACGGCCTGCGCTGGCTCACGGTCGGCCCTGAGGGGCAGCCCGAGACGTCGATCGTGCTGCACCCGCCGGCAACCGACCCCGGCATCACGGATGCTGAGCGCCAGACGATCCTCGAACTCATCGCCAAGGGCAGCTACGGAGCCCTCACCCTTGCGAGCGATGACGTCGACGGTCTCTTCGAGCGCCTCGTCGCAGGAGGCGCCGATGTCGTGCAGGAGCCGATGGATCAGCCCTACGGCGTGCGCGACTGCGCGTTCCGCGATCCTGCGGGCAACCTGCTCCGTATCAATCAGGCTGCCTGACCGAGCTCCGACACGAACGAAGGACACCGATGACCGCTGACGTGCATCCCGCCGACACCCACGACCTGATCCGCGTCCAGGGCGCACGGGAGAACAACCTCAAGGACGTCAGCGTCGACATCCCGAAGCGGCGTCTGACGGTGTTCACCGGGGTGTCGGGCTCGGGGAAGAGCTCGCTCGTGTTCGACACGATCGCGGCGGAGTCGCGGCGCATGATCGACGAGACCTACAGCGCCTTCGTGCAGGGCTTCATGCCGTCGGTCCCGCGCCCGGATGTGGACGTGCTCGACGGACTGACCACTGCGATCATCGTCGACCAGGAGCGCCTGGGCGCGAATCCCCGCTCGACCGTCGGCACGGTGACCGACGCCAACGCCATGCTGCGCATCCTGTTCAGCAAGCTCGGACAGCCGTACATCGGCGGACCGACGGCGTTCTCGTTCAACATCCCCACGCAGCGGGCCAGCGGCGTGATGACCGGGCCTGGCGGCGAGAAGAAGATCGTCAAGGATGCGATCTACCTCGGCGGGATGTGCCCCCGGTGCGAGGGCAGGGGAGCGGTGTCGGACCTCGACCTGGCACAGATCGTCGACGAGTCGAAGTCGCTCGACGAGGGTGCGATCATGGTGCCCGGATACACGGCGGACGGGTGGATGGTGAAGGGCTTCTCGCAGTCGGGGTTCTATCCCGGCGACACGCCGATCGCCGAGTTCACCGAGAAGCAGCGTCATCTCTTCCTCTACGGCGAGGTCACGAAGGTCAAGATCTCGGGCATCAACATGACCTACGAGGGCCTGATCCCCAAGATCACCAAGTCGATGCTGTCGAAGGATCTCGACGCGCTCCAGCCGCACATCCGCGCCTTCGTCGAGCGGGTCGCGACCTTCGCGGTCTGCCCCGGGTGCGATGGGACGCGGCTCACAGAGGGCGCGCGGTCGTCGAAGATCGACGGGGTCAGCATCGCAGACGCGTGCCGCATGCAGGTGACGGACCTCGCCGCGTGGGTGCGCGGCCTCGATCTCCCGGGCGCCGGCCCTCTGCTCCAGGCGCTCAGCGCGAACCTCGATGCGTTCGTGACGCTCGGCCTCGGGTACCTGAGCCTGGAGCGCCCCTCGGGAACCCTGTCCGGCGGGGAAGCGCAGCGGATCAAGATGCTGCGTCATCTCGGATCGTCGTTGACCGACGTCACCTACGTCTTCGACGAGCCCACGATCGGTCTGCACCCGCACGACATCCAGCGCATGAACGGCCTCCTGCTGCAGTTGCGCGACAAGGGCAACACGGTGCTGGTCGTGGAGCACAAGCCGGAGACCATCGCGATCGGCGATCATGTGATCGATCTCGGACCGGGCGCGGGAAGCGCCGGGGGAGAGATCTGCTTCGAGGGCACGGTCGAGGGGCTGAAGGCCAGCGGCACCCGCACCGGAGACCACCTCGAGGACCGCGCTCAGCTGAAAAGCGCGGTGCGTGCGGGCCAGGCCGCGATCGAGGTGCGCGGCGCCAACGCCAACAACCTCCAGGACGTCGACGTCGACATCCCCAGCGGAGTGCTGACCGTGGTCACGGGCGTCGCCGGGTCCGGGAAGAGCTCACTCATCCACGGGTCGGTGTCGAAGCGCGAGGGCGTGGTGGCGATCGACCAGGGCGCGATCAAGGGCTCACGACGGAGCAACCCGGCGACCTACACCGGGCTGCTGGAGCCGATCCGAAAGGCGTTCGCGAAGGCCAACGGCGTGAAGCCGGCCCTGTTCAGCGCGAACTCCGAGGGCGCCTGTCCGTCGTGCAAGGGGGCGGGCGTCATCATCACCGAGCTCGGCTTCATGGACACCATCGAGACACCCTGCGAAGACTGCGGTGGCAAGCGATTCCAGGCGAGCGTGCTCGAGTACAAGCTCGCCGGCAAGGACATCACGGAAGTGCTCGACCTGCCGGTGGCCGAGGCACGTGTGTTCTTCAGCGACGGCGAGGCCAAGCTTCCGGCTGCCACCGCCATCCTCAGCCGGATGGAGGATGTCGGGCTCGGCTACCTCTCGCTCGGGCAGCCGCTGTCGACGCTGTCCGGCGGCGAGCGGCAGAGGATCAAGCTCGCGATCCAGATGGGGGAGAAGGGCGACGTCTACGTCCTCGACGAACCCACGACGGGGCTCCACCTCGCCGATGTGGACAAGATCCTCGGTCTGCTCGACCGACTGGTCGACGCGGGCAAGACGGTGATCGTGATCGAGCATCACCAGGCCGTCATGGCGCACGCCGACTGGATCATCGACATCGGCCCCGGTGCCGGTCATGACGGAGGCCGCGTGGTCTTCGAAGGGACGCCGAGCGATCTGGTATCCCAGAAGTCGACGCTCACGGGGGAGCACTTGGCCGCGTACGTCGGCGCCTGAGCGTTCGACCAGGCGTCGGGACGGCCTCAGTCGAGACGCGCGATGATCGTGTAGGTGCAGGGGAGGAGGTCGCGCTCGGCTTCCGGCCAGGCGTAGCCACCCGGGACTTCGACCATGCGCTCGCTGAACCGCCACGGCAACGTCCTGCCCTCGTCGAAGTGCACGATCCGGAGTCCTGCGCGCAGCAGAGCTCCGAGTATCTCGGACAGCGAGTGCGGCCACTCGTAGGTGCGCGCATGGGCGACCTGACCTGTTCCCGCGTACGTCGAGGCGTCGTCCCACTGCTGGGCGTGGCCGGTGGCGAAGTACGGATACCGCGCCGTGAGCGTTGGAGCCTCCTCGTCAAGCGCATTCAGAGCGGGGTGACCGTCACGGATGAAGAAGGTGCCGCCAGTCCGCAGCAGCCCGACGATCTGTGCCGCCCACTTGTCCAGGTCGTCGAGCCAGCAGATCGTGCCGATGCTCGTGTACACGACATCGAAGTCGCCGGAGACGGCGGCACGTGCGTCCAGAACGTCGGTCTCGACCCACGTCGCGTCCACGCCGACGCGCGCGGCGAGCTGCGCCGCAACGCGGAGGGCGGACGGTGAGAAGTCGACTCCCGTCACGCGCGCTCCCACTCGGGCGAAGGAGACGGTGTCGGTGCCGATGTGGCACTGCAGGTGGCAGAGCTCGAGTCCTGACACGCTTTTCGACGGCAGGAACGGCGTCAGGGCGTCGAGGTCGTCGCGGACGACGTCGCTGAGGTGGTCCGGGTCGTCGAAGGCGTCGAGGCCATAGGCCGCCTCGTGCAGTGGTACGCGATCCTCCCAGTTCTCCTGGTTCGCGCGGCGCGCGGACTCCCAGCCGATCTCCACGTTGCTTCCGTTCACGGTGTGAGCCTACCGGGGGTGAGGGGAGGTGATCAGGCTGGCGGAGACACCGACCCGCGCCAGGACTCGATCGCCGCACGCGTTCGGGGTGCAACGTCGGCGTGGTGGAACCAGGCGTCAAGGTCGAGGCCGGCGTACGCCTCCCGGAACGCCGACTCGGGCGTGTGTCCGAATCGGCGCAGGACCTCGTGGCGTGCTGCGACTTCGGACGAGCGACCGTGGAGCACTGCGGCCGCATCGGCAGTCGCGAAAGAGTCGAGGTAGTCGGCGGTCGCGGCGTCTTCGGTGGTGTCGAGCGCACGCAGCAGCACGGCGGAGACGAGTCCGGTCCGATCCCACCCGGCAGAACAGTGGAAGAGGACGGCTCCTTCTTCGGCGGCCGCCAGCGCGTCAAGGACGGCAGTGAGCCGGTGCGGGAGATCGTCGAGGTGGGGAAGATAGTATAGCGGCGTTCCCCAGCGTCCATCCGCCTCGTACTGTGCCCAGAAATCGGCCTCGTCGCCGTCGAGATCGACCTGCACGTGATCGACCGGTGGAGGGATTCGGCCGGAGCGCTCATCGGGCCTCCGGAGGTCGACCACCGTACGGACGCCGATGGCGCGGAGGCTTCGCCAACCGTCGGCGTCCACGCGGTCGAGTCGCTCCGCACGGATGAACACACCCGTCGGCGTCTCCGCGCCGTCCCGGCGCTCGAGGCCGCCGAGGTCGCGGGCGTTGGCGAGTCCGCTGATGTGGAGCGTGCGTGTCATGGCGGGCAGTCTCGCATCAGGAGCCGGGGTTCCGGCTAGGGCTATGCCCCTCTTGAATATCTCCGATAATGCACATTATGTCAGATTGTATGAGACTGTCGCGACCGTGCAATGCTGCGCGCGCTCCTCCATCGCACCGGCCAGACGAAGTGCGCGACGGAGAACGCGAACACGAACCATGCGGCCCAGAGCAGCCAGAGAGGTACCGATCCGCCCGCAGTCGACGACAGATCGCTCATCACTCCGGATGCCACCATGACGACACAGCCGATGAATCCCGATACCGCCCCGGCGACCGTGATCTCCCCGTGCGCGAGCCATCGAGACCGGATCGCGGGCACGAGGCGGAGTGGCAGCCCGACGATGAGTGCGCCGAGCATCGAGGGCACGGCGACCACGACGCCGATGATGTTCCACCCGATGAGCGTCACGCCGCCGTCGTATTCCTGCGCGCTCGGCGCGATCAACAAGAGAACCTGCATCGCTACGAACAGCACCAGGCCGCCGACGAAGAACTGGACCGCGGTCAGTGCCCTCATCGCTGCGCCGCGCCGTGGCGCACGCTCCTCGGCAGTGTTCGTCTGCTCCCCCGTCAGGTCTTCACTCACGCCGCGAGTCTATGCCGGGCGGCCTGCGCCGCTGAGGGCCCTCCCCTCCGGGCGCGCCGATCGGTCTGGCCGATCGCCCTAAGCTGTGCTCATGAGCGGGCTCGACGAGTATCTGCCGACGCTGTGGGGCGTCGGTGCGCTCGTCGTCATCACGACCGGTTTGCTCCTGGCCTATCGTGTGCGGAGCGGCTGGTCCCCCGCCCTGGCGATCCTGCGCGGCGCTCTCCAGCTCGCCGTGATCAGCCTGATCCTGAGCGGGGTGATCGAGAATCTCTGGCTCGTGGGTTGCGCTCTAGCGGTGATGTTCATCGTGGCGACCACCACCGCCACCCGACGGCTGGGCTGGACGACGAAGCACTATGCGGTGGTCTGCTGCGCTATGGGTACGGGTATCGCCGTGTCGCTCGGCATCGTCTTCCTCACCGGCGCACTCGAACCCACACCTCGATACCTGCTGGCCATCGGCGGCATCGTCATCGGGAGCGCGATGGGGATGGCGACCGTCTCCGGTCGGACGCTCATCGAATCGATCGGCGTGCGGTGGGAGCAGGTCGAAGGGTGGCTCGCGCTCGGCGCCACACCGCGACAGGCGACCCTCCCTCTCGCCCGCGGTGCTGTGCACACAGCACTGGTGCCGGCAGTCGACCAGACGAACACCACCGGACTCGTCACGCTCCCCGGCGCCTTCGTCGGCGCGATCTTCGGTGGCATCTCCCCGATCGAGGCGGGGCGCTTCCAGATCGTCGTGCTCGCCGCCGTCCTCGCCACGGGAGCGATCACCGCCGTGATCACCGCCAGCTGGCTCGCCCCCGTGCGACAGCGCCCCCTCGCGATCGCCTGAACCGACGGGCCAACGCGTCACGCCGTCGGCAACCACACCTCGACACGGAGCCCCACGGTCGGCGTGTTGACGAGCGAGACCGATCCACCGGCGTTGGCCGCGATGCCCGCCACGATCGAGAGTCCGAGCCCTGCGCCACCCTTCGAGCGGGCTTCGCTCTGCCGGGCGAACCGATCGAGCGCGAACGGCACGAACTCCTCGTCCATGCCGCCGCCATCATCGTTGACCGCGAGGATGACGCCACCGCTCCCCTGCGTCAGGCGGAGCTCGATCGCTCCTTCGTCACCGATCGCGTTGGCCGCGTTGCCGATCAGGTTGTCGCAGATGCGCCCGAAGTCGTCGACGCTCACCGAGACGACCGCGCCGGGCAGCCTGATGTCGTCGGCGTAGTCGATGCGGACCCGCCGCCCCGCCACGCGCAACCGACCGCGATCCGCGGCGTCCGCCAGTTCCTCAGCAAGGGCCGCGATGGAAGCGCTTCCACGAGTGGTCTGGGCGTCGATCCGGGACAGCTCCAGCAGGGAGGTCGCAAGAGACGACAGCCGGGTGAGGGTGCGCTGTGCGGCCGCGACATCGCTCTTCATGTCGTCGAGGGTCAAGGACTGCCGCTGCGCCAACTCCAGCCGCGTCTGGATGATCGCGAGCGGTGTGCGGAACTCGTGGCTCGCGTCCGACACGATCTGGCGCTCCCTCTCTGCCGAGGCGCGCAGCTGCACGATGAGCTCGTTCAGGGTCTCGGCGAGCTCGGAGATCTCGTCGTGTGCGGGCCCGACCGGCAACAGCTCTGCGCCGGGCGCGGCGACCAGTTCGGACGCGCTCCGCCGCAGTCGCGAGACCGGGCTGAGTGCTGCTGACCCGATCAGCCACGAGGACGCGGCGAACGCGACGTTGATCCCCGCGATGCTCGCGATGAGCAGCCAGGCGAGCGCGCTGAGGACAGCCGAGTCGGCCTCGTCGGCGGTGACGACACGCCACGTCCCCTCCCCCGCGTCCACCGACGTCGAGCGCACGACGAACCGTGACGACGCTGCGTCGACCGTGCGGTCGCCGTCCGGTTCCGCGGCGAGTTCCGAGACCCTCTCCGACAGCCCCTCCGGCAACGTGTCGAGCGCGACCGTTCCCGACGGGTCGATGACCGCCACGTACTGACCGGGTCCGGGCATGTCGAGTTCCGCCGTGTCGCCAGTGGTGATGGCCGTGACGTATTGCCCCTCGATCCCCTCGAGCACGCGGATCTGGCTCTCATCGACGATCCTCGCCACCTGGGAGTAGATGACGATGCCGGCGACGATGGAGATGAGGATCGCGATCAGGAGGCTTCCACCCGTGATCCGCGCTCGGATCGTCAGCCGGGAGAGGTTCATGGGCCGCCCGCGATCAGCTCGAACCCGATCCCCCTGATCGTGACGATCCGCGCAGGGGCGCCGACCGCGTCGAGCTTGCGACGGACATAGCTGACGTACTGATCGACGATGTTGGCGTCGATGAAGGCGCTCGAGCCCCAGATCGCATCGAGGATCTCTCCGCGCGGGAGCACGCGGCCGACGTTCGAGGCGAGGAGACGGAGCAGATCGAACTCCGTGCGGCTGAGACGCAGCTCACCGCCGTCGGTCGAGATCTGATGCCTGGTCATGTCGATGTGCAGACCGCCGACGTCCAGGCGCGTGCTGCCGATCGCATCCCGACGGCGGAGAGCACGCAGCCGTGCGGCGAGCTCCACGAACTCGAACGGCTTGGTGAGGTAGTCGTCGGCGCCGGCGTCGAGTCCGCGCACGCGGTCGTCCACCGCGTCCCGCGCTGTGAGGAGGATGATCGCCAGGCCGGCGTGCTGTCGACGCAGCCAACGGCAGAGCTCGAACCCGGACATCCCGGGCAGCATCACATCGAGGATCGCGATGTCGTAGCCGCCGTCGCCCGCCAGAGCCATCGCTTCGACACCGTCGACCGCCACGTCGACGTCGTACCCCTCGCCGCGGAGACCGCGGGCGATCAGGTCGGCCATCTCTGGCTCGTCCTCGACCGTCAGGATGCGCAGTGCCACGTGCTCGACCTCCCTCGTGCCGATCCTACGGCGCGACCGCGAGACGGGACGGTGCATCGGCGAGCTCAGCCTCACGGCGTTGCCGGGACACCTTCACACCGAGGCACGTCGCCACCGCCACGATGATCCCCAGGAACACCACGCTCGTGACGGTCGTGCCGACGCCCAGACCACCGTCCGCCGGATTCTGCGAGAGCAGGTCACCCACGGATGCACCCAGCGGCCGAGTGAGGATGTACGCCGTCCAGAAGCAGGCGACAGCGTTCGCCTTGAGCGCGAACCGAGCGATGACGATCACACCGATCAGCGCTGCGAAGAAGATCGTGCCGAAGACGTACCCGAGGCCCAGGCCTTCGGAGACGAGGTCGCCCGCCGCCGTGCCGAGCGCGAACGTGAACAGGATCGCGACCCAGTAGAACGCCTCGCGGCGGCGCGTGAAGATGGTGTGGATCGACAGCGTCCGCTCGCGCGCGAACCAGATCCCGAAGGTCACGGCGAGCACGATGGTGAAGATGATCGTGCTGACCCAGAGGGGGACGCCCAGCACATCGGTGAGGTTGTCTGTGAGGAGTGTGCCGACGATGCTGATCAGCACCACGACCGTCCAGTAGATCCCGGAGGTGTAGCGCTTCGTGGCGAACTGCGCCGCGAGTGCGAGGAGCAGCGCACCTCCCATCACACAGGTGGTGATGGTGAGCCCCCATCCCAGATCGACGTTGAGGAAGTCGGCGAACGTCTCCCCCGTCGTGGTGGAGAGCACCTTGATCAACCAGAACGCGAACGTCACCTCGGGTACGCGGTTGAACAGGACGGTGCGGGCATGGTCACGTCCGGAAGCTGTCATGGGGTCAGGTTCTCGGCGCTTGCTTGACGTTCCCTCCGTTGCGATGCGGTATCCGGTGAGCGTTCTTTCAGAGATTCGGCTCGTCGCGGCGATCCTGAGAGCCTTCTCACGCAGTTGCCCGCTGCGCCGAGGTGGCTCCGATGTTCGGCGGGCAGTGTGACGAGCACACACAGCTCGTCGGGGCGGAGGACATCGGATGCTGGACACGCAGGTCGCCCGCACTGACGTCCGCCCGGTGGCGGTGCCGCGGGTCCCGCGCGCGTCGGTTCCGTGGCTGCTCGGGGCTCTCGGTGCCGTGTTCGGTTTCACGGGTTCGTGGATCCCGTCGTATTGGGGTGATGAAGCCGCGAGTGTGATGTCGGCGGAGAGATCGTGGTCGAGCCTGACCGGACTGCTCGGGAACATCGATGCGGTGCACGGTGTGTACTACGCGCTGCTCCATGTCTGGGTGGGCGCCTTCGGCGCGACGGAACTCGCCACCCGGCTGCCGAGCGCCATCGCGGTGGGGCTGATGGTGGCGGGCACGGTGTTCCTCGTGCGGGAGTTCGCCGTTCCGCGTGTGGCCGTCATCGCGGGCGTGGTCGCGATCGTGCTCCCCCGCACCACCTCGATGGCCACCGAGACGCGCTCCTATGCGATGGGCGCGGCGGCCGCCGTCTGGCTCACCGTGTTGCTCGTCCGACTGCTCCGACGTCGTGCGGGTCGCGGCGGCTGGGCCGGGTACGCCGTGGCCGCCGCCGCGTGCATGTACCTCTTCCTGTACCTCGGGCTGATCCTCCTGGTCCACGGTCTCTACGTCGCGATCGTGTATCGCGATCGTGTCCGTGCATGGCTCGGTTCCTGTGCCGCCGCGCTGGTGCTGGCACTGCCGATCATCATGCTCGGCTATCGCCAGCGGTCCCAGATCGCGTTTCTGGCGCGGCGCGACTACACGACCCTGCACAATGTGCTCGTCTCGCAATGGTTCGGCACCACCCTCGTCGCGGTCGTCGGCTGGCTGCTGATCGCGGCAGCCGTGGTGGCGTTCGTCGTCGCTGCAGCCCGTCGAGGCGTGAGCCTTCCGCCGGCGCAGCGGCTCGCCGGGCTCGCCCTCGCCTGGCTCGCGCTTCCGACGACGATCTTGCTGACGGGGAACGCGGCCCTCTCGCCGATGTACAACGTGCGGTACCTCTCCTTCTGCGTCCCGGCTGCCGCGATCCTGATCGCACTCGGTGCCGAGATACTCGGCGCGCGCCTCGCCCGACCCGCACAGCACGTCCTCCCCATCGCCCTCATCGCGGTGCTCGTGATCGCGTGCCTGCCGGTCTACACAAGCCAGCACACACCGTGGGCGAAAGATGGTGGCAGCGATTGGCGTGCCGTCGCCGCCTACGTGTCCGCGAACGCCACCACCGGCGACGCCGTCCTCTTCGATCAGACGACCAAGCCTTCGAGAGACCCGCGCATCATGCTGTCGCTCTATCCGAGCGACTTCGCCGGGCTCCGCGATGTCGCGCTCGCCGTGCCGTACGCGGAGCGCACGCACCTGTGGGATGCGGTGATCTCGAATGCCGACGCCGTCGCGGCAGACCGCACCCTGACGAGCGTCTGGGCGATGGAGCTCCCGGCGGCGGCCGGCCAGCCGACCGACATCACGATGCTCCTGCACCACGGCTTCACGCTCGACACCGCCCAGCGCATCAACCGCACAACCGTGTACCACCTGACCAAGGAGTAGCCATGTCCGCGCACACGCTCGTCATCCTCCCGACCTACAACGAGGCGGAGAACATCGCGCACGTCGTCGAGCGCATCCGACGCAGCGCCGCAGACGTCGACATCCTGATCGTCGACGACGGCTCGCCCGACGGAACCGGAGACATCGCCGATGCGATCGCCGATACCGACGCTGCCGTGCACGTGGCACACCGCCCGGGAAAGTCGGGCCTCGGCGCCGCCTATCTGTACGGCTTCGAGTGGGCCGCGCTCCGTGGGTACGAGGCGGTCGTGGAGTGCGACGCCGACGGTTCCCACCACCCGGAAGAGCTCGAACGACTGCTCTCCGCGCTCCGCACAGCCGATGTCGTCGTCGGCTCCCGGTGGGTACCGGGCGGCCTGGTCGAGGATTGGCCCCTCTCCCGGAGGCTGCTGTCGCAGATGGGAAGCGCCTACGCCCGCGCGGCCCTGCGTCTGCCACAGCACGACATCACCGGCGGCTACCGGGCGTACCGCATCGCGGCGCTGGAGCGGATCCGCCTCGACACGATCCAGAGCGAGGGGTACTGCTTCCAGATCGAGATGCTGTGGCGGGCTCGCGATGCGGGGCTGCGGATCGCAGAGGTGCCGATCACCTTCACCGAGCGACGCCGGGGAGCCTCGAAGATGCGCGGTGGCATCGTGATCGAAGCGATGTGGCGGGTGACACTCTGGGGTCTGCAGGCACGCATTCCGCGGAGGCCCCGGAGCAGGACGGCTCCTCGCCATGTCTGAGATCTTCGACCGTCCGATCGTTCGTGAGCTCATCCGGTTCGCTGCCGTCGGAGGCGTGGGCGTGCTCGTCGACTTCGTGGTCTTCAACGTGCTGCGCGCCACCATCCTCGTCCCCGGCAGCATCGCCGGCGCGGTATTGATCGCCAAGGCGGTGGCGACGCTTCTGGCGATCTTCGCCAACTGGGCCGGGAATCGCTGGTGGACGTTCCGCGATCGGCGCAGCACGAACATCGCCGCTGAGATGGCGTCGTTCGTGACGGTCAGCCTCATCGGCAGCGGGATCGCACTCGGCTGCCTGGCCATCAGCCACTACGTGCTGGGACTCACCTCGGTCCTCGCCGACAACATCTCGGCGAACGTCATCGGACTCCTGCTCGGCTCGCTGTTCCGTTTCGCCGCTTCCCGCCGGTGGGTGTTCCGCGCTCCGGCTCTCGTGCACACGGGACCGCGGGGCCTCGCCTGACGATGCCGTCTACTGCGAAGACCACACACCGAGTTCGTTGCCGCTGGGATCGGCGAAATGCAGGCGTCGGCCTCCAGGGAACGCGTAGGCCTCCTGAAGGATCGAGCCACCGGCTGCCACGATGCCCTTCGCAGTCGCGTCGAGATTCTCCGAGTAGAGCAGCACGAGCGGGCCGCCCGCGGGCCGCGGCTCATCGGCGAGAAGGAGGCCGCCCACCTCGGTGCCGTCGCCACTCGGTGAAGCGATGCCCGCGTAGCCCGGGCCGTAGTCGTTGAACGTCCAGTCGAACGCGTCGGCGTAGAAGTGCTTCGCCGCGTCGAGATCGGTCACGACGAGTTCGACGTAGTCGAGGGAGTGATGCAGAGGAGAACTGGTCATGCGGTCACGCTAGCCCCTGGCGCGGACATTCGCGCTCCGACGCAGGAGTACCGTGGAAGGGTGCCGCAGGTCTCCCGCTCCCCCGTGTCCGCACCGGGGTGGCGCGCATGGGTGATCTGGGCCGTGGGAGTCGCCGCCTACGTCCTCGCGATCACCAACCGCACCTCGCTCGGTGCCGTCGGTGTCGAGGCGGCCGATCGGTTCCAGGCCGACGCCTCCACGCTCGCACTCTTCGCGGTCGTGCAGCTCGCGGTGTACGGCGGTATGCAGATCCCCGTCGGGATCCTCCTCGATCGATTCGGATCTCGCCCGATCATGACGATCGGCATGCTGCTCATGGCCGCCGGACAGCTGACCATGGCCGTCTCCCCCAGCATCGGAGTGGCGATCGTCGCGCGCATCCTGTTGGGAGCCGGCGACGCCGCGATCTTCCCGGCCGTCCTGCGGCTGGTGGCCACGTGGTTCCCTGCGCAGCGGGGACCGGTGATGGTGCAGTTCACCGGGATCATCGGCCAGACCGGACAGCTGATCGCGTTGGTGCCGCTCGCCGCGCTGCTTCATGCCACGACGTGGACCATCACGTTCGGGAGCATCGCCGGCCTCGGAGTGCTCTTCACGATCCTGGTCGCGCTGATCATCCGCAACCACCCGGCGGAGCGCGGCGCCGATGTCACCGTGAACACCGACACGGGTGTGGTGCGCGTGGTGACCTCGGCGATCGACACCGGCGTCGGAATCCGCGCGGCGTGGGCGCACCCGGGCACGCGCCTTGCGTTCTGGTCGCACTTCACGACGCCGTTCGCCGGCACCGCGTTCGTCCTGCTGTGGGGCATGCCCTTCCTGACATCGGCGGAAGGACTCGACACCGCCCACGCCGCCGGCATCATCTCCGTATATGTCGTTGCCGGCATGCTTCTCGGACCGATCATCGGAGACCTCTCCCGACGGCTCCCGAACCACCGCTCGCTTGCGCTTGTCCTCCCCGCCGTCGGCGTGCAGATGGCCGCGTGGATCGCCGTGATCGCGCTGCCGGGTGCCGCACCGACCTGGCTGCTCTACGTGTTGGCGATCGCGCTCGCGACGGGTGGTCCCGCGTCCATGATCGCGTTCGACCACGCCCGCACCCACAACCCGAGCCACCGCCTCAGCACGGCGACCGGCGTCACCAACGCCGGCGGTTTCATCGCCGCACTCATCGCCATCTTCCTGATCGGTCTCGCTCTCGACCTGCAGGGCGCCGGCACCCCGGAGACATACACGCTCGAGGCGTTCCGGATCGCGTTCCTCATGCCGATCCCGTTGTGGATCATCGGAACGGTGTTCATCCTGATCGAGCGGAAGCGGACACGGATCCGGATGGGCCTCGATCCCGAACGGCGCCGCTGACCGCTCATAGGATGAGGCATGCCCTCCCCTCCCCTGCTCTCCACCCTGCCTTCGAACGACGGGGCTCAACGCAGCGGTCGGCTGGTGACGATGCTCCGCAACCCCGGTGTCCGCGCGGGACTCATCCTGTCCGCGCTGTGGCTGATCAGCGGTGGTCTCGCCCGCCTCACCGGGGCGGACATCGTGCTCTCGAGGCTCTTCAGCTTCCTCGGCGTCGGGTATCTGCACACGCAGCCGTGGGAGTACCCGGGACCGTGGGCGATCCTCTCTCTGCTGTCCACCGTCGCCGTGCTCACATCGACCACGTGGCTCATCACCACGTGGGCCGCACGCGGCGGTCACGCCTTCGTCGCGCTCTGGTTCGCCGCGATCCTCGCCTGCACGACGCTCGGTCTGGTGGTCGATATCCGCAGCGTCATCGACTATCTGCAGGACTTCGGTCTGCAGGCCCTCACGACTGCCTCGGTCGAGGCAGCTCCTGCCACCGCCTACTGGGGCGTCGTCTGGGGATGGATCCCCGCTCTCCTGCTCCGTCGTCGACGGAAGACCGGCGACACTGCCGCCATCGTCTCCGTGGCGGAGACGCTGATGAGCATTGTCCTGGCCATCGTGCTCGGTCTCTTCGCCACCGATGCGTGGCGGGACGAGATCGCGCGCGAGAACGCCGAAGCCCAGGGCCTCAGTGAAGAGGACGGCGCCTATCCGGATCCTGGCGCGGAAGGAGAGCCTGTCCCCGAGGTCGCCCCGGGCGCGAGCGAACCACGACTCGCCGACGATCGATGCACACCGGACACCTCGACGCTGCTGCTCGGCGGCAGCGACGCGGCGACCGGTCACCGCATCCAGGTCATCACCCTGCTCAACTTCACGGACGAGCCATGCGTGATCGAGGGGTATCCGGACATCGCGTTCGCGGACCAGAACGGGAACGAGCTCGACGTCACCGTCGTCCCGGGTTCGTCGTTCATGGCTCAGGACCCGGGCGCTGCTCCCGTGATCGTGCCCGCACAGGGTGAAGCGAAGACGACGATCTCCTGGGATGCGAACGCCACGGCTGGTGCCCTGGTCGCGCGCCAGCTCCACGCAGCGTCGCTGCCGGGCTTCACACGGGGATCCTGGCCGGTGGAGCTCGACGTCGTCGCAGGGTCGGAGGTGACGATCACCGCCTGGGAGCTCAACGACGCGGCCGACGGCACACCGTGAGGCAGCCTCGAGCGCGAGTCAGCGGCGCAGGTGCTGGAAGGTCTCCACGATCAGTTCGACACTGACGCGCTCCGGCACCTCCGCATCGCCCGCCTCGAACTCGGCGAGCTCCACACCCCGCACGCTTCCAGCGGGAAGGGCGGCGAAGATCGCAGCGATCTGGTGCGGGAGGAGGCCGTCGCCGACCCGGTATGCGGCCGGGATATAGCCCGGCTCGAGCACGTCCCAGTCGACATGGATCCACACCGGCCGTCCGGCGACGAGTTCGAGGAGACGCTCCGGGGTGCTCTCCGCGGGGGCGAGCACCGTGACGCCGGCCTCGTCGAGGAGGTCGCCCTCCGCGGGGTCGATGTCGCGGCCCCCGACGACGATGACCCGGCGAGGATCGATGCCCGCGCCGTGACCGCTGTCCCAGAGCCCGCACGCCGCAGCGAGCACCATGCCGCCGAGGTAGCCGGAGTCGGTCGTCGCCGGGGTGTTGAAGTCGCCGTGCGCGTCGATCCAGAGCACGACTGCGTCCGGGTGGTGTTCGGCCACGGTCGGCAGCGTGCCGAGGCTCGCCGCGCAGGTGTTCGTGACGAGGAGCGGCGTCGTCTCCGCGGCGATCGCCTCCTGCACCGCGGCGCGGAGTCCGCGGAGCGTCTCCTCGGCCTCCGGAAGCGCCGTCGACCAATCGTCGACCGCGCTCGGCGTCGGCGCACCGATCACCCGCGGCTCGACCGCGAGCAGCGTGGAGAGCGCAGCCCCCACGCGTCGTGCGCCGACGAGGGCCCCGTCGGTGCGGTCGGCGACGCGACCCTGATTGACGATCAGCGAGAAGGAAGAGGACATGCCTCCCAGCCTCTCACCCGCCTCCCGCTTCGGGCAAAACAGCGGAGTGCGGCGTCATCAGCGTCGTCGTGGGGTCCACCCCGAAGGCAACGGCGCGTCGTACGCCGCTCTTTCGCGATCGCTTCGTGCCGACCACCCCTGCGCCTCGTCCGGCGTGTCGAAAGCACCTCGTGCGAGTCGGAGACCGACGTCCTCGTGGTGCATCCGCGGCGCGCCTCCGCGGCGTACCGACGCGCGAACGCTCCAGGCGTCGTCGGCGAACCCGCCGCCGCGGAACACGCGGTAGTCGTCGTAGCGGGCGGGATCGAGCAAGTCCCAGCACCACTCCCAGACGTTGCCGAGCGTGTCGAACAGTCCGTTCAGGTTCGGCAGCTTGCCGCCGATGTCCTGGGGCGAGGAGACGCCGTCGGCGCTCGTCCACGCGGCATCCGCGAGGGGAGCGTAGTGGGGGCCGGTCGATCCCGCACGGCAGGCGTACTCCCACTCCGCTTCCGTGGGCAGGCGGTAACCGTCGGCGGTCGTATCCCAGGTCACGTCCTCGCCGTCGAACACGTAGACCCGGTCCAGCCCCTCCCACTCCGATGCGGCGTTGCAGAAGTGCACGGCGCGCAGCCAGCTCAGATCGGCGGCCGGCCGTCGCTGATGACGCATCGGGATCCCGAGCACCTCGGTGAGCTGCTCCTCCGTGACCGGGTACACGCCGATCTCGAACGGTTGGAGCACGACCTCGCGCTGCTCTTTCCGGCGGGCATCACTCAGCGTCAGACGTCCACCGGGGATACGTGCGAGTTCGATGTCGGTCACGGCACGATCCGCGCCGACCGGTGGCTCACGAGGGAACCCGCTCGCTCCATGTCGGGAACTTCGCCGTCCGTCCATCGCCGGAGGACGTGCGCGTGACCCGGCGCCGCACCCACGGACCCACGAACTCGCGATAGTAGGCCAGCCCCGAGGGTCCGGTGCCGAGGCGGTCGCTCGGCGCCCACCACGTCTCCGGCGGTTCGAAGCCGAGTGCGTGCAGAACCCGCGCCGCGACGCGGTGATGGCCTGCCGCATTCATGTGCAGACGGTCGTCGGCCCAGTACGCGCCTCGCGACAGCTCACGATCCGGCCAGTTCAGGGCGCGGATGACATCCGGCCGATCCTCGATCCGCCGCAGCACGGCGTCGGAGAGGAGATCGCCGCGACGCTGCACCAAGGAGCCCATCGGAAGCTGCCCGCTCGGGTTGGCCCCGGAGAGCAGGATCATCGTCACGCCCTCCTCGTCGCACCGGCGCAGCACACGGCTGAAGGCGTCGGCGATGTGCTCGACGTCCGTGCGAGGACGCAGCATGTCGTTGCCACCGCCGTTGAAGCTCAGGTGCGTGGGACGAAGGGCCAGGGCGGGTTCGAGCTGCTGCTCGACGATGGGCCAGGCGAGTTTGCCGCGGATCGCGAGGTTCGCGTACTGGATCGGGTGACCGGCAGCATCAGCCCATCCTTGGGCCGCGAGATCTGCCCATCCGCGTTCGCGCCCGTCCGGGAGCACGTCTCCCACGCCCTCGGTGAAGGAGTCGCCGATCGCCACGAAACGCACATCTGCCATCCGACAAGCCTATTGCGGACAGCCGACACGAAGCGTCAACGGTCGTCGAGCGCCACACCGCCCCGATCGACGAGTCCCCACGCCGCGGCCGCAGCGCCCAGGAAGCAGATGCCGAACACGGCGAACAGCAATGGCGCTCCGCCGGCGACCAACAGCACGGGAACCGACAGCGGGGCGACGATCGAGGCGATCCGGCCGACCCCTGCTGCCCATCCTGCGCCGGTGCCCCGCAGCGACGTCGGATAGATCTCCGGGGTCACGGCATACAGCGCGCCCCACGCCCCGAGGTTGAAGAAGGACAGTGCCATGCCCGCGGCGATGATCATGTTCTCCGTCGTCGCTGTGCCGAACACGGCCGCCGAGACTGCGGACCCGAGCAGGAAGACCGAGAGCGTCACCCTCCTCCCCCACACCTCGATGAGCCAGGCCGCGACGGCGTAGCCGGGGAGTTGGGCGAGCGTGATGATCAGCGTGAACCCGAAGGAGCGGACCAGGTCGAAACCGGCGTCCACCAGGATGCTCGGTATCCAGATGAACGCGCCGTAATAGGCGAAGTTCACGCCGAGCCAGACCAGCCAGAGACAGAGCGTACGAAGACGGAACTCCCGGTTCCACAGCGTCGCCAGACGCGCGCGCGTGGTGATCGCGATTGATCGCGAAGCGGGTTCCTTGCGGATCGCCGGACCTGAGACGACGCCCGCATCGGCTTCGAACGCGGACACGATCCGATCCGCCTCTGCGATGCGTCCGCGCGCCGCGAGCCAGCGGGGCGACTCCGGCATCCGCCACCTCACGAACAGTGCGTAGACTGCCGGGATGGCTCCCAGCGCGAACGCCCAGCGCCAGCCGTCGTCGGATGCCGGGATGACCAGGAATCCGATCACGGCGGCGGCCGTCCAGCCGAGCGCCCAGAACGCCTCCAGCACGACGATCACGCGGCCGCGGATGCGTGCGGGAGCGAACTCGCTGACATATGTCGACGCGACCGGCAGCTCCGCTCCGAGTCCCAGGCCGACGAGGAACCGCAGCACCAGCAGCGCGGCGATGCCGCCGACGAGCGCGCTCGCACCGGTCGCGATGCCGTACAGGAGGAGCGTGAGAGCGAAGACCTGGCGCCGACCGAAGCGATCGGCGAGCAGACCGCCGAGGGTCGCCCCGATCGCCATGCCGAGGAAGCCGATCGAGGCGATCCAGCCGGCATCGCCCTTGCTCAGCCCCCACTGCTGGGTGAGCGCGGCGAGGATGAACGAGATGAGTCCGACATCCATCGCATCCAGCGCCCAGCCGAGGCCGGAGCCGGTGAGCAGGCGGAGGTGTCGACGCGTGAACGGCAGGACGTCCAGGCGCTCAGCCAGAGAGGCGCGGCTCGGCAGGGCGGTGTTGGCCATGCTTCACATCGTAGAGCCGCGCCTGCACCGCCCCACCCCGGGTGACGCCTCAGTCGCGGTCGGCGAGGAGCCGGCGGACCCGCGGGATGACCTCGGTGCCGTACAACTCGATGCTGCGCAGCATCGATTCGTGCGACAGGGTTCCGGTGGCGTACTTCAGGTCGAAGCGTCCGAGTCCGAGCGTCGTGATCGTGTCGGCGATCTTCGCAGCCACACGATCGGGCGATCCCGCGTAGATCGCGCCCTCCGGGCCGACGTCGTTCTGGAACCGCGCGCGACTGTATGCGGGCCAGCCGCGTTCCCGACCGATCGTGTTGTTCATGGCCTCGAAGCCCGAGTACGCGGCGTCCCACGCCTCGTCGTCGGTCTCGGCGATGTGCCCGGGCGAGTGCACGGAGATCGGGTGGGAGGTGGTGCCGAAGGATGCCACCGAACGGTGGTAGAGATCCACGAAGGGCTTGAAGCGATACGCCGGGCCGCCGATGATCGCGAGCATGAGACCGAGACCGTGGCGGGCCACCCGCACGACCGACTCCGGGCTGCCGCCCACGCCGACCCAGGTGCGCAGCCCCTTCTCGGTCTTGGGGAACACATCTGCGTTCTCGAGCGAGGCGCGCATCGTCCCCGACCAGGTCACCGGCTCCTCCTTCAACAGCTCGACGAAGAGCTCGAGCTTCTGCTCGAAGAGGGCATCGTAATCGCGCAGGTCGTAGCCGAACAGCGGGAACGACTCGATGAACGAACCGCGTCCGAGCACGACCTCCGCCCGGCCGTTCGACAGCGCGTCGAGCGTCGAGAACCGCTCGAACACGCGCACCGGGTCGTCCGAGGAGAGCACCGTCACCGCCGTCCCGAGTCGGATGTGCTCGGTGCGCGCGGCGATCGCGGCGAGCACCATCTCCGGTGCCGAGACCGCGAACTCGGTGCGGTGGTGCTCCCCCACCCCGAAGAAGTCGACCCCGACGGTGTCGGCGAGTTCCGCCTGCGCGACGATGTTGCGGATCGTCTGCGCCGCAGTGAGGAGCTCTCCGTCCGCGTCTCTAGTGATGTCGCCGAACGTGTCCAACCCGAATTCGATGCTCATGTCAGCCTTTCCTATTCAGGTGAATGAACACGGCGACGCCGGATGGCATTCCCGTCAGCGCGGCAGGAGTGTGCTGCGGAGCGTGTCGAGGCCGACACCGCCCATGTCGAGCGCGCGCTTGTGGAAGTCCTTGAACGAGAACGCCTCGCCCTGCGCCGCACGCACGCCGTCGCGCACCTGTTCCCAGATGCGCTGACCGACCTTGTACGACGGCGCCTGACCGGGCCAGCCGAGGTAGCGGTTCACCTCGAACTGCACGAACTGGTCGGACATGTTGACGTTCTGGCCGAGGAAGTCGAGCGCGTACTCCGCATCCCACACGCCGGTGCCGTCGAGTCGGGGCTTGCCGAGGTGCACGCCGATGTCGAGCACGACACGGGCCGCGCGCAGACGCTGGCCATCGAGCATGCCGAGGCGATCGGCCGGATCGTCGAGGTAGCCGAGCTGCTCCATCAGACGCTCGGCGTACAGAGCCCACCCCTCCGCGTGGCCGGACGTGCCGGCCAGCAGCCGCCGCCAGGTGTTGAGCTCGGCCCGGTTGTACACCGCCTGCGCGATCTGCAGGTGGTGTCCGGGAACGCCCTCGTGGAAGACGGTGGTGAGCTCGCGCCAGGTGTCGAACTCCGTGACACCCTCCGGCACCGACCACCACATCCGACCGGGGCGGGAGAAGTCATCGGTCGGCCCGGTGTAGTAGATGCCGCCCTCCTGCGTGGGGGCGATCATGCACTCGAGCGTGCGGATCTGCTCCGGGATGTCGAAGTGCGACGCGCCGAGTTCGGCGACAGCACGGTCGCTCGTCTCCTGCATCCACTTCTGCAGCGCGTCGGTGCCGACCAGCTTCCGGGCCGGGTCCGCCTCCAGGTGCGCGACGGCCTCCTCGACCGACGCACCCGGCAGGATCTCGTTCGCGATCGCGGTCTGCTCCGCGACCATGCGAGCGAGTTCTTCACGGCCCCACTCGTAGGTCTCGTCGAGGTCGATCGTCGCGCCGAGGAAGCGGCGGGAGTTGAGCGCGTACAGCTCGCGCCCGACGGCGTCGACCTCACTCGCGGCAGGGGCGAGTTCCTCCGCGAGGAACCGACGGAGCTCGTCGTACGCCACTCGCGCGGCTGCCGAGTTGTCGGCCAGCGTGCGGGCGAGCGATGCGGGCAGCTGTCCTTCCTCGGGATCGGCGTGCGCGACGAACGCAGCGAAGAATCCATCGTCGGCGGTGTACCGGTCGATCTGCGTCGCGACCTCGACGACCTGGCGTCGCGCGGGCGTCACGCCCTCGGCGATACCGGTGCGGAGCGTCTCGACGTAGCCGCGGAGTGCATCAGGGACAGCAGCGAGACGCGTGGCGATGACATCCCAGTCGTCGACGGTCGACGTGGGCATGAGGTCGAAGGCGGAGCGCACGTCCTGCGCCGCGGAGGCGATGACGTTGAGGTCGCGCAGGTGCCACTTCGCATCGTGGAGCTCGAGATCCAGTCGCAGTTCGGCGCTGAGGTCGGTCTTGGTGACCTCATCGATCGCGTCGACGGGCTCGAGCGCCGACAACCGATCGAGCGTGGCGCGGGTCGCCGCGGCGATCTCCTCGTGACCGGCGGGACTGAGGTCGTCGAAGCGGTCGTTCACCTCGTCGCGGCCGATGTACGTGCCGACGGTGGGCGCCAGAACCGCGATCGTGTCGACCCATTCATCGGCGACGGCGTCGATGGCGGTGGGGGTACGGGGGGCTGAAGTCATACCTTCCAGCCTAATCCCCGACCCCCTTCCGCTGTCGGAGGTCAGTGCGCGGCTTCGTTCCAGTCGCGTCCACGGCCGACCTGCACGTCGAGCGGCACGGAGAGGGATGCGGCATCGCCCATGCGGGCACGCACGATGCGCTCGGTGGCATCCCATTCGCCCGGCGCGACCTCGACGACGAGTTCGTCGTGGATCTGCAGCAGGACGCGCGAGGCGAGCTGCTCCTCACGGAGATCGTCGTGGATGTGCAGCAGCGCGATCTTCATGATGTCGGCGGCACTGCCCTGGATCGGCGCATTGAGCGCGGCACGTTCGGCGTTCTCGCGCAGCACCCGGTTCGGGCTCGCGAGATCGGGGAAGGGACGACGACGCCCGAAGATCGTCTCGGTGTATCCGACCTCCTTGGCCTTCATCACCGAGGCGCGCAGGTAGTCGCGCACCGCGCCGAAGCGAGCGAAGTACTCGACCATGAGCTGCTTGGCCTCGGACTGCTCGATACGCAGCTGCTTGGAGAGACCGAACGCCGACAGGCCGTAGACGAGGCCGTACGACATCGCCTTCACCTTGGTGCGCATCGCCGCGGTCACGTCGCTCGGCTCCACGCCGAACACGCGGGCACCGACGAACCGGTGCAGGTCCTCGCCGCTGTTGAACGCCTCGATCAGGCCCTCGTCGCCGGAGAGGTGCGCCATGATGCGCATCTCGATCTGCGAATAGTCGGCCGTGAGGAGCGCCTCGTAGCCTTCGCCGACCTCGAACGCGCTGCGGATGCGACGGGACTCCTCGGTACGGACCGGGATGTTCTGCAGGTTCGGGTCGGTGCTGGAGAGCCGCCCGGTCTGGCTCCCGGTCTGCACGTAGGTCGTGTGCACGCGGTGGTCCGCACCGATCGCGCTGTCCAACGACTCGATGATCTGCCGGAGCTTCGTGGCCTCGCGGTGCTGCAGCAGCAGACTCAGGAACGGATGCGGGTTGGTCTCCTGCAGGTCGGCGAGCACGGCGGCATCCGTCGAGTACCCCGTCTTGGTCTTGCGGGTCTTCGGGAGCTGGAGGTCTTCGAACAGCACCTCCTGCAACTGCTTGGGCGACCCGAGGTTGAACTCACGGCCGACCACCGAGAACGCTTCCTGCGCGAGAGTCTCCGCACGCGCGGCGAGCTCACCGGAGAACGTCGAGAGCACGTCGTGGGAGACCGCGACACCCGCGACCTCCATGTCGGCGAGCGTGAGCAGCGTGGGCAGCTCGATGTCGACGAGGACCGCAGCGACCGACTCGGGGATGTCTTCCCGGAGAGCGTCGGCGACCCGCAGGGCGAACCATGCCTCCTGAGACGGAGTGGCGCCCTCGGTCTCCGGCACGAGCTGGGACGGATCGGCTTCGGGGAGCTTCTCGCCCAGGTAGCGTTCGACCAGATCGGCGAGCGTCTTGTCGGGGAAGCTCGGCCGCAGCAGCCAGCCGGCGAGGCTCGTGTCGTACGACAGCCCGCCCAGGCGGATGCCCTGCCGGACGAGCGCCTTGACCTGCGGCTTCGCATCATGCAGCACCTTCGGGGCCGCGGATTCGATCCATTCGCGCAGAGCTTCCGGTGCGAGGTCGGACCAGTCTGCCTCGCGAAGTTCTGTCAGGGTGGCGGCGCCGATGCGCACGGGTGCTCCGCCCTGGGTCGTGATCCGCAGTGCGACATCGCCCTCCTGGGCGGCAGCCCACGACGCGAGATCGGCGGGTGATACCTCGGCCGGCTCGGGGAGCACGACCGTGGCCGCGGGATCGTCGGCGACCTCGCCGGCACCGACGGCCTCGAACACGCGCGGCAGCAGCGTGCGGAACTCGAGTCGCGCGAAGATGTCGCGGACAGCCTGCGCATCGATCGGCGCGACCGCGAGGTCGCCCGGCCCCACCGGGAGCTCCACATCCGTGAGCAGACGGTTGAGCTTGCGGTTACGACGGACATCGTCGATGTGATCACGCAGGTTGCCGCCGACGACGCCCTTGATCTCATCCGCACGCGCGATCAGGTCGTCGAGCGAGCCGAACTGCGTGAGCCACTTGACCGCGGTCTTCTCGCCAACTTTCGGCACGCCGGGGAGGTTGTCGCTGGTCTCGCCGACGAGCGCCGCGATGTCGGGGTACTGCTCGGGGCGGACCCCGTAGCGCTCCTGCACGGTGGCGGGGTCGTAGCGCTTGAGCTGGGACACCCCCTGCACCGACGGGTAGAGCAGAGTGACGTCGTCGGTGACGAGCTGGATCGTGTCGCGGTCGCCGGAGACGACCAGCACGTCATAGCCCTGCTCGGCGCCCTGCGAGGACAGGGTCGCGAGGATGTCGTCGGCCTCGATCCCCTCCTTCGTCAGGACCGGGATCGACATGGCCGCGAGGCAGTCCTGCAACAGCGGGATCTGCCCCTTGAACTCCTGCGGCGACTCAGAGCGTGTGGCCTTGTACTCGGGGTACTCGTCGGTGCGGAACGAGTGCCGCGAGGTGTCGAAGGCGATCGCCATGTGCGTCGGTTGCTCGGCTTTGATGAGGTTCACGAGCATCGACAGGAAGCCGTAGATGGCGTTCGTGTGCTGGTTGTCCTTGGTCGTGAAGTTCTCGACCGGGAGGGCGAAGAAGGCACGGTAGGCGAGCGAGTGGCCGTCGACGACCATGAGGGTAGGCTTTGCGGAGTCCGTCACCCTGTCAGCCTAACGAGGACGACAGACACCCGCTGAGGAGGATGCATGAGCGACGTCGCGACGAGCGAGGGTCTCGACTGGGCCACGGCCCGCGGGATGGGTGCGCTTGCCGAGAAGATGGGCATGAAGTTCACCGAGTTCACCATCGACAGGTGCGTCGCGACGATGCCGGTCGAGGGGAACACCCAGCCCGTCGGACTCATGCACGGTGGCGCGTACGTCGTGCTCGGCGAATCGCTCGGCTCGATGGCCGCGAACCTCCACGCGGGTGCCGGCCGTCTCGCGGTCGGGGTCGACATCAACGCCACGCACACGCGTTCGGCGACATCCGGGATCGTCACCGGCGTCTGCACCCCCGTTCATCTCGGGCGCAGCATCACGGTGCACGAGATCGTGGTGACCGACGATCAGGGGCGCCGCTGCTCCACGATCCGCATCACGAACATGATCAAGGACCGTCCCGCCGAGGGCTGAGCGGTTCCTCCAGCAGCAGCTGGAAGAGCAGGTGGTCCTGCCACTCCCCCGCGATGCGGAGGTACTTCGGAGCGAGCCCGATGCGCTCGAAGCCGTTGCCGAGCAGCACGCGCTGCGATCCGACGTTGTGGAGCAGCGTCGCCGCTTGCAGCCGATGCAGGCCGAGCTCGTTCCGCGCATACGCGGCCACATCGCCCACGGCGTGTGCGGCCAGTCCTCGACGCAGCCGTGTCGCGTCGATCCAGTAGCCCAGGTCAGCGCTCCAGAATGCGCCGCGGACGATGTTGTTCACGTTCATGCGGCCGCGGATCTCGCCGTCGCCCGACTCGATCACGAAGCGGATGCTGCGTCCGGCAGCGGCATCATCGACGCTCTGCCGGGCATGCTCCTCTTGCGACGCGACCGTGTAGAACGCCTCGGTGCGCGTCGGTTCCCACGGAGCAAGATGCTCGCGATTCGAGAGGTAGGCCCGCGAGAGGGCGGCACCGTCGCCGATGCGGACCGGCCGCAGGACGTGCTCCGAATCGAGTCGGAACACCGCTCTACTTCTTGGGGGCGAGCTGCTCGATGATCGCCTTGGCGACATCCTGCATCGTCAGACGACGATCCATGGACGCCTTCTGGATCCAGCGGAAGGCCTCGGGCTCGCTCAGGCCCATCTTCTCGTTGAGCAGGCCCTTGGCACGGTCGACGAGCTTGCGGGTCTCGAAGCGCTCGACCATGTCGGCGACCTCGGCCTCGAGCGTGATGATCTGCTCGTGACGGGCCAGCGCGATCTCGATCGCGGGGAGCAGGTCGTTCGGGGTGAAAGGCTTCACGACGTAGGCGAGTGCACCCGCCTCACTCGCACGCTCGACGAGCTCCTTCTGGCTGAACGCCGTGAGGAGCACGACCGGTGCGATGTTGCCCTTGTGCAGCTTCTCGGCGGCGCTGATGCCGTCGAGCTGAGGCATCTTGACATCCATGATGACGAGGTCGGGGCGCAACTCGGTCGCCAGTGCGACCGCGGTCTCACCGTCACCGGCCTCGCCGACGACATCGAAGCCGTTGTCGCGGAGGATCTCGACGATGTCGAGGCGGATCAGCGACTCATCTTCGGCGACGACGACGCGTCGGGGTGCGGATGACGTGGGCTGCTCGGCCTGCTCTTCTTGCTCTGTCACACGACCATCCTAGTGGAGTGCCCTGACAGCGGGCCGTAGGCGGTCGGCGCGGACGGCCGCGTCGCTCCTCTGCGCTAAAGTCGTAGACGCGACACACGAGCCGGCGTGGCGGAATGGCAGACGCGGAGCACTCAAAATGCTTTGTCCGAAAGGGCGTGTGGGTTCGAGTCCCACCGCCGGCACCCCGTAGTGAGCGGCAGGATCCTCTACTACTGACTCCTGCGCACTCCTCCCGCGAGATTCCGCTCCCGCCGGATGACCGCGGTGCGCTAGACAGTCCTTATGCACAACGGCGACGCCCCGCCCGCGGCACACGCCCGGCGACCGCGACGGCGACGACGCGCCCTCCTCGTGATCGGCGCTATCCTCCTCGTTGCGCTCGCACTCATCGCGGCGGAGGTGACGTGCAGGACCCTCGCCGAGCAGGACGACGCCCGCACCGATCCCGCGTTCTACGCGATCCCGTCGCCGCTGCCCACGGGTGCTCCAGGTACCCTCATCCGCATCGAACCGATCGCGAGTGCCCCCATCGGGACGCACGCGTGGCGGGTGATCTACCACTCCCGCGACCTCGCAGGCTCCGACATCCCGGTCTCCGGCCTGGTCATCGTGCCAGACACGCCCGCGCCAGATCGCGGACGAACCGTGGTCTCGTGGGGCCATCCCACGACCGGAGCGGCGACGCAATGCGCGCCCTCGCTCGGGATGGATCCCTTCCAGTACATCGAGGGGATGCACGAACTGCTCGCCGAGGGATACGCCATCGCGGCCACCGACTACCCCGGTCTCGGCGTCGAAGGCGCCTCGTCATACCTGCTCGGGGTCCCGGAATCCAACAGCGTGCTCGACATCGTGCGCGCCGCACGACAGATCGACGAAGCCGGAGTGAGTGATCGCGTCGTGCTCTGGGGGCATTCGCAGGGCGGACAAGCGGTGCTGTTCGCGGCGGAGCGCGCGGCGGGCTACGCGCCCGAGCTCGAGGTGCAGGGCGTCGCCGTGGCCGCGCCGGCCGCGAACCTGAACGCGCTGATGACCGACGACATCGTGAACATCTCCGGAGTCACGATCGCGTCGTTCGCGATCCCGGCATACGAGACCGCGTACGCCGAGCGATACGGGACCGCCGACATCACCGACATCCTCACCCCGGCCGGCCTCGCCGCGACCCCCGACATGGCGGCCCTCTGTCTCCTCACGCAGACAGAACAGATCCACGCGATCGCGGATCCGCTCATCGGCGGCTACGTCCGCAGCGATCCGGCCACCACGGAGCCCTGGCAGACCATGTTGCGGGAGAACAGCGCAGGGAGCAGTCCGCTCACGGTTCCGGTCTTCGTCGGGCAGGGCGAGGCCGATGAACTCGTACGCCCGAGCGCGACGGAGGGCTACGTGACGCTGCTGTGCACCCAGGGCGTCGATGTCGCGTTCCATCGCTATCCCGACGTCACCCATGGCCTCGCCGCCTATGCCGCGCTGCCAGACCTCCTCCTGTGGCTCCCCACGCTCGGCGGGGACACACCCCCGCGCAGCGACTGCCCTTGAGCCGCTACTCGGCGAGTACCGCCAACTCCGCCAGCACCCGCGGGTTCGCGAGGATACGGAAATGCCCACCCGTGTCGAGGCGGACGTTCTTCGCTCCCGCCAGCTCGCTCCCCTCCGGGATATGCGGGTCGAAAGCGGCGTAGACCGACACGATCCGTGCGTTCACCGCGAGCTGCTGTCCGATGCTCACGATCGAGGAGTCGTCAGGCGCGAAGGCGCGAAGCGTGCGCGACATCATGAATCGTGCGTAGCGGGAGCCTCCGAACGGCGTCGCGATCGCGAGCATGGACCGAACGCGCTCGGCAGCGGGGCCCGTCATCGCGAGCTTGCCGGCCAGACCGCCCTTGCTGTGCGCCACCAGGATCACATCGGAGAGCTCACGTCTCTCGAGGAACTCAGCGACCCGCTCCGCCATCTCCGTCACCGGACGCTCGTTTCGATGAAGCGTATCGACGATGTGCACCGGATGCCCGCGCGCGTGCATCGCCGAGACGAGCGGATGCATGAAGCGCCAGGTCTCGTACACGCCGGGAAGGACCACGATCGGACGAGCACTCCCCCACCCGAAGGAAGCTGGATCGGTGCGGTCGAACAGCGCACGTAGCTGCCAGTACCCCGCGTACACGTAGTCGGCCGCCCACCAGCCGGCGTTCCTCAGCGCGCCGATGTCAGGCTCCTCGGACCACGACGCACGCTCATGAGGAGAAACTACCCGACCGCACGCGAAAGGGGCGGGACCGAAGTCCCGCCCCTCGAGCGTGCGTCAGACGCCGGCCTTATAGATCGGCGCCGCGCCACCGAGGGCGTCGCCGACCTTGTGCACGCGCAGGTCGTTCGTCGAACCGATGATCCCGGGAGGGGATCCGGAGATCACGACGACCTTGTCGCCTTCGGCAGCGAGACCGTTGCCGAGCAGATACTCGTCGACCTGGTGATACATCAGGTCGGTGTGCTGCACCATGTCGACCAGCGTCGAGCGGATACCCCACGTCAGCGCCATACGACGACGGATGCCGGGCTCCGGCGTGAAGGCGATCATCGGGATACGCGAGCGCAGGCGCGAGAGGCGACGAGCCGAGTCGCCCGACTGCGTGAACACGCAGAGGAACTTCGCATCGACGAACTCGGCGACCTCGAGGGCGGCCAACGTGATGGCACCACCCTGCGTGCGGGGCTTCGATGTGAGGGGCGCGATGCGCTCCAGGCCGTGCTCCTCGGTCGACTCGATGATGCGGGCCATCGTCTCGACCACGACGACGGGGTAGTCGCCGACGCTGGTCTCGCCGGACAGCATGACCGCGTCCGCGCCGTCGAGCACTGCGTTCGCGACGTCCGAGGTCTCGGCGCGCGTCGGAACGGGGCTGTTGATCATCGACTCGAGCATCTGCGTCGCGACGATGACCGGCTTGGCCATGCGACGGGCGATCTCCACCGCCCGCTTCTGCACGATCGGCACGGCCTCGAGCGGGAGCTCGACGCCGAGGTCACCACGAGCGACCATGATCGCGTCGAAGGCGTCCACGATCTCCTCGAGCGCATCGACAGCCTGCGGCTTCTCGACCTTGGCGATGACGGGGACGCGCACGCCCTCCTCCGCCATGATCTCGTGGACCCGCGTGACATCGGCAGCGTTGCGCACGAACGACAGCGCGATCAGGTCGGCCCCGATGCGCAGACCCCAGCGCAGGTCTTCCTCGTCCTTCTCGCTCAGTGCGGGGACGTTGACGGCGACGCCGGGCAGGTTGATGCCCTTGTTGTTGGAGACCGCACCGGCCACGATGACCTTGGTGGTGACCGTGACGCCGTCGGTCTCGACGACCTCGACACGGACCTTGCCGTCGTCGATCAGGAGGAAGTCTCCCGGCTTGACGTCCTGGGGCAGACCCTTGAAGGTCGTTCCGCAGATGTCCTTGTTGCCGATGATGTCCTCGGTCGTGATCTTGAAGATGTCGCCTTCGGCGAGCTCGTAGGGACCGTCCTCGAAACGACCGAGGCGGATCTTCGGTCCCTGCAGATCGACGAGGATCGCCACGGCACGGCCGGCATCCTCTGCCGCGCGACGCACGTTGGCGTAGTTGTTCTCGTGCACGGAGTAGTCGCCGTGGCTGAGGTTCAGTCGGGCGACGTCCACTCCGGCATCGATCAGTGCGCGCACCGTCTCATATGTCGAAGTAGCGGGGCCCAGGGTGGCGACGATTTTCGCGCGTCTCAACAGATTCTCCAGGGTAGAAGTGGGGGAAGGTAAATCAGGCGACGGTGCCGGGCTCAGCCTACGCGGGCTGGAGACCGATCGCGACATCGCTCGGACGCACCGGCTCGGGGAGCACGGTGGTGCCCATGAGGTACCGGTCCACGTTCGCTGCGGCCGCGCGTCCCTCCGCGATCGCCCAGACGATGAGCGACTGCCCGCGTCCGGCGTCGCCGGCGACGAACACACCGGGAACCGTGGACTCGTACGAGGAGTCACGACGGAAAGCGCCCCGGTCCGTGACCTGCGGGAGCGTGTCCTCCGTGTAGCCGTCCTGCTCCGGGCCGGTGAAGCCCATCGCGATGAGGATCAGGTCAGCCGGGATCTCCCGCTCGGTGCCGCTCTTGGGCACCCGGCGTCCGTCAACGAACTCGGTCTCGGCCACGCGCAGCGCCCGGACCTCGCCGACCTCGTTGCCGAGGAACTCGACCGTGGACGCGAGGAACACGCGCTCACCGCCCTCCTCGTGCGCAGAGGACACCTCGAAGAGCGTCGGCATCATCGGCCACGGCTGGTGGTCGGGACGCGTGTCCCCCGGCTGCCTGCCGATCGCGAGGTTGGTGACGCTGAGGGCTCCCTGACGGTGCGCGGTGCCGATGCAGTCCGCACCCGTGTCTCCACCGCCGATCACGATGACGTGCTTGCCCTCGGCGCTGATCTGATCGGCGACCTTGTCGCCGGCGACCGCGTGGTTCGACTCCACGAGGTACTCCATCGCGAAGTGCACGCCGTCGAGATCGCGGCCGGGGATCGCCAGGTCACGCGGGACGGTGGATCCGGTCGCGATGATGACGGCGTCGTAGCGCGCGCGCAGGTCGGGCCAGGAGATGTCCTTGCCGATCTCGACACCGGCGCGGAACCGCGTGCCCTCCTCCTGCATCTGGCGAAGACGTGCTTCCAGCTGCGTCTTCTCCATCTTGAAGTCCGGGATACCGTAGCGCAGCAGTCCGCCGATGCGGTCGTCCCGCTCGAAGACCGCGACCGTGTGACCGGCGCGCGTGAGCTGCTGGGCGGCGGCGAGCCCGGCGGGGCCCGATCCGACCACAGCGACCGTCTTTCCGGTGAGACGCTCCGGGGGCTCCGGCTCGACCCATCCCTTGGCGAACGCCTCGTCGATGATCGACACCTCGACCTGCTTGATCGTGACAGCAGGCTGGTTGATGCCGAGCACGCACGAGCTCTCGCACGGTGCCGGGCATAGGCGTCCCGTGAACTCCGGGAAGTTGTTCGTGGCGTGCAGACGCTCGATCGCCGCGCGGCCCTCGCCGCGCCAGGTCAGGTCGTTCCATTCCGGGATCAGGTTGCCGAGCGGGCATCCCTGATGACAGAACGGCACACCGCAGTCCATGCAGCGGCCCGCCTGGCGGCGCAGAACCTGCTTGTCGCCGGGCTCGTAGACCTCTTTCCAGTCCATGATGCGCACCGGCACCGGACGTCGTGCGGGAAGCTCCCGCTCGGTCACCTTCAGGAAGCCTTTGGGGTCAGCCACCGGTCACCTCCAGGATGCGGTTCCACACGATGTCGCCGTCGGGGTCGATCCCCTCGGCCAATGCCTCCTCGCGCATGCTCCGCACGGCGGCGAAGTCGCGAGGCAGGACCTTCACGAACTCGGTCGCGGTCTCCTCGAAGCTCTCGAGAAGCGCGGCGGCTCGCGGAGACGCGGTGCGCTCGACGTGCGCGACCAGCAGACTGCGCAGCACCTCGAGGTCGGCGCGGTCCAGAGGCTCCAGCAGCAGTTCCCCGCTGCCGAGCGACTGGGCGTTCACCTTGCTGGTGTCCAGCGCGTGGACGTACGCCACTCCCCCGGACATGCCGGCACCGAAGTTGCGCCCGGTCGATCCGAGGATGACCGCGAGACCACCGGTCATGTACTCCAGGGCGTGGTCTCCCACACCCTCGACGACAGCGGTCGCACCGGAGTTGCGCACCAGGAATCGCTCGCCGACGACACCGGAGATGAACATCGTCCCCGACGTAGCACCGTAGCCGATCACGTTTCCGGCGATCACGTTCTCGTGCGGCGCGATGGCCGATCCGCGCGGCGGGCGGATCGTGATGTCACCACCGGAGAGCCCCTTGCCGACGTAGTCGTTCGCGTCGCCCTCCAGCCGGAGCACGATACCCGGTGGCAGGAAGGCGCCGAGCGACTGTCCCGCGGTCCCGTGCAACGTCACGTCGATCGTGCCCTGCGGCAACCCGCCCGCGCCGTGACGCGAGGTCACCTGGTGGCCCAGCATCGTTCCGACGGCGCGCTCCGTGTTGGCGATCGGCAGCTCGACGACGACGGGTTCGCCGTTGAGCAGCGCACCCTTCGCGATATCGATCAGCTGCACATCGAAGTGCTTCTCGAGCTCGTGGTCCTGCGTGCGAGCATTGCGGCGCGGCTCACCCGCCGGGAACACCGGTCCTTCGAGCACCGGTGCGAGGTCGAGACCCTCGGCCTTCCAATGCTCCACGGCCGCGTTCACCTCGATCAGGTCGGCCCGCCCGACGATCTCATCGATCGACCGGTAGCCGAGCTCTGCCAGGAGCTCGCGCACCTCTTCGGCGATGAACTCCATGAAGTTCACGACGAACTCCGGCTTGCCGGTGAAGCGCTCGCGCAGCACAGGGTTCTGCGTGGCGACACCCACCGGACACGTGTCGAGGTGGCACACGCGCATCATGATGCAGCCGCTCACCACGAGCGGAGCGGTCGCGAAACCGAACTCCTCCGCACCGAGCAGCGCGCCGATGATGACATCGCGACCGGTCTTGAGCTGACCGTCGACCTGCACGACCACACGATCGCGCATGCCGTTGAGCATCAGCGTCTGCTGGGTCTCGGCGAGACCGAGCTCCCACGGGGTGCCGGCGTGCTTGAGCGAGTTCAGCGGGCTCGCACCCGTTCCCCCGTCGTGGCCGGAGACGAGGATCACGTCGCTGAGCGCCTTGGCGACACCGGCCGACACCGCGCCGATACCGGACTGGCTGACCAGCTTGGTGTGGATGCGCGCCTCAGGATTCGCCCGCTTCAGGTCGAAGATGAGCTGCTTGAGGTCTTCGATCGAATAGATGTCGTGGTGAGGCGGGGGCGAGATGAGCCCGACGCCCGCTGTCGCATGACGGGTGCGCGCGACCCACGGGTAAACCTTGGTGGGAGGCAGCTGACCGCCCTCACCGGGCTTCGCGCCCTGGGCGAGCTTGATCTGGATGTCCTCCGCCTCAGTGAGGTAGAGGCTCGTCACGCCGAAGCGTCCGGAGGCGACCTGCTTGATCGCGCTCCGCCGTTCGGGATCGACGAGGCGGTCCGGATCCTCACCGCCCTCACCCGTGTTCGACTTGCCGCCGATCCGGTTCATCGCGATCGCCAGGGTCTCATGGGCCTCACGGGAGATCGAGCCGTAGCTCATCGCACCGGTCGAGAACCGCTTGACGATCGCCGACACGGGTTCGACCTCGTCCAGCGGAACGGGCTTGCGGGTGCCCGTGCGCAGCGTGAACAGTCCTCGCAGCGTCTTCAGCTCCGCGGCCTGCTCATCGACGAGCTTGGTGTACTCGCGGAAGATGTCGTAGCGGCGCGTCCGCGTGGAGTGCTGCAGCTTGAACACCGTCTCCGGGTTGAACAGGTGCGGTGAGCCATCGCGACGCCACTGGTACTCGCCGCCCGTCCACAGGCGCTCGTGGGCACGGGCCGCTGCGTCCTCGGGGTAGGCGTAGTCGTGACGAGCCTGGTTCTCGGCGAAGATCTCCTCGATCCCGATGCCGCCGAGCTTCGACTCGGTGCGCGTGAAGTACGCGTCGATGAACTCCTGGCTGAGGCCGATCGCCTCGAACACCTGGGCGCCCGCATAGGACGACACGGTGGAGATGCCCATCTTCGACATGATCTTCAGCACGCCCTTGCCGAGCGCGTAGATCAGGTTCTTGACGGCCTTCTCCGGCGTGATCCCGGTGATGTACCCGGTGCGCACGAGGTGCTCGACCGTCTCCATCGCGAGGTACGGGTTGACCGCCGAAGCGCCGTAGCCGATGAGGGTCGCGACGTGGTGGACCTCGCGCACATCGCCCGCTTCGACGATGAGACCGACCTTCATGCGGTTCTCGCGCCGGATCAGGTGGTGATGGATCGCCGACACCATGAGCAGCGACGGGATCGGCGTGAGGTCCTTGTTCGAGTCGCGGTCGGACAGGATGATGAACTCGGTGCCGTTCTCGATCGCCGCATCGACCTCGGCGCACATCTCGGTGAGACGCTCCTGCAGGGTCTGGGGTCCGGCGTCGAAGTGGTACAGCCCACGGATCGTCGCGCTCGACCGACCCGGCATCGCCTTGTCGATGTGGCGGATCTTCGCGAGCTCGTCGTTGTCGATCACCGGGAAGTCGAGCGACACCGTGCGCGTGTGCTCCGGGCCCCACGACAGCAGGTTGCTCTCCGGGCCGAGGCCCAGCTTGAGGCTCGTGACGACCTCTTCGCGGATGGAGTCGAGCGGCGGGTTCGTCACCTGCGCGAACTGCTGCGTGAAGTAGTCGAACAACAGGCGGGGGCGCTTGCTGAGCACGGCGATGGGTGTGTCGGAACCCATGGCGCCGAGAGGCTCGACGCCCGTCTGCCCCATCGGGGTCAGCAGGATACGCACCTCCTCCTCGGTGTAGCCGAAGGTGCGCTGACGACGAGTGATCGATGCGGGCGGGTGCACGATGTGCTCGCGCTCCGGAAGCTCCGCGAGGCGCACGGCACCAGCGTCGAGCCACTCCTGCCACGGGTGCATGGTCGAGAGGTCGCGCTTGATCTCGCTGTCCTCGACGATGCGGCGCTCGGACGTGTCGACGAGGAACATCTTGCCGGGCTGCAGTCGACCGCGGCGCTTGATGCGCTCCGGCTCGAACTGCAGCACACCCGTCTCGGATCCGATCACGACGAGACCGTCGGTCGTCTCGGTCCAGCGTCCCGGGCGCAGGCCGTTGCGGTCGAGCGTGGCGCCGACGAGAGTGCCGTCGGTGAAGATGAGGGCAGCCGGACCGTCCCACGGCTCCATCTGGTTGGAGTGGTACTCGTAGAACGAGCGCAGCTCCGGCGTGATGTCGGCCTGCTTCTCATAGGCCTCGGGGACCATCATCATGATGGCGTGGGGCAGGCTGCGGCCGGTGAGGGTGAGCAGCTCGAGAACCTCGTCGAACGAGGCGGAGTCGCTCGCGCCATCGGTGCAGATGGGCAGCAACGGCGAGATGTCTCCGAGCAGCTCGGACTCGAGCTGCGACTGGCGTGCGCGCATCCAGTTGCGGTTTCCGCCCACCGTGTTGATCTCGCCGTTGTGGGCGAGCATGCGCAGCGGCTGGGCGAGCGGCCACGACGGGAAGGTGTTGGTGGAGTAGCGCGAGTGCACGACCGCGAGCTCGGAGGCGAAACGCTCATCCTGCAGGTCGGGGTAGAACGGCTCCAGCTGGAGTGTCGTGACCATGCCCTTGTACCCGAGCGTGCGGGCCGAGAGGGAGACGAAATAGGCGCCGAGCTCGTGGCCTGCGCGCTTGCGCAGACGGTAGGCGACGCGGTCGAGGGCGATGCCGGTGAGCGGGGCATCAGCATGAGTGGCCCCGCCGGCGCTGACGAACAGCTGCTCGAACGCGGGGCGCGCCTCATCGGCGAGCTTGCCGAGGTTCTCGTTCGCCGTGGGGACCTCGCGCCAGCCCAGGACGCGCAGTCCCTCGGAGCGGGCGATCTTCTCGATCCCGGCCTTCTGCTGGCGGCGCTCGCTCGAATCGCGAGGCAGGAACGCCAGTCCGGCGGCGTACTCCCCCACGGGCGGCAGTTCGAAGCCGGCGACTGCGCGGAGGAATGCATCGGGCATCTGCGTCAGGATGCCAGCGCCGTCCCCGGTGCCCGCGTCGGAGCCGATGGCTCCGCGGTGCTCCAGGTTGCGCAGGGCCTCGAGGGCCAACGCGATGATGTCGTGCCCGGCTTCGCCGCGCAGGGTCGCGACCATGGCGAGGCCGCAGGCGTCCTTCTCGAACGCCGGGTTGTACATGCCCTGCTTCGGGGGGTAAGCGCCGGAAGCGCCATAGGGTGGCTGGAAGTACACCAGTTACCGTCCTCAGATCTTCAGTGAAACCCGGGGACGACGTCGGCCCGCTCGTTCAGTGCAATGGTTCTCCCGCCACGAGATGGCGTTGTTATCGGGAGCCGTCCTCGCTCGTGGTTCCAGTGCTTGTGGCAGTGGCTCCTGCGGCGACTTCTTCGGTCGGAGGCTCGCTCACGTCCACGAAGTCAGAGGGATTGTTCTGCGATTGTACATCAGCGTCGGCGTTCGGCTTCTCGCGCCCCGGCCGATACGGCGAGGGCTCCAGACCGGGGTGCCGGCGGGTCTGCACGATGAGGATCACGAGGCCGACGACGACGCCGATGATCGCTGCCCAGACGTTGCTGCGCAGCCCGAGGATGATCTCGCTCGGATCGATGCGGATCGACTCCCACACGATGCGACCGGCGCTGTACCACATCAGGTAGATCGCGAACAGGCGACCCCACTGGAAGAAGAGCTTGCGTCCGAGCCACAGCAGCACGAGCACGCCGAGACCGTTCCAGATGACCTCGTACAGGAAGGTGGGGTGGAAGAGCGTGCCTTCGGGGAGGCCAGGGGGGAAGGCCGAGTTCGTCGACTCGATCTCCAGGCCCCACGGCAAGTCGGTCGGCAGGCCGAACAGCTCGTGGTTGAACCAGTTGCCGAAGCGTCCCATGGCCTGCGCCAGCAGCAGGCCGGGAGCCAGCGCGTCCGCGAACGTCCAGAAGCGGATGCCGGTCCACCGGCAGCCCAGGTACGCGCCGACGGCGCCGCCGATGAGGGCGCCGAAGATGGCGATGCCCCCCTCCCAGATCGCCCACACCGAACCGGGCTCGAACGGGTTCCAGGTGTTCTTGCCCTCGCCGAAGTAGAAGTTCGGGTGGGTGAGCACGTGGAAGATGCGCGCACCGATGATCGCGAGCGGCACGGCCAGGATCGAGATGTCGATCACGACCCACGGCTCCGCGCCGCGCTTCGTCAGGCGTCGGTTGGTCAGCAGCGTGGCGACGATGATGCCCGCGATGATGCACAGCGCGTAGTAGTGGATGCGGAAGCCCGGCCACGGGTCCCAGTACGAGACCGGGGGGCTCGGGATGCTGGCGAGCACGCCGTTGATGCTGCTGTGGAGCGCGAGTGACATGAGTGCGATTCTAGTTCTCGTGATCGGGGCGTGCCGACGCGGTGCCGGAGGCCAGGTTTCGGGTGACTTCGGCGAGGGCGGGGACGCCGCCGTCGCGCAGGGCGCGGACCAGCGCGGTGCCCACGATCGCGCCGTCGGCGTACTCCGACACCCCGGCGATCTGCTCGGGCGTGGAGATGCCGATGCCGACGCACGCGCGGTGGGCGCCGTGCTCGCGCAGACGGGAGACGAGCGTGCGGGCGGCACGGTCGAGCTCGGTGCGCTCGCCCGTGATGCCCATGGTCGAGACGGTGTAGACGAACCCGGTCGACGACTTCACGACCAGATCGAGGCGCTCATCGGACGATGTGGGCGCGGCCAGGAACACACGGTCGAGCCCCGTGCGCTCGCTCGCGGCGATCCACTCCGCTGCCGCCTCCGGCGTGATGTCGGGAGTGATCAGGCCTGCACCGCCAGCTGCCAGGAGATCGTCCGCGTAGCGGTCGACGCCGTACTGCAGCACCGGGTTCCAGTAGGTCATCACGAGGACAGGGACGTCCGTCGCCGCGGTGATCGCGCGGATCGCCGTGAAGAGATCGGCCATCCGGAAGCCCGCAGCGAGAGCCTTGGTGGTGGCCTCCTGGATGATCGCGCCGTCCATCACCGGGTCGCTGTAGGGCGGGCCCAGCTCGATGATGTCGACGCCGTTCTCGGCGAGGGCGATGGCCGCCTGGATGCTCGTCTCGAGGTCGGGGAAGCCGACCGGGAGGTAGCCGACGAAGGCGCTGCGACCCGCGGCCTGCGCACGCTGGATCGCCTCTTCCACACGGCTCACTGTGCCGTCCCCTCGTCGTACAGCTCGAAGTAGCGAGCCGCGGTGTCCATGTCCTTGTCGCCGCGACCGGAGAGGCAGACCGCGATCAGCCCGTGGGGGCCGAGGTCCCGTCCGATCCGGAGCGCGCCGGCGAGGGCGTGCGCGGACTCGATCGCGGGGATGATGCCCTCGGTGCGGCTGAGCAGGCGCAGCGCCTGCATGGCCTCGTCGTCCGTGGCCGGGATGTACTCCGCCCGGCCGATGTCAGCCAGCCAGGAGTGCTCCGGTCCGACTCCCGGGTAGTCGAGCCCTGCCGAGATCGAATGGGACTCGATCGTCTGGCCGTCCTCGTCCTGGAGGACGTACGTCTTCGCGCCGTGCAGCACGCCGGGGCGCCCACGCTCGATGGAGGCCGCATGCTTCTCGGTGTCCACGCCGTCGCCTGCTGCCTCGACACCGTAGAGCCTGACGCCCTCGTCGTCGAGGAACGCGTCGAACATGCCGATCGCATTGGACCCGCCGCCCACGCACGCGACGACGGCGTCGGGGAGTCGACCGACCTCGTCGAGCAGCTGCGCGCGCGCCTCCTCGCCGATGATCTTCTGGAAGTCGCGGACCATCGCGGGGAACGGGTGCGGACCGGCCGCCGTGCCGAAGATGTAGTTGGTCGTCTCTACCGAGGCCACCCAGTCCCGGTACGCGTCGTTGATCGCGTCCTTCAGCGTGCGGGAACCCGACGTGACCGGGACGACCTCGGCACCGAGCAGGCGCATGCGGGCGACGTTGAGAGCCTGACGCTCGGTGTCGACCTCGCCCATGTAGATCGTGCAGTCCAGACCGAACAGCGCCGCCGCGGTGGCCGTGGCGACACCGTGCTGCCCTGCACCGGTCTCCGCGATCACCCGGGTCTTGCCGAGCCGCTTGGTGAGCAGCGCCTGACCGAGCACATTGTTGATCTTGTGCGATCCGGTGTGGTTCAGGTCTTCCCGCTTGAGGAAGATGCGCGCCCCACCGGCATGTTCGGCGAAACGGGGTACCTCGGTGATCGCCGACGGCCGCCCCGCGTACGAGCTGAGCAGATGCGCCAGCTCGGCGCGGAACGTCGGATCGGCGATGGCGTCCTCGTAGGCGACCGTGAGCTCGTCGATCGCGGCGATCAGCGACTCGGGCATGAAGCGCCCGCCGAAATCACCGAAGAAGGGACCGTGCTGATCGCGCAGGCTCATCATGCCTCCAGGAAGGTCTTGAGGGTCGCGACGGGGTCGCCGGTCACGAGCGCCTCGCCGATCAGGACGACGTCCGCACCCGCCGAACGGTAGTGCACGACGTCGGCCGGGGTGAGCACCGCGGACTCCGCGATCTTCACCGCGGTGTCGGGGATGCGGTCGACCAGCCGTCCGAACAGGTCTCGGTCGAGCTCGAGGGTCTTCAGATCACGCGCATTCACACCGATCAGCGGGGCACCGAGATCGACCGCGGCCTCGAGCTCATCGGCGGAATGCGTCTCGACGAGCGGCGTCATCCCGAGCTCGCCGATGAAGCCGAACAGGTCCTTCAGCACATCGGCGTCGAGTCCGGCGACGATGAGCAGTGCGAGATCGGCGCCCGCTGCACGGGCTTCGAGCACCTGGTAGCGGGTGGCGATGAAGTCCTTGCGCAGCACGGGGAGCGACACGCGAGCCGTGACGGCCTCGAGGTCGGCGAGGCTTCCGCCGAAGCGCCGTTCCTCCGTGAGCACGCTGATCGCGGACGCGCCGCCGGTCTCATACAGGGACGCCTGCAGAGCCGGGTCAGGGATGTCGGCGAGGGCTCCACGCGACGGGCTGGCCCGCTTGACCTCCGCGATGATCTTCACGCGGTCGGCCGGCGCCAGGAACGACAAGGCATCCTTGGCGGCCGGACGCGCAAGCGCGTCACGCTCGACAGCGGCCAGCGGGCGCGACAGAGCGCGACGTTCTGCGTCTGCGACAGCGCCGGCCGTCAGGTCGGCGAGCACCATTAGTGCGCCTTCGGAGCGTACTTCGGACCCTTCACGCCGTATCCGGCCTTCGCGAGCGCCCAGCCCACGATCGCACCGATCGGAACGAGTGCGAGCAGGATCCAGGCGAGGGTCCACTGCTCGAAGCAGAAGGCGACGGTCGCCGCCGCGACACCGACGAGCATGATGACGACGGCGGTCCAGGCTGCGGGCGAGTGTCCGTGGCCGGGGTCAGCGATCGGGTTGGTCATGTTCTCCTCCGGGGGACGACGTGCAGTTCGAGTTCAGTCTATCGGGGTCAGCGCGTCGGATCGGTTCCACGGGACAGCTCGTCCCAGGAATCGACCGCATCGACCGGGCCCTCGTGCGGGACATCGGGAGTGTCGGTCCGATAGCGTCGGCCACCAGCCTTCCATCCGCGCCAGGTCGCGAACACCATCACCGCGGCGAGGAGAAGGACCACCCAGCCCACCAGCGCGATGTACGGCCATGCCGAGGGGACGATCCGTGCGACCACGTCATGCGTCGCGTCGCTGCCGGCGAGACCGGTCACCTCCGTGACGGTGGCCGCGACCGCGTCGAGCGGCTCCCCGATAAGCAGTTGCAGCGTCGACCAGCCGAGGAACAGCGCCGTCGCCGCGGCGAGCACCGCGAACACCAGGCGTACGGCCTTTCCCGAGATCGAGAGCGCGGCACCGAGCGCGAGAACCGCGAGGCTCAGCGGGGCGAGGAGGACGAGGGCGGATGCACCCGGAACCAGGATGGCCTCGCCGGCGTCCGCGCGTTCGACCGTCAGCCACGTCTGCGTCGACGAGATGATCCCGATCGCGCCGGCCAGCAGGAAGCCGGAGACGGACAGCGAGCGGCCGCGCTTCGCGATCGTCATGCCTGCTCCTCTCCGGCGACGGCCTCGAGGTCGTTGCTGTCGAAGCACGTGCGCGTACCTGTGTGGCACGCCGGGCCCGTCTGCGCCACGAGCAGCAGGATCGCGTCGCCGTCGCAGTCCAGACGCGCCTCATGCACCACCTGGATGTGCCCGGAGGTGTCGCCCTTGCGCCAGTACTCCTGTCGTGAGCGCGACCAGTAGGTCGCACGCCCCGAGGTCAGCGTGCGGCGCAGCGCCTCGGCATCCACCCAGGCGAGCATCAGCACCTCGCGCGTGTCCCACTGCTGCACGATCACCGGCGCGAGACCGTCGGCGTTGAACGCGACCTGCGCGATGCGCTCGTCGACACTCATCGGACCACCACACCTTCCGCGCGAAGCGCGTCCTTGACATCGCCGACCGTGAGCGCGCCCGTGTGGAACACGCTGGCGGCCAGCACTGCATCCGCTCCGGCTCTGATCGCCGGCGCGAAGTCGGACACGCGCCCCGCACCGCCGGAGGCGATCACCGGCACGGAGGCCACCTCGCGCATCAGCGCCACGAGCTCGAGATCGAACCCGTCCCTGGTGCCGTCGGCGTCGATCGAGTTCACGAGCAACTCGCCCGCGCCACGCTCGACGGCCTCCCGCGCCCAGTCGAGTGCATCGAGAGTCGTCTGCGTGCGTCCGCCGTGCGTGGTGACCACGAAGCCCGACCGCGTGGTCGCGGCGCGCTTCACGTCCAACGACAGCACCAGCACCTGCGCGCCGAAGCGGTCGGCGATCTCGCCGATGAGCTCCGGGCGCGCGATCGCCGCGGAGTTCACACCCACCTTGTCTGCACCGACCGACAGGAGGCGTGCCACGTCGTCGACGCTGCGCACTCCCCCGCCGACGGTCAACGGGACGAACACCTGCTCCGCGGTGCGCTGGACGACGTCGTAGGTCGTCGCGCGCGCATCCACCGTGGCGGTCACGTCGAGGAACGTGATCTCATCGGCTCCCTGTGCCGCATAGTGCCGAGCGAGTTCGACAGGATCGCCCATATCGCGCAGGTTCTCGAAGTTCACGCCCTTCACGACGCGACCCTCGGCCACATCGAGACACGGGATGACGCGGCTGGCGAGCGACATCAGAGCCTCGCGTTGTGGATGGCGGTGACCAGGATCGCGCGCGCGCCGAGCGCATACAGCGCGTCCATCACCGGATTGACGCGCGTGCGCGCCACCATGACCCGCACGGCGACCCACTCCGGATCACGCAGCGGCGACACCGTGGGCGACTCGACGCCGCCCGCGATCTTCACGGCATCGTCGAGGAGCGCGACCGGCAGGTCGTAGTCGATCATCACGAAGCGTCGGGCCACCATGACACCGCGGAGGCGACGCAACAGGGTGTCGGCGCCCTCCGCATCCTCCGGACCGGCGATCAGCACGGCCTCGGACTCCAGGATCACGGGGCCGAACACCTCCAGGCCCGCCTGACGCAGCGTGGTCCCAGTCTCGACGACATCCGCGACGGCATCGGCGACGCCGAGGCGCACGGCCGACTCGACCGCGCCGTCGAGCGGCACCAGGTCGACGGCGATGTCCCGCTCGTCGAGGAAGGCATCCACCAGCCCCGGGTACGACGTGGCGATCCGCAGACCATCGAGTTCGGACACATCCGTGTAGCGCCCCGTGGGGGCAGCGAACCGGAAGGTCGAGCCCGCGAATCCGAGGGCCTCGATCTCCCGCGCACCGGGCATCCGGGCGTCGAGGAGCAGGTCACGGCCGGTGATGCCGACGTCGATGGCGCCGGATCCGACATACGTCGCGATGTCCTTGGGGCGGAGGAAGAAGAACTCGACGTCATTGTCGGCGTCGATGACGTGCAGGGTCTTGGGGTCGCGTCGTCCGGCATAACCGGCCTCGGCGAGCATGTCGGCGGCGGTCTCGGAGAGCGAGCCCTTGTTGGGAACGGCGATGCGCAGCATGGAGTGCTTTCAGTTCGAGAGGAGAGGAACGGAGCGCATCACAGATGTCGGTAGACGTCCTGCAGGCTGAGGCCCTTCGCGAGCATCATCACCTGGACGTGGTAGAGCAACTGAGAGATCTCCTCCGCCGCCGCGTCCTCGGACTCGTACTCCGACGCCATCCAGACCTCGGCGGCCTCTTCGACGATCTTCTTGCCGATCGTGTGCACGCCGCCGTCGAGCTCGGCGACCGTGCCCGATCCCTCGGGACGGGTCTCGGCCTTGACGCTGAGCTCGGCGAACAGCTCGTCGAAAGTCTTCACACTTCCAGGCTAGCGGCTCGCGCGAGGTCTCTGAGCCGGGTGACGGCCGCCTCGACGTCGTCGGCGCCGTACACGGCCGACCCGGCGACGAACGTGTCGGCCCCGGCGGCAGCGGCGATCTCGATCGTGCGATCGGAGATGCCGCCGTCGACCTGGAGCCAGATCTGCGACCCACGGCGACGCGCCTCCTCGGAGAGGGCGCGCAGCTTCGGCATCGTCTCGGGCATGAATCCCTGGCCGCCGAAGCCCGGCTCGACCGTCATCACGAGGATCTGATCGAACTCGTCAAGCACGTCGTACAACGACTCCACCGGCGTCGCCGGCTTGACCGCAACACCCGCGCGGGCGCCGATGTCACGCAGTCGTCGCGCCAGGACCACCGGCTCCGCGGCGGCCTCCAGGTGGAACGTCACGCTCGCCGCGCCGAGTTCGGCGTAACCGGGAGCCCACCGATCAGGATCCGTGATCATCAGGTGCACGTCGAGCGGGACGGGACTCGTGGCCTGGATCCGCTCGACCATCTGCGGACCGAACGTGAGGTTGGGCACGAAGTGGTTGTCCATCACATCGACGTGCGCGAAGTCCGCGGTCGCGATGCGGGCGAGATCCGCCTGCATGTTGACGAAGTCTGCGGCGAGGATGCTCGGATTGATGCGCGGGGCGCGGGGCAGTTCCACGGTCCTAGTCTTCCTTCCCTGAAGGGGCGGGCGTTGCGGGGCGCTGCAGCAGCGCGAGGAACATGGCATCGGTGCCATGCCGGTGCGGCCAGAGCTGGGCACTGCCGGAACCGGAGCGCCCCTCTTCTGCGAGGTCGATCGGCGAACGGGCGACCTCGGAGATCACGGCGCGGGCATCGAGCTCAACGATGTCGGATCGGCCGCGCAGGACCTCCTGCACGACGCCCGTCGTCTCGGCGAGATGCGGCGAGCAGGTGACATACGCGACGATCCCTCCAGGAGCCAGGGCGTCGAGCGCGGCGGAGAGCAGCTCCACCTGCAACGGCACGAGCTCCGCCACATCGGCGGGCGACTTGCGCCACCGCGCCTCCGGACGACGACGCAGTGCGCCGAGCCCGGTGCACGGGGCATCGACCAGGATCCGGTCGAACTGGCCGGCGCGCGCCGCAGCGAACTCGCGCCCGTCCTGCTCATGCACCTCGATCTCGCCCGGCACCGCCCGCAGAGCCTTGCGCACCAGACGCGCCCGTACCGGCACGACCTCATTCGCCTCGAGAGTCACGCCGTGCTGACGGGCGATCGCGCCCAGGAGTGCGGTCTTCCCGCCCGGTCCCGCACACAGATCGAGCCACCGCTCCCCCGCCGCGATCGGGGCGGCAGCCGCCAACGCGAGGGCGACCAGCTGCGAGCCCTCGTCCTGCACCCGGATCGTGCCGCCGGAGGCCTCGACCGCGCGGCGCGGATCACCACCGGACGATGCGAATGCGGTCGGCGCGTACGGCAGCCGGGGCTCGCCCGGATCCGCAAGGCCCGGCAACGCCACGAGTGTCACCTCGGGCGACACGTTGTCGGCGTCGAGCAGGGATTCCAGTTCCTCGACGCGGCCCTCCGCGGCGAGGGCACGACGCAGGGCCCTGATCACCCACACCGGATGCGCCGAACGCAGAGCAAGACGCTCGTCATCGGACCGCGCCTCCTCTTCGATGCGTTCCTGCCACGCATCGGTGGACTCCCGCGTGATGCGGCGCAGCACCGCGTTCGCGAAGCTCGACGCGCCCCGACCCGACGTGGTGGCCACCAGGTTCACCGACTCGTTCACGGCGGCGTGCGAGGCGACCCGGGTCGCGAACAGCTGATGCACGGCGAGTCGCAGCGCATCGAGGACGGCCGGATCGATGCTGTCCGTGCTGCGGTCGGCGGCCGCGGAGATGATCGCGTCATACGTGCCGAGGCGCCGCAGCGTGCCGTACGTCAGTTCGGTCGCCAGTGCCGCATCCTGCGGCGCGAGTCCTGCCTCGGCGATCGCGGACGGCAGCACCAGGTTCGCGTAGGCGTCGGTCTCCGATACTGCCCGCAGCACGTCGAATGCGACGCGCCTGGCCGGCTGCACGGTCCGCACGAGTCCGCGCTGCGCGTCACGGCGGGAATCCCCCGATCGTCCGCCGGACGGTCGACGTCCGCGCGTCTGCGGCGAACGCCGGTTGCGCTCCTCGTCGCTCATGATCCTGCCCTCAGCTCGTCGGTGTCGCGCTGTCCGCGCCACCAGTCGACGGCGTTCATCGCGCCCTTGCCCGCCGGTTGGACGCGGGTGACCGCCAACGGCGTCGAAGCCGTGCCGATGTGGAGAGCCGTCTTGGTGCTGCGCATCGTCCCGGGGGCCAGCGGCTCCGCGTCCGGTGCGGGCAGGGCTTCCAACACCTTGAACGGCTGGCCGTCGATCGTGGTGTGCGCACCCGGCTCCGGCGTGACGCCGCGGAATCGGGCGAACACCGCCTCCAGCGGCTGATTCCAGTCCAGCAGTCCATCGGCGAGGGTGAGCTTCGCGGCGAACGTCGGCTCGCCGGTCTGCGGAGTGGCCCTGCCCGACCCATCCGCGATCGAGGCGACGACTTCGGCCGTGAGCTCCGCGCCCTCCCCTGCGAGGAGTTCCAGGGCCTCGCCGGCGGTCGCGGTCGCCGGGACGTCGACCTCGCGCATCGCGAACACGTCGCCGGCATCCAGTTCGGGCACGAGCTGGAACACGCTCGCCCCGAGCACTCGGTCGTCGGCGATCAGCGCACGCTGCACGGGCGCCGCACCCCGCCAGGCCGGTAGCAACGAGAAGTGCAGATTGATCCATCCGGCCCGGGGGGCGGACAGCAGCGGCTCGCGCACCAGTCCCCCGTATGCGACGATCACGCCGAGCTCCGTCTGCAGCGCGGAGATCTCCGCCGTGGCCGCCTCATCGAGACGTGCCGCCTTGATCACGGGGAGGCCGAGTTCTTCGGCGGCGACAGCGACCGGCGACGGCGTCAGGACGCGACGGCGCCCGAGTGGGGCGTCGGGCCGCGTGACGACCGCGGCGATGTCGTGCGAGGCCGCCAAGCGGCGCAGGGTGGGCACGGCAGCAGCGGGTGTGCCGGCGAAGACGAGGCGCATGAAGGTTCTCCGGAAGGGTCAGAGCTCTGGTTCGAGGATATCGAGGCGGACGGAGAGTGTGCTCTTGGTCGCACGCCCCTTGCGACGGCGACCACTCACGGCTTCGGCGACCACCGCCGCACGCAGCGCGGTGGCGACCCTCGCGCCGGCGCCGTACTCGAAGCGCACGAGGGCACGAACCCGCGGCGGGATGTCATCGGAGTCGACGGGAACGGGGCCGAGGACCGCATCTGCGGGAAGGGCGAGTTCGGTGAGAGCAGCGAGTGCCTGGCCGACCGCCGGGACCGAGCCCTGCACGAGGGCGACTCTGGTCGTGGGCGGCATGTGCAGAGGCGCGCGGCTCTCGAGCTCGGAGCGCGCGTGCGCGGGCTGGGTCCACGTCGCCAGTGCCTTCGCCGCCGCACCGTTCACCCCGACCAGGTGGATGGGTGCGCCAGGAGCGGCCAGTGCCGCCGCATTCGACCACCACCGCAGGCATGACTCGGCGATCCGCAGATCGGGCGCCTGGAGCATGCGCGGACCGTCCAAGAGGACGACCGCGCGGTAACCGCCCTCCGCCACGGGCTCGGCACCGCGCGTCGCGACCACGAGAGCCGGCTTGGCATCGACGCGCTCGACCGGATGCCCGCTGTCGGCCACGATCACTCGCACACCGGGGAACGCCCGTCCGAGCTCGTCCGCCGTGCGTTCGCTCCCGGACGACGCGAGCCGCAGCTTCGTCGAGGAGCAGGCCGGGCACGTCCACGTGCTGGCACCTCGGCCGCACCACCCGCACACGGGTACCGCGCCGCGATGACGCGCACCCAGCGGACCGCCGCAATGGGGGCAGCGCGCCGGCGCCCGGCACTCCGCGCACACCAGCGACGGCGCGAAGCCAGGGCGCGAGACCTGGATGAGCACGGGCCCCTCCGCGGCCGCGGCGCGCGCAGCGAGGAATGCGGACGACGGCATCCGCTGCGCCGTGGGCTGCTCCATTTCCTGCGGAGTGCTCAGGACGACGCGCGGGAGCACGCGACGGACGGCCGTGACCTCCTGCAGCCAGCCGAGCACGACGAGACGCTCGACATCCGTGGTGCGGGTGTGCCCCGCGAACAGCAGCGCCGAACCCTCCAGTTCCCGCCGCACGAGCGCGGCGTCGCGGGCGTTGACGTACGGCGCGAGCGGCTCGGCGAGCAGCGGATCACCGTCGTCCCAGACTGCGACGAGCCCCGCCACGACCGGTGCGTACACCGCCGAGCGGTTGCCGACCACGATGCATGGGGCGTCCTCGAGGGTACGCAGGAACCCCCGGTAGCGCTCGGGATTCGTCTGTCGGGAGTCGTGGCGCACGACCGCGTCGTCCGGCACGAGCGCTGAGAGCGCAGCGAGGAGTCGATCGAGGTCGCGGTGATCCGGTACCACCAAGATCGACGACTTCCCCGCCGCGAGCATGTGCGCCGCCGACGCCGCGAGCAGGTGCGCCCACCCCTGCACGGCCCCGGCGAGCTGCGGTATCGCCTCCACGGCCGCACGGCCGCCCTCGTCGAGCACTGTGCCGAGCCCCTCGTACATCGCCACGGTCGCCGCGACGATCTCGAGTGCGCGTGCATCCGGTACCGCGATCGGGCTGTCGGCCGTCCAGGCCTTCTCCACGCGCACCTGACGCTTGGGGATGACCAGGCGCAGCACGTCCGATGCCGAGCCCGCCGCACGGTCGGCCACCCGCCGCGCCAGGGCGTGCAGACGCTCGGGCAGCACGGGCACCGTGGAGACCACGCTCTCCACCTCCGACAGCGGACGGTCGGCATCGCCTTCCGTGTCGATCTCGACGACGTAGCCGTCGATCACACGTCCCGCCGTGCGCAGAGGCACGCGGACACGCACACCGAGCGGCACGTCGCCGAGCTCCGGAGGGAGCGCGTAGTCGAACAGCCGGTCGAGCTGAGGCAGCGGTGAGTCGAGGAGCACGCGCGCGATGCGCCGGCTCTCCGAGGGCATCAGAGCCGCGGTCCCATCAGAGCCCGGCGGCGCGGCGCAGCTCTTCGACGCGGTCGGTGCGCTCCCACGTGAAATCGGGGAGCTCGCGGCCGAAGTGACCGTAGGCCGCGGTCTGCGCGTAGATCGGGCGCAGCAGGTCGAGTTGCTCGATGATGGCCTGCGGGCGGAGGTCGAAGACGTCGGTGATGGCCCGGGTGATGATCTCGTCGGACACCTTGCCCGTACCGAACGTCTCGACGTAGAGACCGACGGGACGCGCGACACCGATCGCGTACGCCACCTGAACCTCGAGGCGGTCCGCAAGCCCCGCGGCCACCGCGTTCTTGGCGACCCAGCGTGTCGCGTAGGCACCCGAGCGGTCGACCTTCGACGGGTCCTTGCCACTGAAGGCACCGCCACCATGACGCGCGGCGCCGCCATACGTGTCGATGATGATCTTGCGTCCCGTGAGGCCGGCGTCGCCCTTGGGGCCGCCGGTGACGAACGGACCCGCCGGGTTGATGTAGTGCGTGACGTCGTCGAGGTCGAGTCCGGTCGTCGCCAGCACCGGATCGATCACGTGCTCGCGCACCTGCGCCTGGAGCTCGTCCTGCGAGATGTCGGGGTGGTGCTGGGTGGAGACCACGACCGCGTCGACCGTCTTCGGCGTGAAGCCGTCGTAGCCCAGCGTGACCTGTGTCTTGCCGTCCGGACGAAGGAACGGGAGCAGCCCGCTGCGTCGCACCTCGGTGAGACGCTCCGCGAGTCGATGCGCAGTCCACGCGGCCATCGGCATGAGCTGCGCCGTCTCGTTCGTCGCGAAGCCGAACATGATGCCCTGGTCGCCGGCGCCGAGCCCGTCCAGCGGGTCGACCGACGAGCCGTCGCGGTGCTCCTGGGCGCTGTCGACGCCGTGCGCGATGTCGGTGGACTGCTCACCCACCGAGACGCTGACCCCGCACGAGGAGCCGTCGAAGCCGGTGTCGCTCGAGGTGTAGCCGATGCCGTTCACGACCTGACGGACGATCGTGGGGATGTCGACGTAGGCGTCGGTGCGGATCTCGCCGGCCACATGCACGAGACCGGTCGTGACGAGCGTCTCGACCGCGACGCGGGATCCTGTGTCCTTCTCGATGAGCCCGTCGAGGATGCTGTCCGAGATCTGATCGCAGATCTTGTCCGGGTGCCCTTCGGTGACGGACTCGGACGTGAACAGACGCAGGGCGCTCATCGATACTCCAGAACGGGACGGACGGAAGGAGGGTGTTGCACCCATTCTGGACCGCACCTCCGACAGGGGGGAGGCGCGGTCTCGAATATCACTCTGCGTGACGCAGGCGGAGCTTGTCCTCGTTGATCTCGTGCAGCGCGATGGTGAGCGGCTTGTCCTCGACCGAGGAGTCCACGAGCGGGCCGACGTTGTCGAAGAGGTTGCCCTCGTGCAGGTCGGAGTAGTAGTCGTTGATCTGTCGCGCGCGCTTGGCGGCGTAGATCACGAGCTCGTACTTCGAGTCGACGCGGTCGAGCAGGTTGTCGATGGGGGGATCGATGATGCCGTTGTTGTGTCCGGCCATGGTGAGACCTCCTGATCAGGCGACGGGATCGTCGCGAAGACGGTGCGAAAGGCGCGCGAAGACGCTCAGCGCGCAGAGCTTGAAGACAATTCTACGACCTCGCGGGCCGCAGTGGCGACGTCCTCGTTCACGATGAGGTGGTCGAACTCGTTCTGGGCGGCCAGCTCCACCTTCGCGGTGCGCAGTCGGCGTGCCCGTTCCTCGGCACCTTCCGTGCCCCGACCGACCAGTCGGTGCACGAGCTCGTCCCAGCTCGGGGGCAGCAGGAAGATCAGAGTCGCGGCGGGTTCGGCCGCGCGCACCTGGCGGGCACCCTGCAGATCGATCTCGAGCAGCACGGTCTTGCCCTCGGCCAGTGCGGCGTCGATCGGGGCGCGCGGGGTGCCGTATCGGGAGCGGTTGTGCACCACCGCGTACTCGAGCAGCTCGCCGTCGGCGATCAACCGGTCGAACTCGGCGTCGTCGACGAAGTAGTAGTGCACGCCGTCGACCTCGCCGGGGCGGGGCGCACGCGTGGTCGCCGAGACCGACAGATGGATCTCCGGGTTGTTGTCACGGATGTAGGCGGCGACCGTGCCCTTGCCCACGGCGGTGGGGCCCGCGAGCACCAGGAGGCGGCTGCGCGCACCGCGCGGCTCCGTCACCGGGAATCGGCCGTCCAACCAGGCCTCCAGCACGCGACGCTGACGCGCCCCCAGACCGCCGAGACGCTTCACCGGAGAGATGTGCAGCTCCTCGAGGATGCGATCCCGCTTGCCCGCGCCGATCGCCGGCAGGGCGAGCAGGAAGTCCGTGATGCGCATGGACCCCTCGACGGAGTCCGCATCGGCGATCGCACGATGCAGCACGGTCTGCGGAGTGACCACGCGCATCGTGAGATCGCGTTTGACCGACGCCCTGGCACGGCGACGCTCGACGGCCCGGCGCGCGGCGGCCGCCCTGTCGACTTCGGGAACCGTACGCTGCGCGTCAGGCACGCGCCACCTCCAAGTACTCGGCCGCGCGAGCGGTGATGGCGTCCGTCAGGTCGACGGGACCTGCGGAGAGGATGCTGCGGCTCTCGCTCGCGATCACCGCGTCGGACATCGCGCCGAAGCGTGGCCGAAGATCAGCCGGGGTTGCGCCCTGCGCGCCGAAGCCCGGAGCGAGGATGGGGGCGACCGGACTGAACGGCGAGATGCCTGCGGTGGCCCAGTCCACGGTCGCCCCGACGACGAAGCCGAGGCTCCCCCACTCCCCTGCACCTGAGGCGGCAGCGTTGCGCGCGGACACCTCTCCGACGATCGCGGACGACACGGTCTCATCGCTCCCGGTGGTCGAGCGCTGAATGCCCCCCGCCTCGGGATTGCTGGTCGCGGCGAGCACGAACACGCCCTTACCGTGCGCCTCAGCGAGGGCGAACGCCCCGTCGAGGGCACCGACACCGAGGAACGGATTCACCGTGAGCGCATCGGCTTCGAGCGACGATCCGGGCGTCAACCACGCCTTCGCGTAGTCGTCCATTGTCGATCCGATGTCGCCGCGCTTCGCATCGGCGATCACGATCAGGCCCGCGCCACGCGCCGCCGCGAGCACGTCCTCGAGGGCCGCGAAGCCCGCGGAGCCGAAGCGCTCGAAGAACGACACCTGGGGCTTGACGAAGCCGACCCGACCGGCCGCCGCCTCGACCGTGCGGAGACCGAACTCGCGGACTCCGTGCGCGTCGTCGGTCAGCCCCCACGCGGCGAGGAGTGCCGCGTGGGGGTCGACGCCGACGCAGAGCGGTCCCTGCGCCCGGAGCGCAGACCGCACGCGTTCGCCGAAGCGTCCGCTCACTGTGCCGCCTTCCGGTCCAGCGCGTACTCCTGCAGGCTCTTCACCTGGAAGCCCTCGTGGGCGGCGTCCATCCCGCTCACGGCGGCACCGAGGACCGCCATCGTGGTGAACAGCGCCTTGTCGGCGGCCACCGCCGCGGCGCGGATCTCGTACCCGTCGGCGCGTGCGGCGCCACCGGACGGAGTGTTCACGACGATGTCGATCGCGCCCTCGTTGATGAGGTCGACGATGTTCTTCGCGCCCGACGCCTGGGTCGCGCTGTACTTCTCGACCACGGTCACGGCGATGCCGTTGCGCGAGAGGATCTCCGCGGTGCCCTCGGTCGCGACGATCGTGAAGCCGAGCTGCTGCAGGCGGTGCGCGGGCAGGATCACCGCACGCTTATCGGAATCGGCGACCGAGATGAAGACCGTGCCAGAAGTGGGCATGCCGCCGTAGGCCGCGGCCTGGCTCTTCGCGAACGCCGTCGGGAAGTCGCGGTCGATTCCCATGACCTCGCCGGTGGAGCGCATCTCCGGGCCGAGGACCGAGTCGACCGTCTTGCCGTCGGCCGTGCGGAAGCGCTTGAACGGGAGCACGGCCTCCTTGACCGAGACCGGCGCGTCGAGAGGAACCCGCGATCCGTCCTGCTCGGGCAGCATGCCTTCGGCGCGCAGCTCGGCGATCGTGGAGCCCGTCATCACGCGGCTCGCGGCCTTCGCCATCGGGATGCCGAGCGCCTTCGACACGAACGGCACGGTGCGGCTCGCACGCGGGTTCGCCTCGATGACGTAGAGCACACCCGCGCTGATCGCGAACTGCACGTTCAGCAGCCCGCGCACGCCCACTCCCTTCGCGATGGCCAGGGTGGCCTCGCGCACACGGTCGACATCCGTGCGTCCGAGCGAGACCGGCGGCAGGGTGCAGCTGGAGTCGCCGGAGTGGATGCCGGCCTCTTCGAGGTGCTCCATGACACCGCCGATGAACAGGTCGGTGCCGTCGTAGAGCGCGTCCACGTCGAGCTCGATCGCGTCGTCGAGGAAGCGGTCCACGAGGAGGGGCTTGCCCTCTTCGATGACGACCTCGCCCGCGGTGCGCACGAAGTAGTCCCGCAGCGACGCCGTGTCGTACACGATCTCCATGCCGCGGCCGCCGAGCACGAAGCTCGGGCGCACCAGCACGGGGTATCCGATCTCCTCGGCGATGCGCACGGCACCCTCGACGTCGATCGCGGTGCCGTTACGCGGAGCGACGAGCCCGGCCTCGTCGAGCAGACGCGAGAACAGCTCCCGCTCCTCGGCCAGGTCGATCGCCTCGGGGCTGGTGCCGAGCACGGTGTATCCGGCGGCTTCGATGCCCTTCGCGAGCCCGAGCGGGGTCTGCCCGCCGAGCTGGCACACGACGCCGAGAATGGTGCCGCTCGCGGCCTCCGCGTCGAGCACCTCCAGCACGTCTTCGAGCGTCAGCGGCTCGAAGTACAGGCGGTCGGAGGTGTCGTAGTCGGTCGAGACCGTCTCCGGGTTGCAGTTGACCATCACGGTTTCGAACCCGGCGTCCGACAGCGCGAACGAGGCGTGCACGCAGGAGTAGTCGAACTCGACGCCCTGCCCGATGCGGTTCGGACCGGAGCCGATGATGACGACCTTGGTGCGCTCGGACGGAGCGACCTCGGTCTCGAAGTCGTAGCTCGAGTAGTGGTACGGCGTGAGAGCGGGGAACTCGCCGGCACAGGTGTCGACGGTCTTGTACACCGGGCGGATGCCGAGGCCGTGGCGGACGCCGCGCACCTCTTCCTCCGAGGTGCCGCGGAGCTCGGCGAGCTGCGCGTCGGAGAAGCCGTGCTCCTTGGCGTAGCGGAGCGTCGCGGCATCCAGCTCGGGGGCCGTGCGCACGATCTCGGCGACCTCGTTGATCAGCACCATCTGGTCGAGGAACCACGGGTCGATCGCGGTGGCGTCGAAGGCCTGCTCGACGGTCGCGCCCTTGCGCAGCGCCTGCTGCAGCGTGACGATGCGCCCGTCGGTCGGGATCTTCGAGATCTCGAGCAGCTCCTCCATCGAGCGCTCCTCGGGACCCCAGTGGAAGCTGGACCCGCGCTTCTCCAGGGAGCGGAGGGCCTTCTGCAGCGCGGTCGCGTAGTTGCGGCCGATCGCCATGGCCTCGCCCACCGACTTCATGGTGGTGGTGAGCGTGGCGTCGGCGGCCGGGAACTTCTCGAACGCGAAGCGCGGCACCTTGACGACCACGTAGTCGAGCGTCGGCTCGAAGCTGGCCGGGGTCACACCCGTGATGTCGTTCGGGATCTCGTCGAGGCGGTAGCCGAGCGCGAGCTTCGCGGCGAGCTTCGCGATCGGGAATCCAGTCGCCTTGGACGCGAGGGCGCTCGAGCGCGAGACGCGCGGGTTCATCTCGATCACGATGATGCGGCCGTTCGACGGATCCACCGCGAACTGGATGTTGCAGCCGCCGGTGTCGACGCCCACGGCGCGGATGATGTCGATGCCGATGTCGCGCAGCTTCTGGTACTCGCGGTCGGTGAGCGTGAGCGCCGGCGCGACGGTGATCGAGTCGCCCGTGTGCACGCCGACCGGGTCGACGTTCTCGATCGAGCAGACGACCACCGTGTTGTCGGCGGTGTCGCGCATGAGCTCGAGCTCGTACTCCTTCCAGCCGAGGATCGACTCCTCCAGGAGAACCTCGGTGGTCGGAGAGTCACGCAGACCCGCACCGCCGATGCGGCGGAGGTCTTCCTCGTCGTAGGCGAAGCCGGATCCGAGGCCGCCCATCGTGAAGGACGGCCGCACGACCAGCGGGTAGCCGAGCTCTTCCGCACCGGCGAGCAGGTCGTCCATCGTGTGCGCGATGACGCTGCGCGCCACGTCGGCGCCCGCCTCGAGCACGAGCTCCTTGAAGATCTGGCGGTCCTCGCCCTTGCGGATGGCGTCCACCTTCGCGCCGATGAGCTCGACGCCGTACTTCTCCAGGATGCCCTGTTCGTGCAGCGCCATGGCCGCGTTCAGGGCGGTCTGGCCACCGAGCGTCGGCAGGATCGCGTCGGGCTTCTCCTTCGCGATGATCGTCTCGATCACCTCGGGGGTGATCGGCTCGATGTACGTCGCGTCGGCGAAGTCGGGGTCGGTCATGATGGTGGCGGGGTTGGAGTTGACCAGGATGACCCGGACGCCTTCCTCGCGCAGCACGCGGCACGCCTGGGTGCCGGAGTAGTCGAACTCGCAGGCCTGGCCGATCACGATCGGGCCGGAGCCGATGACGAGGACGGAGTTGATGTCGTCGCGCTTGGGCATTACTTGGAATCCTTCTGGCTTGCGATGACCAGGTCGCGGAACCTGTCGAAGAGGTAGTTGGCGTCGTGCGGTCCCGCTGCAGCCTCGGGGTGGTACTGCACCGAGAACGCGGGGATGTCGAGGGCACGCAGGCCCTCCACGACGTTGTCGTTGAGGCCGACGTGGCTGACCTCGACCTTGCCGTAGCCGTTCGGGCTGTCGAAGGTGCCCTCGATCGGTGCCTCGACGGCGAAGCCGTGGTTGTGTGCGGTGATCTCCACGCGTCCGGTCGCCTTGTCGAGCACCGGCTGGTTGATGCCGCGGTGACCGAACGGCAGCTTGTAGGTGCCGAGGCCCAGCGCGCGGCCGAGCAGCTGGTTGCCGAAGCAGATGCCGAAGAACGGCAGGCCGTCGTCGAGCACCGAGCGCAGGAGCTCGACGTGGTCTCCGGAGGCGGCCGGGTCTCCGGGGCCGTTCGAGTAGAAGACGGCGACCGGGTCGACGGCGCGGATGTCGTCGATCGTCACGTTCTGCGGGAGCACGTGCACTTCGAATCCCCGTGCGGCGAGGTTGTCGATCGTGGCCTGCTTCACACCGAGGTCGAGCACGGCGAGGTTGCCGATCCGCTCCCCCACGGCCGTCGTCACGGTCTCGACGTCGACGGATACCTCGGCGGACAGGTTGCGGCCGGCCATCTCGGGGGCCTCGCGGACAATGCGCACCTGCTCCTCCGGGTCGAGCTCAGCATCCGCACCGGAGAAGATCCCGCCGCGCATCGATCCGGCCGAGCGGATGTGGCGGGTGATGGATCGGGTGTCGATGCCGCTGATGCCCACGACGCCGTCCTCCACGAGCACGTCGTCGAGCGAGGCGTTCGCGCGCCAGTTCGACACGACGCGCGAGGGGTCGCGCACGATGTAGCCGGCGACCCAGATGCGTCGCGACTCGGCGTCCTCGTCGTTCATGCCGGTGTTGCCGATGTGCGGTGCGGTCTGGAGCACGATCTGTCCCGCGTAGGAGGGGTCGGTGATCGTCTCCTGGTAGCCGGACATGCCGGTTGCGAAGACCACCTCGCCGAGCGTGCGGCCTCGCGCGCCGTACGCGCGCCCGGTGTGGCGGGTGCCGTCCTCCAGGACGAGGACGGCGGGGTCGGGGAGCTGGGCCGCGGTGGCCTGCCCGGAGGGTGTCGAGAGTGTCATGACGTTGCTCCTGTGTCGGGGGCGGCGGGGACGAGCCGCTGCAGGTCGGAGATGAGGGTTCGAGGGTCGCCGGTGGCGAGACGCAGGTAACTGTCGGCGATCGTGTCTTCGTCGATGTTCCACGCGATGCGCACGAGGCCGCCGGGCTCCACGACGCGGTCGATCGTGACCGTGGCGCGGTCGACGGCGACGAGTCGGTCCTTCGCGAGGAAGACCGTCGGTGCGCCGTCGAGGCAGAGGGCGATGCCGCGATCCGTGAGCGCCAGCTCGCCACGGGCCCGGTACGCGAGCGGCGAGACCGCGAGGCGCTCGAGAGGCTGCTCGTGCCGTGTCGTCGACACGTACAGCACCTCGTCGCGGCGGGCCACCTCCGCGTGCTCCGGAACCCCCAGCGGGGCGCTGAACACGGAGTCGCGGCGGATTCGTCGTCGCCAGGCGAACAGCATCACCAGCAGCACCAGCAGCGCGACCGCGATCGTGATCGCGACGGCGAGGTCCCGAGCGCTCATGCGCGAAGCTCCTCGACGACGCTGCCGCCGTCGACCGTGACGATGCCGCCGTGCACGGTGAACTCCACGCGTCCGGGGAGAGCGCGTCCGAGGTAGGGCGAGTTCACGCTGCGTCCGTGGAGATCGGCCTCGGTGAAGACGCCGTCGACCGAGGCGTCGTACAGCGTGATCTGCGCGGGCTGCCCGACCGCGAGCGGCGTGCCGTGGCCGGAGAGTCGGCCGATCCGTGCCGGTGTCGCGCTCATCACACGTGCCACGTCGGACCATCCGATCAGACCGGTCTGCACCATGGACTGGTGCACGACGCGCAGTGCGCTCTCGAGTCCCACCATGCCGTTCGCCGCCGCCTGCCACTCGCACGCCTTGTGCTCGCTCGGGTGGGGGGCGTGATCGGTGGCCACGATGTCGATGGTGCCGTCGGCGAGGCCCTCGCGCACGGCGAGCACGTCCTCTTCCCGACGCAGCGGCGGGTTGACCTTGTATCGCGCGTCATAGCCACGAACGAGCTCGTCGGTCAGCAGCAGGTGGTGCGGGGTGACCTCGGCGGTGACGTTGATGCCGCGCTTCTTGGCCCAGCGGATGATGTCCACCGAGCCGGCGGTCGAGAGGTGGCACACGTGCAGCCGTGAGCCCACGTGCTCTGCCAGCAGTACATCGCGCGCGATGATCGACTCCTCCGCGACCGCGGGCCACCCGGCGAGACCGAGTTCGGCCGAGACCGTGCCCTCGTTCATCTGGGCGCCCTCGGTGAGGCGGGGATCCTGCGCGTGCTGCGCGATCACGCCGTCGAACGACTTCACGTACTCCAGCGCGCGCCGCATGATCAGCGGATCGAACACGCAAAAGCCGTCGTCGCTGAAGACGCGCACCTGAGCGCGGGAGGTCGCCATGGCGCCGAGCTCGGCGAGGCGCTCGCCCTTCTGGCCGACCGTGACCGCGCCGATGGGCTGGACGGTGGCGTAGCCTGCGGCCTCTCCCAGCGCGAGCTCCTGCTCGACGACACCCGCGGTGTCGGCGACCGGCGACGTGTTGGGCATGGCGAACACGGCCGTGAATCCACCGGCTGCTGCCGCCCTGGTGCCGGTGAGGATCGTCTCGGACGCCTCGTAGCCCGGCTCACGCAGATGAGTGTGCAGGTCGACGAGACCCGGCAGCGCGACGAGCCCCGCCGCATCGATCACGCGGGCACCGGCGCGCTGCAGTCCGCTGCCGATCTCGGCGATCAGACCGTCCTCGATGATGATGTCGGCGCTCTCGGCACCGAGCAGCTGTGCGCCGGTGATGACGAGGGTCTCGCTCACAGGTCTCCCCCTCGTTCGTCGTCTCGTTCTCCTGCCAGCAGCAGGTACAGCACCGCCATGCGGACGGACACCCCGTTCGTGACCTGTTCCAGCACCGTCGAGCGGGGGGAATCGGCAGCTTCCGAGGAGATCTCCAGTCCCCGGTTCATGGGTCCGGGGTGCATCACAATGCTACCGTCCGGAAGCGCCGCCACACGCCGCGCGTCCAGACCCCAGCGGCGGGAATACTCCCGCTCAGTCGGGAAATACGCCGCATTCATCCGTTCCAGTTGGATGCGCAGCATCATGACCGCGTCCGGCTCCTCCGCCAGCGCCTCGTCCAGGTCGTAGACGACGCGGACCGGCCAGAGCGACACGTTCTGCGGAACCAGCGTCGGAGGAGACACCAGAGTCACCTCGGCGCCGAGCGTCGTGAGCAGCCAGACGTTGGACCGGGCGACGCGCGAGTGCAGCACGTCCCCGACGATCACGACGCGCAGACTCGACAGGTCGCGCCCGCGGCTGTCGGCCCCGAACCGGCGCTTGCGGATGGTGAACGCGTCGAGCAGCGCCTGCGTGGGGTGCTCGTGCGTGCCGTCACCGGCGTTGACGACACCGGCCGAGATCCAGCCGCTCGTCGCCAGCGTCTGCGGGGCACCGGAGGCCGGGTGCCGCACGACCACCGCATCGGCGCCGATGGCTTCGAGCGTCTGAGCGGTGTCCTTCAGGCTCTCGCCCTTGGAGACGCTCGAGCCCTTCGCGGCGAAGTTGATCACGTCGGCGGAGAGGCGCTTGGCGGCGGCCTCGAAGGAGATGCGGGTGCGGGTCGAGTCCTCGAAGAAGAGGTTCACGACCGTCTTGCCACGCAACGTGGGAAGCTTCTTGACCTCGCGCGACTGCGTGTCGGACATGTCCTCGGCGACGTCGAGGATGCGCAGCGCCGTGGCCTTGTCGAGGGTACGGGTGTCGAGGAGGTGTCTCATTCGCCGATCGTCACCTCCTCGGCCCCGTCGTTCTCGAAGAGGCGCACGTTGACCCGCTCAGTGCGTGCCGAGGGGATGTTCTTGCCGATGAAGTCGGGGCGGATCGGCAGCTCGCGGTGGCCGCGGTCGACGAGGATCGCGAGGCGCACGACCGCCGGGCGCCCGATCGACTGGATCGCGTCGAGTGCGGCACGGATGCTGCGCCCGGAGAAGAGCACGTCGTCGACGAGCACGACGGTCTTGCCGTCGATGCCGCCGGCGGGGATCTCGGTCGGCTGCGGTGACCGGGTGGGGTGCTTGGCGAGATCGTCGCGGAACAGCGTCACGTCGAGAGACCCCGCCTGCACCGGCTGCTGCGCGATGTCGCTGATCAGCGTCGCGAGGCGGTGGGCGAGAGTGACGCCGCGGGTCGGAATGCCCAGCAGGACGAGATTCTCCGCTCCCCGATTGGATTCGAGGATCTCGTGCGCGATCCGGGTCAGCGCTCGTGAGATGTCGGCTTCGTGCAGCACAGTGCGCATGCTCATCGGCCGCTCCCTTCTCCGCCTCACAGGACGGTGTTAAAGGTTGCTTGTGCTCTCAGTCTAGCGGAGCGCTCAGGCGCCGACGACGGTGACGCCACGTTCCCGGGCCACGTCGGCGAGTCGACGATCGAAGGTGGCCAATGTAGCCCCGAAGGCTTCCGCAGTGGCCAGCACAGCGCAGTCCGGAAGCTTGAGCGAGGAGGCGGCTCGCAGACGGGCGATGTGCACGGGTTCGTCCACGGTCTCTTCGCGCCTCAGCAACCCGAGGGAGTCGATCTTCGCGAGGTCGGCAAGATCGGTACCGCGACGCGCGGGGTGCACCAGCGTCTCCGCGAGCGTCAGAGGGTGGATCAGCAGTTCCTCCTCGGTATCGAGGATCTCGAACGCTGCATCCTGATGGGCGTCACCGACCGAGAGGTGCGCGATGAGCACCCCGGCGTCCAGCACGATCACTCCGGCCAGTCCTTCCGGAGATCTTCGAGGTAGCCGGGAGGGTACGCGATCGATCCCCTCGTGGCCTCCAGGGCCGCTCGTCGCGCCGCCCGCTTCGCCGAACGTCTGCCTGCGAGAGTCTCCGCGCCGAGCGCCGCCAGTCTTGCGACGAGTTCTGACCTCGGCACTCCCGGCCACTCCTGTTCCGCGAGCTCGAGTGCGTCGCGGAGCTGGGCGCTCTGGGTGACCTGAATCCGCGTCAGAGTGGTGGGCATGCCCTCAGAGTACCACCGGGGCATCGAGGTGGTACCGGTCAGCTGGCCTCCTGCAGCACGGGGTCGGTGACCTCGTCGATCTTGGAGGAGCGGATCGGGTGACCGGCGGTGGACAGGCAACGGCCGGTCTTCAGGTCCCACTTCCAGTCGTGCATGCTGCAGGTGAGGATGCCGTCCTCGTCGACCGTTCCAGTACGGGTGAGGTCGGCACGCAGGTGGGGGCAGCGACGCTGCACGGTCCACTCGCCGATCTCGGCGTCCTCGGTCTGGTCGGTCTGCTCCTGGTACCAGTTCTCGACGTACTCGATGCGGTCGACCGACAGGCACTTGAGGAATGTGGTGAGGAACTCGTTGAACTTGCCGCTGCGGCCCACCGAGAACTGCATCGACAGGAAGATCGAGTTCGACCAGTCGATCTCGTGGTCCTTGATGTTCGTGGAGACCAGGTCGGCGGGGATCGTGTACCAGTAGATGCACTCCTCGCCCGCGTACTCGCGGACCTTCGCGCGAGGGAAGTCGACGACCATGTCGAGGTCGCCGATGCGGAAGCGCACGCACCCGCCGACACCCAGCCTGATCGTGCGGGACTTCTTCAGCAGCGGCTCCCACCAGGTCTTGATCGCCTCGAGCATCTCGGCCGGAGGGATCACCTCGGCACGAGACGCCTCCTCGTCACGGATCTCCTGCTGCCGGCTCGCCCGCTGCTCCTCGAGGTAGTCCCACTTCTCGTCGTACATGTGCGCGATCTCGGCCTCGCTGTACAGCGTCTGCTCGGTCGTGACCTCTCCGCCGTCGATCGTGACGACCGTGCCGGGGATGAACAACTGCCCATCGTACTTCGGTGCGAGCTCCTTCATGTGCGCGAGGAACTGCTTCGAATCGGTGAAGATCGACTCGCCGTTCTTGCCGTAGCCGTTGAAGTCGAACAGGTCATCGCGCAGGAACATGGGCGGCCCGGCCATCGGGAACACGTGCGGGGCGTCGACCTTCTCGATGTAGTACATCGCACGCTTGTTCTGCGCGTCGCGCTTGAGCTGCGCGAAGTTCTGCTTGGCGTCGAGCGGGAGGTCGTAGACCATGGGCCACCAGATGGCGCCGGAGACCTGGGTGAAGTAGGCGACGGGCTTGCCGAAGTCGAGCAGCTTCTCGAGGTCGAGCGGGTGCGAGTCGTTCTGGTTGAGCATCGAGCCGGTGCCGTCGTCGACGCTCAGCGAGGAGTCGCCGATGGGGCCGTCGCTGGGAGCACGCAGCGGTGTGATCATCATCTTGAGCTCGCCGCGCTCGATCACCTGACCGGCGGGCGCGTACGTGATGTTCGTGTAGCCGAGCGCGCGGATGTCCTTCTCGAGGTCGTCGGTCGGGTACTCCGGCAGCAGCACCTCGATGTCCTTGCGGATGTAGCGCTCCAGCAGCTTCGGGTCGAAGTGGTCGCGGTGGCGGTGCGAGATCCAGAGGAAGTCGGCCTCGCGTCCGAGCCGCTCCCAGTCGAGGCCGCGGTTGTCGGGGAACGGGAACCAGGATCCGTAGAACGACGGTCCGAGCACGGGGTCGCAGATGATGTTGCCACCCACCGTCTCGATGAACATCCCCGCGTGGCCGAGTCCCGTGATCCGCATTGCATTCCTCCCGAAAGTGAACCGTTCGATTGTACCGACGGCTCCCTGAACGGCCGATCGACCCGGCCGTGAGTAATCCGCTCAGGCGTCGAAGAGTCCGCGGATGTCGTCGGCGGTGAGCGACTGCGCGAACAGGGCCTCATCGTCGAGCACGGCCGTGAACAGCCGCGCCTTGCGACGCTGCAGGTCGAGCACCTTCTCCTCGATCGTTCCGGTCGAGATCATGCGGTACACGAACACCTGGCTGTCCTGGCCGATGCGATGGGTGCGATCCACGGCCTGCGCCTCGGCGGCCGGGTTCCACCAGGGATCGAGCAGGAACACGTAGTCGGCCTCGGTCAGGGTGAGTCCGAACCCTCCGGCCTTGAGGCTGATCAGGAACACGGGCTGCTCCCCCGACGTGAACCCGTCCACGACCTTCTGGCGATGACGTGTGGAACCGTCGAGGTGCGCGTACGGGATACCGGCGGCATCGAGACGCGCGGCCGCCAGGTCGAGGAACGACGTGAACTGGCTGAACACCAGGGCACGGTGGCCTTCGGCCTGCAGCTCGACCACGCGTTCCAGCAGCACGTCGAGCTTGCGGGAGCCGATCTTCGCATCCTCGGGATCGATCAGCCCCGGAGCGAGGCTGAGCATGCGCATCAGCGTGAGCGAGCGGAACACGATGAATCGATTGCGGTCGAGGTCTTCCAGCAGCCCGAGCACCTTCTGCCGCTCCCGCTGCAGCACGGTCTCGTAGAGCGCCCGGTGCGACGCGCTGAGCTCGACCTCGAGGATCTGCTCCTGCTTGGCCGGGAGGTCGGGGGCCACGAGCTCTTTCGTGCGCCGCATCAGGAGCGGGCGGATGCGGCGGCGAAGCTGCGCAAGACGGCGCCGCCGGTAGTCGCCGCCTTCGGCGTTCTCGGGGACCTTGCCCTGCTCGATCGGCTGGATGTAGTCCTCGCGGAACTTGCGCGCGGAGGCGAAGAGGCCGGGGGCCGTCAGCTTGAGCAAGGCCCACAGCTCGCTCAGGCTGTTCTCCATCGGGGTGCCCGTCACGGCGAAGGTCACGTCAGCGGGGAACGACGCGATGGCGCGGTGCAGCTTGGTCGCGGGGTTCTTCACGAACTGCGCCTCGTCGAGGATGAGGCCTGCCCAGACCACACCGGCGAACGTGCTCTCGTCGAGTCGCGCGACGGCGTAGGTCGTGATGACGACGTCGACATCGTCCAGCGTTCCCCCCAACGACGGCCCCTGCGTGCTCGCTCGCAGCAGGACGCGCAGATCCGGGGCGAAGCGCTCGGCTTCGGTGCGCCAGGTCGCGAGGACCGACGTCGGCACGATCACCAGGAAAGGCCGCCTCTCCCCCGTCTCGCGCGCGTGCAGGATGAGTGCGAGCAACTGGAGCGTCTTCCCTAGCCCCATGTCGTCGGCGAGGATCCCGCCCAGACGATGACCCCAGAGGAAGGCGAGCCAGTCCAGCCCCTCCTTCTGGTACGGGCGGAGCTCGGCCTGGAGACCCCGCGGCAGCGTGACGGCCGGAACCGAGGTCGCCCGCCGCAGCCCCTCCGCGGTCGCACGCCAGCTGACGGCCGGAACGGCCTCGTCCGCGAGGTCCTCGAACTCCTCCCAGAGATCCGTCTGATAGCGGCTGATCCGCGGCCCGGTCTCCCACTCGTCGAGGCCACCCGACTCATCGATCAGCTCCCGCAGCCGGTCGAGGGCGCGGTGGCTCAACGAGAAGTACGTGCCATCCACGAGGAGGAGCTTCTTGCGCCCCTTGCTCAGTGCCGTGAACAGCGGTTCGAACGGGATCGTGCGGCCGTCGATCCTCACGAGGACGCCGAGGTCGAACCAGTCCGGATCGGTGCTCTCGACGGTGGAGACAGTGATCTCCGGCTCGCCGGTCAGTTCGTTGTAGGTCTTGCGGCGCCCGGACACCGTCACCTCGACGCCCTCGACCTCCAAGGCCGGTACGACCCGGGCCACGAACTCCGCGGCGGCGACGTCGTGGAACGACCCGGTCGGCGTCAGCTCCTCCCCCAGTCGCTCGGTCCAGACGGTCTCGAGTGCGCCGCGGAGCGACTCCTCGGCCGCCGGATCGCGCACCGCATGCCCGCTCGCCGCGAAGGGAACGCGGCCGAAGCCCGCGTACTCCCACTCGAATGCGTACTTCACCGTGTCGCCACGCAGGAACGACAGCTGCAGCATCGCGCGCGGGGCGGGCAGAGCGGGCAGCTCCACACGCCCGACCGACCTCACCTCGATACGGCGCGCGAGCAAGGGGTACGCGTCGTGGAGGAACGCGGACTCGTCCTCCGCGGGAACGGCGAGTCCGTTCCGGGCGCTGAGCAGGGCGTGGACGGACTCACTCACCGCCACCTCAGCGAGCGTCACGCGAAGCTGTGCGCCGCGCTGCGCGACCTCGTAGACGCCACTGTGACCGATCGTGCGCACGTCGAGAGGATCGGCGGTGCGCCCATCGATTGTGACATCGGGCAGCACCACGAGACCGCCGCCGGCGCCGCGTTCGACCGTCGCCCCGATCGACGCGCGATCTGCGAGCGCGACACTCGTGCTCTTCTGCGTCGCGACCAGCGGGATACCGAGATCAGCACCGGCCCGGAGGTGACCCCACAGCAGGCCCGACTCGATCAGATCAGCCACCAGCCAGTCGCCCGCCGTCCCCGAGAGGAGCGTGTCGCGGGCGATGCTCAGCAGATCGGCGAACCACCGCGAGCGGTCGCGGCCGTACTGCGTGGGCGATCGTCGCACGGCGTCCCACGTCGCCGTGCCCTGCACCCAGGAACCCGTCGCCGCGCTTCGCTCGAGCGGACGGATGCCGAGCAGGATCTCGCCGGTGCGCTTCGCCACATCCCGTGCGGTCGCCGAGCGCTGCGGACGCGACGCCCACGGATTCGCCCCGCGACCATCACGCAGGCGCAGTTCGACACCGAGCGCGAGCCACGCCTCGGCCCCGTCGGTCGGGCCCCCGAGGAGGGAACGCCACCCCGCCGACGATGAACCCTCCGCACGGGACGGGTCAGCGGGAAGGGGCATGCGCCCATCCTCTCCGATACCGCCGACACCGCCTCGGCTCGGCCGGTTCAGGCGGCGCGAGCCACCCGGGCGAGGACTCCGTGCACGAACGCACCGGAGTCGTCGGTCGAGAACTCCTTCGCGAGCTCCACGGCCTCGTCGATCGCGACCGCCGTGGGCACCTCGTCGTTGTAGACGATCTCCCACACCGCGATGCGGAGCAGAGCACGATCCACGGCAGGCATGCGCTCGAGCTTCCAGTCGCGGCTGTGGGTCGTGATGTACTCGTCGATCTCATCGCGCTGATCGATGATGCCGTCGACGATCTCCCGCGCGTACAGCCAGGAGGCCTCCCGCGCGGGCTCGCTCGCCGCGCGCTTCGCCTCGGCGGCCAGCGTGACCGCGAGGTCGTCGCCGCGCACGTCGGCAGAGAACAGGATGTCGAGAGCGCGCTTGCGCGCCTTCGTCCGGGCGCTCACGCCTTACTTCTCGCGGCCGAGGTAGTCACCCGTGCGGGTGTCGACCTTGACCTTGGTGCCGGCCTCGACGAACAGCGGGACCTGGATCTCGTAGCCGGTCTCGAGCGTCGCGGGCTTGGTGCCGGCCGACGAACGGTCTCCCTGCAGGCCGGGCTCGGTGTAGGTGATCTCGAGCACCACGGACGCCGGAAGGTCGATGTACAGCGGGTTGCCGTTGTTCAGCGCGATCGTGACGTTCTGGTTCTCGAGCAGGAAGTTCTTCGCGTCGCCGACCGTCGCGGCGCCGACGGTGATCTGGTCGAAGTCGGTCTGGTCCATGAACACGTAGCCGTCGCCGTCCGTGTACAGGTACGTGTAGTCGCGGCGGTCGACGTTCTCGATCTCGATCTTCGCGCCCGCGTTGTAGGTGCGGTCGACGACCTTCCCGGACACGACGTTCTTCAGCTTGGTGCGCACGAATGCGCCGCCCTTGCCGGGCTTGACGTGCTGGAACTCGATGACGCTCCAGAGCTGCCCGTCGATGCTGAGGACGACGCCGTTCTTGATGTCTGCGGTAGATGCCATGCGCTGCGAGTTCCGTTCGTGAGTCTGCGGGGTCGGACGAGACCGACAGTCGATTCTAAGGGATGAGCGCTGCGAGCTGACGCACGGCGTCCGCGTAGCCGTCGACACCACGCCCGACCACGCGCACCGACGCGACGTCATCCAGGTACGAGAAGTGGCGGAACTCCTCGCGCTGGTAGACGTCGGACATGTGCACCTCGGCGAACGGGAGCGCGACCCCCGTGAGCGCGTCGCGCAGCACCACGGAGGTGTGCGTCAGTCCGCCCGGGTTGATCACGATGCCGACGCAGTCCGCGCGGGCGGCGTGGATCGCGTCGATCAGAACGCCCTCGTGGTTGCTCTGCACCGCACGCACCTCGAACCCGGTCTCTGCGGCGGCCTCGGCCGTGATCCGCTCCACGTCGGCGAGCGTCGCGGTGCCGTACACCTCCGGCTCACGCGTGCCGAGCAGGTTCAGATTGGGACCGTTGACGAGCAGGATGCGCCGGGTCATGCGCCGACTTCCTGATAGGCGGTGAACAGCAGCGATTCGTCCGGGGCCTGCAGCACGGTGGGCTTGGCGATGTCGTCGAGCAGGATGAAGCGCAGCATGCCGCCGCGGCTCTTCTTGTCGCGCTGCATCGTCGCCAGCAGCTGCGGCCACGCGCCGGCACGGTAGGTCGTGGGAAGCCTGAGCGACTCGAGGATCGTGCGGTGGCGCTCGGCTGCCGCATCGGACAACCGGCCCGCGAGGCGCGAGAGCTCTGCGGCGTACAGCATCCCGACCGAGATCGCCGCGCCGTGGCGCCACCGGTACCGCTCGGCGTGCTCGATCGCGTGGCCGAGCGTGTGCCCGTAGTTGAGGATCTCCCGCAGACCCGCCTCGCGGAAGTCGTCGGACACGACCTTGGCCTTCATGTCGATCGCGAGCTCGACGGCGCGGCGGAACTCGTCCGTGGTGGTGTCGACCGCGCGAGCGGGATCCGCCTCGATGATGTCGAGGATCTCCGGCGCCCAGATGAACCCGGCCTTGACGACCTCGGCGAATCCGGCCGTCGCCTCGTTGGGGCTCAGGCTCGCCAGCTCGTCGAGATCGCCGATCACCGCGCGCGGCGCCCAGAACGCGCCGACGAGATTCTTGCCCTCCGCCGTGTTGACGCCCGTCTTGCCGCCCACGGAGGCATCGACGAGACCCAGCACGGTCGTGGGCACCTGGATCAGCTGCACTCCGCGCAGCCAGGTCGCAGCCACGAATCCGGCGAGGTCGGTGACCGCGCCGCCCCCGTAGCCCACGACGGCGTCACTGCGCGTGAAGTCGGCCTGTCCCATCACCTGCCAGCAGAAGGCTGCGACCTCGATGCGCTTGCCCTGCTCGGCGTCGGGGATCTCCGCGAGGAGCACTTCGCGCGGACCATCGGCCGTGTCGGCGAGAAGCCGGTCTCGCAGCTCGGCTGCGCGTGCGGCGAGCGTCGGCGGGTGCACCACGAGGATCTTGCGGACTCCCGGGGCGAGTGCGGCCGACACCTGGTCGAGCACACCGCGTCCGATCGTGATGTCGTAGGCGTCGCTACCGGTGACGCTGATGGTGGTCGTGCTCATCGTTGCTCTCTCTTCCATGCCACGATCTCGTCCGCGATCCGCTGCATCGGACGCCGTGATGTGTCGAACGTCGTCGAGGCGACCTCGGCGTACCAGCCTCGGCGCTCCTCGAAGATCCTCTTCCACCGCTCGAGCGGGTCCTCCCCCGCCAGGAGCGGTCGGCTGCTCCCCCGCAGCCGATCCGCCACCGCGTCGGCGCTCACTGTCAGGAAAACGACCGAGTGGTGCGTCAGCAGCTCACGCGTGGCAGGGTCCGTCACGGCGCCACCGCCGAGGGAGATCACACCGCCTTCGGCGACCGCCTCCGCGACCGCAAGACGCTCGAGGTCGCGGAAGTGCGCCTCACCGTGCTCGGCGAACAGCGCCGGGATCGGTCCGTGCGCCGCCACGATGCGCTTGTCGGTGTCCACGAACGGGACGCCGAGTCGACGCGCCACCCGGCGACCGACGCTGGTCTTGCCGGCGGCCATCGGTCCGACCAGCACCAGCGTCAACGGGTCAGCCGCGCTCGTCATGCGCGATGAGCGCCGCCTCGGACGCGGGAGTCGTGCGCAGTTCGGCGGGGATGCCGTCGAGGTACCCCTCCAGGTTGCGGCGGGTCTCGCGGATGCTGTCGCCGCCGAACTTCTCCAGCACGGCGTTCGCCAGCTCGATCGCAACCATGGCCTCGGCCACCACTCCCGCTGCGGGGACGGCGCACACGTCGGAGCGCTGGTGGTGCGCGGTGGCGACGTCTCCCGTCGCGATGTCGATCGTGCGCAGCGCATGCGGAACGGTGGCGATCGGCTTCATCCCGGCGCGCACGCGCAGCACGGTGCCCGTGGACATGCCGCCCTCGGTGCCCCCCGCACGGTCGGAGCCGCGAGTGATGCCATCTGCGGTCGCGAAGAGCTCGTCGTGGGCCGCGGAACCGCGTCGGCGCGTGGTCTCGAACCCGTCGCCGACCTCGACGCCCTTGATCGCCTGGATGCTCATGAGCGCCTGCGCGAGGCGCGCGTCGAGGCGACGGTCCCAGTGCACGTGGGAGCCGAGCCCCGGCGGAAGACCGTAGGCCAGCACCTCGACGATGCCGCCGAGCGTGTCGCCGTCCTTCTTCGCGTCGTCGACCTCGGCCACCATCAGCGCGGACGTGGAGGGGTCGAAGCAGCGGAGCGGATCGGCGTCCAGCACGTCCACATCGTCGGGAGTCGGCAGCGCGGCGCCGTCCGGCACCTGCACGGGACCGATCGACAGGGTGTGGCTGACGAGCCGGATCCCCAGCTCGCCGAGGAAGGAGCGCGCGATGGCGCCGAGCGCGACACGTGCCGCAGTCTCTCGGGCGCTCGCGCGCTCGAGGATCGGGCGTGCCTCGTCGAAGTCGTACTTCTGCATGCCCACGAGATCGGCGTGCCCCGGGCGCGGTCGCGTGAGCGGGGCGCTGCGTCCGCGCGACTTGTCTGTGAGCTCGATGGGCTCGGGGTTCATGACCTCGATCCACTTCGGCCACTCGGTGTTGCCGATACGCAGGGCGATCGGGCTGCCGAGGCTCTTGCCGTGGCGGACTCCGCCGGAGATCGTCAGCTCGTCCTGCTCGAACTTCATGCGCGAGCCGCGGCCATAGCCGAGCTTGCGCCGGGCGAGGTCGGCCTGGATGGCCTCGGAGGACACAGGGACGCCGGAGGGCAGGCCCTCCATGACGGCGATGAGTTCTGGGCCGTGGGATTCGCCGGCCGTGAGCACGCGGAGCATTGCTCCAGTCTCCCACGGGTTTCGGCCCGTGCCGCGCCGCGTTTCATCGCAGCAGCCGACGCCCGTCGATCCGCGTCAGAGCGCCGCGCGCATCGCCGCGACCACTACCTGCTCGTCGGGCAGTGCGGTCGAGGGATCACCGTGCAGGAAGATGCGGATCTGGCGTACGGCCTGATGCAGCAGCATCCCGAGTCCGGAGATCGCCGGACCGTCGCCCCATCCCGCCGCGAGAGCCGAGGGCCACGGGGCATAGGCCGCGTCGAACAACGCGCCGCCTGCCGCGGCCAGCGGGGTTGTCGTCTCGGCGGGGAGCGCAGTGCCGCTGGGCAGGGTCGCGATCGTCAGCGGGACTCCATGCGCAGCCGCATCGAGCGGATCGGCTGTCACGCGGATGCCGAGGCGGTCGCCGAGTGCCACGAGAGCAGCAGCGCGCTCCGGACGCCGCGCCCGCACGTCGATCCGTGTCGCGCCGATCTCGGCGGCGGCGACCAGCGCCGATGCGGCGGTGGCTCCGGCACCGAGAATACGCACGCCCTCGACCTCGGCGATGCCCGCTTCCGCCAACGCATCGACGATTCCACCCACGTCCGTGTTGAAACCCACCGGGCCGTCTCCGAGCAGCAGCGTGTTGACCGCCCCCGTGAGAGTCGCATGGCGATCACGCGAGGCGGCCGCACGGAACGCCTCCTCCTTCAGCGGCATGGTCAACGAGAGCCCGCGCCAGCTGTCATCGAGACCATCGAGAGCATCGGCGAAGGAAGTCGCCGCGACCTGACGCCGTCCGTACTCCCAGTCGAGTCCGAGCACCCGGTACGCGGCAGCGTGCAGGTCAGGTGACTTGGAATGCGCGATCGGGTCCCCCCAGACCGCGAGTCTCGTGCGCGTCACCGTATCAGCAGCCGGCGTCGGGGTTGGCCCGGCACCACTCGCGCCACTTCTCGATGCCCTGTTCGTGCTCGGCCATGGTCTCGGAGAACTGCGTCTCCCCCGTGGCCAGGTTGATCGTGACGAAGTAGAGCCACGGTCCGTCCTCGGGGTTCATGGCTGCCTTGATCGCGGCGTCGCTCGGGCTCGCGATCGGCGTCACGGGAAGCCCGGTGTGCACATAGGTGTTCCAGGGGTTGTCGTCCTCCAGCGCCTCCTTGGAGCTCGACACGACGCCCTCGTGCAGCGAGCCGTAGCCGTACTGCGCGGTCGAGTCCATCTGCAGCTTCATATCGATGTCGAGGCGGTTCTGAATCACTCGCGACACCTTCGCGAAGTCGTCCAGCCGCCCCTCGCGTTGGATGATCGACGCGATCGTCAGCACGCGCTCCTCATCCCCGGCAGGCACACCGGCCGCGGCGAGCGATTCCCGGGTGCGATCGACCATCCGCTGGATCACCTGCGTTGCCGTCACCCCGGGATCGAACTGGTAGACGGCCGGGAACAACCACCCCTCGAGGCTCTGCGCGGCGACGCCGTACGCAGAGGGGTCGGCGACGGCCGCCTCGAAATCGGCGAGCGGAATCCCTAGCGTCTCGGCCATGCCCGGCAGCTCCGAGGCGATGGTTCCGCCCTCGGTGAGACCCACCGCATTCGCCACCCGGTTGTCCTCGTTCTTGAGCGCTTCGAGAGCGGCCTCGGCCGTCATCTTCTTCTGCAGGGTGTACACGCCGGGATAGAACGTGACGGCGATGTTCTCATCGATCAGGTAGTCGTAGAAGACGTCCTTCGTCTTGGTGACACCGGCGTCGAACAGCGCGGCGGAAACCGGTGCTCCGGTGTCACCCTGCCTGATCGTCACCGTCGTCTCGCCGGTGGCCATCCCCGGCTCCCAGTCCTTCGGCTCACCCCAGCCCATGGCGTCGCTGATCTTCTCGCCGTAGACGCTCCAGGCCCAGGCGCCACCCGCGGCGATGCCGCCGAGCACGGCGAGGACGATGATCAGCGCGATCAGGCATCCCTTGCGCCGCTTCTTCTTCGGACGCGCGGCCGCATGGTCGTCATGGGGCGCGAAGAGGTCGTCGAGTCCGCCGCCGATGGCCGGCTCGGGAGGGGTCGGCGCAGCCGGACCGGCCTCGGCGACCTTCGGAATCACGCGCGTGGGCGTGTCCGCGGCATCCGCAGAAGCGCGGACGGGGGTCGGCGACGGCGCGGCGTCGTGAGCGCTGACGGCATCGTCCGCGGACGAGCGCACCGGCACGGGAGACGGTTCGACGGACGCATCCGGGGTGCCTCCGCGCGGCGTCCCTGCCGCGTCGGGCGATGCCGCGCCGGGCGATACCGCGTCGCGTGGTGCTGTCTCGCCGGCCGCTGCCGCGCGAGCCGCGCGTCGAGAGCCCGGAGCGGGAGCGCTGTTGTCGACGGTCGGGATCTGCCGCGTGGGCTCCGGCAGATTCCCGAACAGGTCGCCGAGGCGGGAGTCGGGATCATTGCGGGGCGTTGCGCTGTCACGTTCGGACATCGTCAGGCGTGCTCCTCGTCAGACGGGATCGTGGCTCCGGCCGGGTTTCCGGTGCTCTTCTCCATGTCGATCGCCTGCTGCAGAAGCACCACTGCGGCGACCTGATCCACAATGCTACGAGACTTCTTCTGTGATCTCCCGGAACTGCGCAGCGCTGCGTGTGCGGTCACGGTGCTGAGTCGCTCGTCGACGAGCCGCACGGGAGTGCCGCTCTGCCGCTGCAGAGCGGCCGCGAACTCCCGCGCATCCGTTGTCGACGGGGTGTCGGTCCCCTGCATGTTCACAGGGAGGCCGACCACGAATTCCAGCGGTTCGTACTCCCCCGCGATCGCGATGATGCGGTCGATCGACGCCTCGTCCCTGGCCACCGTCTCGACCGGCACGGCGAGCATCCCGTCGGGGTCGCAGCGCGCGACGCCGACCCGTGCACGTCCGACATCGATGCCGAGCCGCACTCCGCGGCGAAAACCGCTCACGCGACGTGCAACTCCTGCGCGATGGCCTCGAGCGCCGCCGGCAGAGCCGCCGCATCCGAACCGCCGCCCTGAGCGACATCGTCACGACCGCCCCCGCCGCCGCCGAGCACACCCGCGGCGCGCTTCGCAAGCGCTCCTGCCTTGGCGCCTGCGGCCCGTGCGGCATCGTTCGTCGCGACCACCACGACGGGGCGACCGCCCACCACGGCACCGAGCGCGACCACGGCCGCGTCCGAGCCCACTCGGTCGCGCACGCCGTTCACGAGGTCCCGCACGTCGTCGGCCGATGCCACCTCGCCGAGGTTCTGCGCAGCCAGACGGAATGCTCCGACCCGGGTCGCGGCGTCGACGATGGCCGGCACCTGTCCGGCACGCTCCTTCGCCTCGAACTGCGCGATGCGCTTCTCCGCGGCCTTCAGGCTCGCCGTCAGATCGGCGATGCGCTCGGGCAGCTGCTCGCGGGGGGTCTTCAGCGAGCTGGTCAGCTGCGACACGATCGCCCGCTCCGCCGCGAGCTCACGGAACGCGTCCGCGCCCACGAGTGCTTCGATACGGCGGTTGGACGCGCCGACCGACGACTCTCCGACCAGGCTGACGAGCCCGATCTCGGCGCTCGTGCTGACGTGCGTGCCTGCACATAGTTCACGCGACCAGGGGCCGCCGATGTCGACCATGCGCACGACATCGCCGTACTTCTCGCCGAACAGCGCCATGGCACCCGCTTCCTTCGCCTCGTCGAGCGAGACGATGCGCGTGGTCACCTCGAGCGCGTCCTGCACGGCACGGTTCGTGATCTCCTCGATCTCGCTGCGCGTGTCGGCGGAGAGCGCCTGCGACCAGGCGAAGTCGAAGCGCATGTAGCCGGCGCGGTTCAAGGATCCGGCCTGGGTGGCCGTGGGTCCGAGGGTGTCACGGAGAGCAGCATGGACGAGGTGCGTGGCAGAGTGCGCCTGACGCGCAGCGCGACGGTTGGCGGCATCCACCACCGTGGTGGCGACGTCGTCGACCGCGACGCTGCCGCGCGTGACCTCGACGGTGTGGCTGATGAGTCCCGGCACCGGCTTCTGCACGTCGATCACCTCGAGCACGTAGCCCGGACCGACGATCGTGCCCTTGTCGGCGACCTGCCCACCGGACTCGGCGTACAGCGTGGTCTCGGCGAGCACCACCTCGGCGATCTGGCCCTCGGATGCGCTCCGGACCGGCACGCCGTCGACGAGCAACCCGAGCACGCGGGACTCCACCTCGAGCGCGGTGTAGCCGTCGAAGCCGGTCTCGCCGAGCGCCCGCAGGTCACGGTAGACCGAGACGTCCGCGAGCTGACGCTTGCGATTGCGGGCGTCATCCTTGGCGCGCTGACGCTGCTCCTGCATGAGCGTGTCGAACGCGGCACGGTCGACGTCGAGTCCCGCCTCCTCCGCCACCTCGAGCGTCAGGTCGATCGGGAAGCCGTAGGTGTCGTGCAGCAGGAACGCCTCGGGACCGCTGAGGGTCTTCCCGCCACCCTTCTTCGTCTCATCCAGGGCCAGGTCGAGGATCGTGGAGCCGGCGACGAGCGTGCGGCGGAACGTCTCCTCCTCCGCGAACGCCGACGCGGACAGGATCGACCAGTCCTTCTCGAGCTCCGGATAGACGGCCTTCATCGCGTCGCGGGAGGCGGCGAACAGCTCGGGGAAGGTCGGCTCATCGACGCCGAGCAGACGCATGGCGCGGACGGTGCGGCGCATCAGACGGCGCAGGATGTACCCGCGTCCCTCGTTCGAGGGCCGGACGCCGTCGGAGAGCAGCATGAGAGAGGAGCGCACGTGGTCCGCGATGACGCGGAAGCGGACGTCGTCCTCGTGGGATGCGCCGTAGCGCCGTCCGGAGAGCTCGACGGCGCGATCGAGGACGGGGCGCACCTGGTCGGTCTCGTACATGTTCTCGACGCCCTGCTTGAGGAAGGCGACGCGCTCGAGCCCCATGCCGGTGTCGATGTTCTTCATCGGCAGCTCGCCGACGATGTCGAACTCCGTCTTGCCGCGGATGTTCTCGATGAAGTCCTGCATGAACACGAGGTTCCAGATCTCCAGGAACCGGGTGTCGTCTGCGGCCGGGCCGCCGTCCTTGCCGTAGGACGGACCACGGTCGAAGAAGATCTCCGAGTCGGGGCCGCCGGGGCCGGGCTGTCCGGTGTTCCAGTAGTTGTCGGCGCGACCCAGGCGCTGGATGCGCTCCGGCTTCAGTCCGATGATGTCGCGCCAGATCGCCTCGGCCTCGTCGTCGGTCTCGTAGACCGTGACCCACAGGTCCTTCTCGTCGAAGCCCATGCCGCCGTCGGACTCGGAGCTCGTCAGCAGCTCCCAGGCGTAGCGGATGGCGCCTTCCTTGAAGTAGTCGCCGAACGACCAGTTGCCCAGCATCTGGAAGAACGTGCCGTGACGAGCGGTGCGCCCGACCTCTTCGATGTCGTTGGTGCGGATGCACTTCTGCAGGTCGGCGATGCGCGGGTGCGGTGCGGGAACGACGCCCGTGAGGTACGGGATCATCGGCACCATGCCGGCGACCGTGAAGAGCAGGGACGGGTCGTCGCTGACGAGGGAGGCCGAAGGGACGATGAGGTGGTCGTTCTTCTCGAAGAAGTCGAGGTAACGCTGCGCGATCTCCGCAGTTTTCATAGAGTGCCGGGTGTCCTTGCGTGAAGATGCCGCGCCGAGGCGCTGCTGCGGTGGTTCAGTTGTCGCCCGGCTCCGTGAGCCGTGCCTCCTGCTCGCGGTAGGCGTCGCCGAGGATCGCGGTGAATCCGTTGATCCGTGCGTCGACCTCGGCGAGGATGTCGTGACCGCGCGGGTCCTTGTTCATGAAGTGAGCCGCGACGAAGCCGCCGATCACACCGATCAGGAACCACAGCACGTTCTTCATGTCGTCATCCTTGCCCTTGACCCGCGAAGGCGCGGTGTCACCATCGTATGCGGAAACGACAAGAGGCGTCGGGAATCCCGACGCCTCTTGCGCGATTGCTCGATCGCTGGATCAGCGAGCGGCGTAGTACTCGACGACGAGCTGCACTTCGCAGGTCACGGGGACCTCGGCGCGATTCGGACGACGGACCAGACGAGCCTGGAGCTTGTCGAGCTCGACCTCGAGGTAGCCGGGAACGGGGGGCAGAACCTCGGCGTGACCACCGGCTGCTGCCACCTGGAAGGGCTCGGTGCCCTCGCTCTTGGCCTTGACGTGGATGAGCTGGCCCGGCTTCACGCGGAACGACGGGCGGTCGACGAGCTGGCCGTCGACGAGGATGTGACGGTGCACGACGAGCTGGCGAGCCTGTGCGGTGGTGCGGGCGAAGCCCGAACGCAGCACGAGAGCGTCGAGACGCATCTCGAGGAGCTCGACCAGGTTCTCACCGGTCAGGCCCTCCTGGCGGCGAGCCTCGTTGAACGTGTTGCGCATCTGCTTCTCGCGGATGCCGTACTGCTCGCGAAGACGCTGCTTCTCACGCAGACGGACGGCGTAGTCGCTGTCGGCCTTGCGCTTGGTGCGGCCGTGCTCACCCGGAGCGTAGGGACGCTTCTCGAGGTAGCGGGCGGCCTTCGGGGTGAGCGGGATGCCGAGGGCACGGCTCAGACGCACCTTGCGGCGGTCCTGGGACTTCGTGGTCACGAAGTGTTCCTTCCGATGACGTGGTCGCGTCTCTCGCGACTCACGGACGTATCGTCCGCGTTCTGCCTGTGCAGCGCACGCCGGGGCGCTGGCAGAGGTGGGGTGTGAACGAGGAGATGCCCGAAAACTCGGTTTCGAGCCGATCAAGTCTAACAGATCACCGTTCCGCGGCCGGCGGGACCGTGTCAGCGGTCGCCGAGGATCCGGCGGATGCGCTCGAGGCGTGCCGCGATGTCGCGCTCCGCGCCGAGGTTCTTCGGCTCGTAGTAGTGCGTGCCGTCCAGCTCGTCGGGAAGATACTGCTGCGGCACGATCCCGTACTCGCTGTCGTGCGAGTAGACGTAGCCGCGGCCATGACCGAGCCGCTTCGCACCCGGGTAGTGGGCATCCCGGAGGTGCAGCGGCACGCGCCCGAAGCCACCGGCGCGGATGTCGGCGATCGCGGCGTCGATGCCCACGTACGCCGCGTTCGACTTGGCGGTCGTCGCGAGATAGACCGTGGCCTCGGCGAGCGGGATGCGCCCCTCCGGCATCCCGATGAACGCGACAGCATCGGCGGCGGCGACCGCGATGCCGAGCGCCTGCGGGTCGGCCAGGCCCACGTCTTCCGAGGCCGAGATCACCAGGCGTCGCGCGATGAAGCGCGGATCCTCCCCCGCCTCGATCATCCGCGCGAGGTAGTGCAGCGCGGCATCCGGATCGGACCCCCGGATCGACTTGATGAAGGCGCTGATCACGTCGTAGTGCTCGTCGCCCTGCCGGTCGTACCGCAGTAGCGCCTTGTCGACGGCCTGCGCGATGTCGTCCGCGGAGACCTCCGGCACAGCGTCGTCGCTACCGTCCTCGTCGGGCTCGTCTGCGGCATCGGCAGCGGATGCGTACGACAGGGCCACGGCCGCTCCCGCCTCCAACCCGGTCAGGGCGCGCCGGGCGTCACCCGACGCGAGCCGCACCAGAGCGGAGCGCGCCTCGTCGCTCAGGGTCACGGCACCGTGCAGGCCGCGGGCGTCGACGACAGCGCGGTCCACGAGCAGCCCGATGTCGTCGTCGGTCAGGGGTTGGAGTGTCAAGAGCAGCGAACGCGACAGCAGCGGCGAGATAACCGAGAACGACGGGTTCTCGGTCGTCGCTGCGATGAGGATGACCCAGCCGTTCTCGACACCGGGGAGGAGCGCGTCCTGCTGGGCCTTCGTGAAGCGATGGATCTCGTCGAGGAAGAGGATCGTGGTCTGACCGTAGAGGTCACGCTGGGTGATCGCCTCCTGCATGACCTCACGGACGTCCTTCACGCCCGCCGTGATCGCCGAGAGCTCGACGAAACGGCGTCCGGACGACCGGGCGATCGCCTGTGCGAGGGTCGTCTTCCCCGTGCCGGGCGGACCCCACAGGATGATCGACACCGCCCCCGGTGATGCCGCCGCCGGGTCCGCGAGGGCGACGATCGGGGAGCCGGCGCGCAGCAGATGACGCTGTCCGGCGACCTCGTCGAGGGAAACCGGTCGCATGCGCACGGCGAGGGGCGTCTGCCCGGAGAGCAGCGCGGCGGAGGAGGTCATCCCTCCAGGCTAACGGCGACCCCCGACACTCCGGCGTACTCCCGGTCCCGGTAGGCTCACAGGCGACGTCGGGAAGCGGCGTCGGGACGGGAGATCCAGGGCATGGTCGCACGCGGTTCGAAGAACGCACAGGCGCGTACGTCGGCGGAACGCGCACGACTGCACACGGCGCGCACCCAGTGGCACGACGGGCAGATCCGCCGCCGTGTCCGCGACAACACGATCGCCGCCATCGTCGGCGGCCTCGTGGTCGTCGCGGCGATCGGCAGCCAGGTCGTGCATGCGCAGGTCACCGCGCCCGAGCCTTCCCCGTCACCGTCTGTGGCACCGTCGACCGGCCCCACCGAGACGCCGGCCCCGACGCCGTCGGAGGCACCGGCCGAGTGAGCGCCCGTTCCGCCGGATCCCCCCTCACCGTTCGGTGACAGCCAGGCGATAGCCGCGTTTCACGACCGTCTGGACCAGTTCCCGACCGTCCAGCGACTCTCTGAGCCGTGCGATCGCGACCTCCACCGCGCGACCGCTCCGCTCGCGCCCGGGCAGCGATCGTCCGATCTCCGCACGAGACAGGACTCGACCCCGGGCGAGGAACAGCGCCTCGATGACTCCGCTCCCACCGCGGGACAGGGGGATGAAGTGCTCGTCCACGACCACACCGCCACTGCGCACTTCCAGGCGTCCCGCGTCAGTGGGGAGCGATGCCGAGCCTCCCTGGTAGTGGGCGACGACGGCGTGTGCGAGCTCCGCAGGGTCCGCGACGCGACGGGCAGGAAGCTCTGCTCTGTGCAGGCCGTCGGCATCCGCCGGATCACTCGTCACGAGGAGGAGCCGCCCGGCCTCTGCCCTTCGCCGATGAGTGTCGAGCACTCCGAGGACCTCGGCAGCCGCGATCCACGACGCAGCGGACGACGCGAAGACCACGGCATCCACTCCGCCCGAACCTGTGCGCAGTACCGCGCGCCGCAGCACGGCCGGCGCCGGGGCGCGGAGACGTTGCGGCGCGATCCGCGAGACCCGGGCGCCAGCACCGGCGAGGACCTGAGCCAGCTCGCGCACCGTTGTCCCGGCGCCGCGCGAACTCACAGGATCGTGTGCGGCGCTGTTGCCCGAGACGATGATCCTGCACCCGGCAAGGGCGGGGTCTCTCCCCTGAGGACCGGCGTTCATGCCGGGCTCTCCACGCGCAGGGGTGACTCACGACGTTCGTTCTCCATCCGCCGCGGATACTCGTTCCCTCGGTCGACGCCGATCGTGCGCGCGCCCGCCGGAGGCAGCTGGTGGCCGCTGGCGAGACCCGCCTCCCGCAGCCGCTCCCGGAGCGAGGACGACTGTTCCGGGAGGACGCCGTGCAGCTCGATCCCGTCGCCGGTCACGAAAGGCCGGAGCCCGAACGCCTCCGCGAGCCGGCCGATCGCCATGAGCTGGCTCGGCGAAAGCACGCCACCCGACGGAGACACCCGCACCGCGGCGATCTCGGTCGGTGGCCGCATCGTCGCTCCGCTCTCCTGTTCGCCACGTGCGTGAGACCCGTCCGATGAAGGCGTTCCGACCCGTCCCGACAACGTGCCGTAGTCCGTCGTGTCGCCCACGAGCACGCCACCCAGGAGGGTGCGTGCATCGCCGCTGAGCACGAGCCTGCGATAGGTGCCGGACATCGGGTCGTGATGAACGATGACCTCCGTCCCGTCCAGCTCCTGCGGCAGGGGGTCTCCGAAGAACGCGAGGTCGAGACCGGCGAGCCTCCGGTGCGCCCCCTTCGCGGATCCGGTGACACGGGATCCTCCCCCGAGCAGACGCTCCGCCGCCACCTCCGCCGTCTCACGCCGGGGACCTGCAGAGAGCCGTTCCGGCTGCACCCGAGCGACCTCGCCGATGGCGAAGATGTGCGGATCCGAGGTAGTGGACCCGTCATCGACGAGCACGCCACCGAGGGGATGCACATGCAGGCCGGCGTTCCGGGCCAGCTCATCCCGCGGGCGCACTCCCACCGTGAAGACCACGACATCGGCACGCAGGAAGGTACCGTCCTGGAACTCGAGGGCCGTCACCGCACCGGACTCGTCCGGGTCGAGTCGCGTTGTCCGCGTACGGGTGCGCACGGCGATACCCAGCCGCTCGACGGCACTCTGAACCATCCCAGCGGCCGTCGGGTCCAACAGCGTCGACAGGAGACGGTCGGGGTACTGCACCACCGTCACACCGAGCCCCAGGCCGTGCAGCACGGTCGCGGCTTCGACACCCTGCAGACCTCCCCCGATCACGGCAGCACGCAACGGGCGGCCGAGCGATCGGGAACGGGCGTCCACGAACGACCGCACCGACTCCGCGTCCTCGATCGTCCGCAGCACGAAGCAGCCGGGCAACCGCGCGCCGTCCACAGCGACCCGCGCCGCATACGCACCGGTCGCGAGCACGAGCCTGTCGTACGAGTAGGTGCGTCGAGACCGCGTGCGCACGGTCCGCGCCCTCGGGTCGAGGTGCAGCACCCGATCGTCGCGGATCAGGCGAACCCGGTCGTCGCGGAAAACGGAACGATCGAGCTGCAGCGCTGCGGTGTCTGCACCGGAGAGGACGTCGACGAGCGCCGAGCGATCATAGGGGCCGTACTCCTCGTCACCGATGACGGTCACCCGGACATCGGCACCGGGGTCTCGGAGCAGTCGCTCCACGAAGCGATGGGCGGACATCCCCGCGCCGACGACCAGGATCTCGCGCGCCGGGATCGAGCTGTCGTCCATCATGCTCCTGTCGACGGGAAGGGCTGTCGTGACCGCGACGATACGAGCCGGGTGTTTCCCGGAGATGACGGCGAGTGTTTCCTGCGTCGAAAGTTCTGCTCACGAATCGGTAACGACGGCACCTGACGGCGGGGCCTCACCCGCGGTGCTCCGGCGTACTAGGCTGAGCCTCGTCCTTTCCGCCTCCCGCGGCCCGACCGCGCAAGGAGAATCACGTGTCTGCCACCGAGCCTTCGAAGCCGACCCCGCCCGTCCCTGCACCGCCTGCCGTGCCCATGCCGCGAAAGGCGCCGACACCCGCGACCGTCGCGCCCGCGACCCCGACCCCAGCGTCCTCGTCGACGTCGGCGGAATGGGGCCGCGTCTCCGAAGACGGCACCGTCGAGGTCCGAGAGGGCGAGGTCTGGCGGATCGTCGGACAGTACCCCGACGGCACCCCGGACGAGGCCCTCGCCTACTTCGTGCGCAAGTTCGACGACATCGCCTTCAAGGTGCACGCGCTCGAACAGCGCCAGCAGGCCGGAGGCGCATCCGCGAGCGATCTCGCGAAGCAGGCGTCGCACCTGATCGAGGAGGCGACGGATGCCGCCGCCGTCGGCGACCTCGCCGGCCTGCGCGACCGTCTCACCACCCTGACCGCCTCGCTCTCGGAGGCGACCGAGCAGGAAGCGCAACAGGCGAAGGAACTCGTCGATCAGGCGATCGCCGAGCGAACTGCCCTCGTCGAGCGCGCCGAGGCGATCGCCGCCCGCGACCTCAGCAAGGTGCAGTGGAAGCAGGTCACGGCCGAGCTGGGCGAGCTGTTCGACGCCTGGCAGGCGCAGCAGCAGAACGGCCCGCGACTGTCCAAGGGCATCTCGCAGCAGCTCTGGAAGCGTTTCCGCGATGCGCGAGCCGTCGTCGACAAGCAGCGCCGCGCGTTCTACTCCGAGCTCGACGACGCGCACAAGGCCGCCCGCGACGCCAAGTCGCGCCTGGTCGAGCGCGCCGAGGCTCTCGCACCGCGCGGCACCGATGGCATTCCCGCCTACCGGACGCTGCTCGACGAGTGGAAGGCATCAGGGCGCGCAGGTCGCAAGGCCGACGACGCGCTCTGGGCGCGCTTCAAGGCCGCCGGTGACGCGCTCTACGCGGCCCGCGCCGAACAGGCTGCCGCCGAAGAGGCGGACTCGGCCCCCAAGATCGAGGCGCGCCAGGCTCTCCTCGAGGAGGCGAAGGCCGTCGCCGATGAGTCGAACATCAAGCGCGCCCGTGCGCTTCTCACGCGCATCCAGCGCCAGTGGGATGAGATCGGTCGCATCTTCCCCCGGGAGAAGGAGCGTGCGCTCGACGACAAGCTCCGCACCATCGAGCAGGCGTTGAAGGCGCGTGAGGATGTGGACTGGAAGAAGAACAACCCCGAGACCAAGGCGCGCGCCAACGACATGAGCTCGCAGCTCCTCGAGGCCATCGAGAAGCTCGAGGCCGAGGTCGCTGCGGCGGAGAAGTCCGGGGACAAGAAGGCCGCGAAGGCTGCGGCGGATGCGTTGGAAGCGCGCCGGGCCTGGCTGAACGCTCTCGGCGGCTGATCGGTTCTCCACAAGTCGCCTGCGCGAACGGAAGACGCGGGGTGTGCTGCGCCAGACTGGCGTGGTGCACCCCGCGTTCCTGTATCGCCCCGGCGGACGACTGAGCCAGCCCGAACTCTGTGCGGCGTGCATCGACGGTCATGTCGTGGAGCTGGGCGATGCCTACATCCCGGCGGATCTGGTGGAGACTGCGGATGTCCGCGCAACCACGATCGCCCACCTGGTGCAGCCGGGCTCCGCCGCGTGCGGGCCCACAGCAGCTTGGATCCACGGCGCCGGCGACGCGCCTCCCGCGATCCACCACGTGAGACGCTGCGTCGAGCGCCGACTGAGACCCGTGACCAACGCGCGACTCGTCTTCCACGACACGGTGCTTCCGGAATCCGATGTCGTCCTTCTCGGCGGCATCCCGGTCTCGACGCCGGCGCGCACGATGCTCGATCTCGCAACGACCCTGCATCGCGACCCCCGGGTGCGCACCTGGATGGACCGACTCGCCCGCGCGTGTCCCACCGCGCCCGCCGACGCCGTCGTCGCGCTGCAGGACATGAAGCGCGTCCCCGGAAGCCGCACCGGCATGGCCGCGCTGGAGCGGCTCGCCGTCAGGATGACGTGACGCGATAGACGTCGTACACGGCGTCGATCCGTCGGACCGCGTTGAGAACCCGGTCCAGATGCACCGCATCCCCCATCTCGAACACGAAACGGCTCAGGGCGAGGCGCTCGTCGGTCGTCGATACCGTGGCTGAGAGGATGTTGACGTGGTGCTCGCTCAGCACTCGCGTCACATCCGAGAGCAGACCGGAACGATCGAGTGCCTCGACCTGGATCTGCACGCGGAAGACGCTCTTCGTCGTCGGCGCCCAGGATACCTCGACGAAACGGTCCTGCTCCCCGCTCAGCGCCTTCACGTTGACGCAGTCGGCGCGGTGCACCGAGACGCCGCTCCCCCGCGTCACGAATCCCACGATCGGGTCACCGGGAACCGGCGTGCAGCACTTCGCGAGCTTCACGAGAATGTCGTTCGCGCCGCGCACCAGCACCCCGGAATCGCCGGAGCGCGGCTCACGGGTCGGGACACTGCCGGGCAGGTCGATGGCACCGGTCGTGGTGTCGTTCGCCGCCACGAGGGCGGTGACCTTCTCGAGCACGGACTGTGTGGAGACGTGGCCCTCGCCGACCGCCGCATACAGCGCGGAGACGTCTTCGTAGTGCATCCCGCGCGCAACCTCGGCGAACGAGTCGTGACTCATCAACCGCTGCAGGGGCAGGTTCTGTCGGCGCATCGCACGGGCGATGGCTTCCTTCCCCTGCTCGATCGCCTCCTCGCGGCGCTCCTTCGTGAACCACCCGCGGATCTTGTTGCGGGCGCGGGTACTCGCCACGAAACCGAGCCAGTCCTGGCTGGGGCCCGCGTCGGGGTTCTTCGAGGTGAACACCTCGACGACGTCACCGCTCTTGAGCTCCGACTCCAGCGGTACGAGGCGTCCGTTGACCTTCGCCCCCATGGTGCGGTGGCCGATCTCGGTGTGCACGGCGTAGGCGAAATCGACCGGCGTCGCGCCGGCCGGAAGCCCGATCACGCGCCCCTTGGGCGTGAAGACGTAGACCTCCTTCGCACCGATCTCGAAGCGCAGCGAGTCGAGGAACTCACCGGGGTCTGCGGTCTCGGCCTGCCAGTCGGAGATATGCGCGAGCCACGCCATGTCGGTGTCGGAGGCGCGGACCTCGGTCTTGCCGCCGCCGTTCATCCGCTCCTTGTACATCCAGTGCGCCGCAACGCCGTACTCGGCCTGCTGGTGCATCTCGTGCGTACGGATCTGGATCTCGACGGTGCGCCCGGCGGGGCCGATCACCGTCGTGTGCAGCGACTGGTAGAGGTTGAACTTCGGGGTGGCGATGTAGTCCTTGAATCGCCCGGGGAGCGGCGTCCAGCGTGCGTGGATCGCGCCGAGGACCGCGTAGCAGTCGCGCACCGAGGCGACCAGGACCCGGATGCCGATCAGGTCGTAGATGTCGTCGAACTCGCGGCCGCGGATGACCATCTTCTGGTACACCGAGTACAGCTGCTTTGGCCGTCCGACGACCTTTCCGCGAATACGGAGGTCGCGCAGATCCTCATCGATCTCTTCGACGACCTGGTTCAAGTACTTCTCGCGCTGGGGGGTGCGCTGGGCGATGAGGCTGTGGATCTCGTTGTAGATCTTCGGGTGCAGCACCGCGAACGAGAGGTCCTCCAGTTCGGACTTGATCGCCTGGATTCCGAGTCGGTTCGCGAGAGGGGCGTAGATCTCCAGCGTCTCCTTGGCCTTCTTCGCCGCCTTCTCCGGCGGGACGAAGCCCCAGGTGCGCGCGTTGTGCAGCCGGTCGGCGAGCTTGATCAGCAGCACGCGGATGTCCTTCGACATCGCGACGATCATCTTGCGCACGGTCTCGGCCTGCGCGCTCTCGCCGTACTTGACCTTGTCGAGCTTCGTGACGCCGTCGACGAGCATCGCGACCTCGTCGCCGAACTCGGCGGTCAGGTCGGTCAGCGCGTAGCCGGTGTCTTCGACGGTGTCATGCAGCAGCGCCGCGGCGATCGCCCTCGGACCGAGCCCCAGCTCCGCGAGGATCTGTGCGACCGCGAGCGGATGGGTGATGTACGGTTCGCCGCTCTGCCGCTTCTGACCCTCGTGCTTCTCCTTGGCGACCGCGTAGGCACGCTCGATGACGGAGAAGTCGCCCTTCGGGTGGTTCGCCCGTACCGTGCGGATCAGGTTGTCGAGGTCGTTGATCCTCGACGCGCGAGAGAAGATGCGGGGAACCAGCCGTCGCAGACTCGAACCCTGCGATGACGTCTGCGGTTCCGCCATCAACTCACCTCCCAGATCAGTTCATCCTACGCGTGCTGTGCGGGACGAGCTCCCGCTGAGGAGACCGATCAGACCTCGACGGCCGCCTTGCTGCGGGCCGCACGGATGCGGGCATCGCGCGCCTTGAGCTGCGGCTCGTTCTCGCGGAACAGCGAGTAGAGCGGGGCAGCCACGAACAGCGTCGAGTAGGTCGCGACGAGGATGCCGACGAAGATCGAGAGCGAGATGTCGGTGAGCGACTCGGCACCGAGCCAGAAGGCGCCGATGAAGAGCACCGCGCCGACCGGCAGGGCGGCGACGGCCGAGGTGTTGATCGATCGCACGAGCGTCTGGTTGACCGCGAGGTTCACCGATTCGCCGAACAGACGGGCAGACTTCTCCCCGTCTTCCGTCGTGTTCTCTCGGATCTTGTCGAACACGACCGTGGTGTCGTACAGCGAGTACGCGAGGATCGTCAGGAAGCCGATCACGGCAGCGGGCGAGATCTCGAACCCGGCCAGCGCGTAGACGCCGACCGTGATCACGAGCACATCGAGCAGGCCGATGATCGCCGCAGCAGACATCTTCCACGTGCGGAAGTAGATCGCGAGGATCAGGAAGGTCAGCGCCAGGAAGATCGCGAGACCCCAGAGGGACTGCTTCGTGACGTTCTCGCCCCAGGCCGGGCCGATGAAGGACGACGTGACGTCGGACGGCTCGACACCGTATGCCTTGGCCAGCGCCTCGCCCACCTGCTGCGTCTCAGCGGCACTCATCTGGTCGGTCTGGACCCGGATGTCCTTGCCGTTGACGACGACGACCTTGGTAGCGGCGCCGGGCACCACCGACTGCACGGCGGTGGTGGCCGTGTCCTGATCCAGAGTGTCGGGCGCCTGCACCGTGAACTGCGAGCCGCCCGTGAACTCGATCGAGAACTGGACGGGGCGGAACAGCGGCACCAGGGCCGAGCCCACGACCAGTGCGATCGCGATGATGAACCACAGCCGGCGGCGGCCGACGAACGGGAAGGATGTCTTCCCCGAGTAGAGGTTGTTGCCGAACTCATTCATGGAAGGCATCAGGCGTCTCCCTCACTTCCGGCGTTCGTGGGTTTCTCGCCCGCGAGGGCTTCGGCGCGCTTGCGTTCGGCGATGGTCTGTCTGCGGTCGGCCTCGCCACGGGAGCGGGCGTTCTTCGCGCCACGGCCGGCGGATGCGGTCGCGACCTCGCGGAACTGCGACCGGCTGCGGTACACGGCGCCGAGCGCCTCGGGATCCAGCCCGGACAGCTTGTGCCCGCCGCCGAAGAACCGGGTGCGCGCCAGCAGCTGCATGACCGGGTGGGTGAAGATCACGAAGATGAACACGTCGATGAGTGTCGTGAGCCCGAGCGTGAACGCGAAGCCCTTCACCGTGGCGTCGGCCAGGATGTACAGCACGAGCGCCGCCAGGATGTTGATCGACTTCGAGATGTAGATCGTGCGCTTCGCACGACCCCAGCCGTCCTCCACCGCAGCGGTGATGGACTTGCCGTCTCGGAGCTCATCTCGTATTCGCTCGAAGTACACGATGAACGAGTCGGCCGTGAATCCGATCGACACGATGAGACCCGCGACACCGGCGAGCGAGAGGCGGAAGCCGATGCGCCACGCCAGGATGCAGATGATGATGTAGGTCAGCACCGCCATCACCGCGATCGACGCGATGATCACCGAGCCGAGGGCGCGATAGACGATCAACGAGTAGATGGCGACGAGCGCGAGACCGATGAGGCCGGCGATCAGGCCGATCTGCAGCTGCTGGGTACCCAGTGTGGCCGAGATGGTGTCGGAGCTCTGCACCGTGAAGCTGAGCGGCAGGGCGCCGAACTTGAGCTGGTCGGCGAGCGTGGTCGCACTCTCCTGCGTGAAGCTGCCGGAGATGCTGGGGCGACCGTCGAGGATCTGCCCGTTCATCCGCGGAGCGCTGATCACGTTGCCGTCGAGGACGAAGGCGAACTGGTCGCGCGGGCTCAGGCCGTCGATGCGGTTCTGGTTGAGTCGCGTGCTGACCTTGCCGAACGCGTCTGCACCCTCGCTGTTCATGGTGAGCTGCACGATCCACGCGCCCGACTTCGGGTCGCGACCTGCCGAGGCGTCGGTGATGGCCGTGCCGTCGAGTTCGGCCGGGCCGAGCAGGTACTTCGCGGTGCCATCCGCCGAGCACGCGATGAGCGGCTCGTCCTTCGGAGCACGAGCGGGATCGTTGTCCGGGTTCGCGCAGTCGTACGCCTGGAACTCGGCCGCGAGCTTCTCCGTCACCCAGGACAGGTCGCTCGCATCCGTCGGCGCCGCCGTCGGGGTGGAGTTCAGCGAGTCGTCGGGCGTCGGGTACGGAGTCTCGTTGCCGTCGTCGCCGACGAACGAGGTGCTGGCCGCCGTCGTGTAGAGCACCGGACGGAACTCGAGCTGCGCACTCGACTGGATCCGCTCGCGGGTCTGCGCATCCGCCTCGCCCGGGATCTGGACGACGATGTTCTGCCCGCCCTCGGTGGTGATGTCCGCCTCGGCGACACCGGAAGCGTCGACGCGCTGACGGATGATCGCGGCGGCCTGATCCAGCTGCTCCTGCGTGGGAGCGGCGCCATCCTCCGTCTCGGCGCTCAGAACGATCTGCGTTCCGCCCTGGAGGTCGAGAGCGAGCTCAGGAGTCCAGGAACTCGCGGGGTTCCCGTCGCCGTCCTTGAAGACGTAGACGCCCAGAGAGTTGATGCCGAAGAGCACGCCCGTCACGAGGAGCAGGCCGAGGAGGACCCGCCAGGCGTGACGGACGGGAGAGGATGAAGCCACGTGTGTTCAGCTTTCTGGAAGGACGGGGATCCGAGCGGTCGCGCCGACCGTGGACTTACTTGTCGTCGGCGTCACGCTCGAGACGAGCGCGCGTCTCCTCAGGGGTCTCGACGGCAGGAGCGGCGGTCTCGTCGGCGACGTGGTCGTCGACCTCATCGACCGGAGCCTCGATCACGGCGTCCTTGGGCTCGACGACGCGCAGGATGGCCTGGCTGTGCACGTCGATGATCGTGCCGGGTGCGATCTCGACGAGCGCCGGGGTGTCGAGGTCGTCGGGGTCGTACGACACGATGGTGCCGTAGATGCCGCCCTGCAGGAGCACCTTGGCGCCGGGGACGGTCTTGGTCGCCTTCTCCTCCTGCTCTGCCTTCATCTGCTTCGTGCGCTTGCGCGTGTTGAAGATCATGAAGACGAGGAGGACGGCGAGAAGGCCGAAGAGCAGGAATTCCATGGGCATGGGGGAAGCGCCTTTCTCAGGTGCACGCTCCAGCCTTTGGGCGCGCGAAGGTAACCGGGAAGTCTTCAGCGATTATAGGTCATCCAACTTAAGCATCCCGTCCGGATGTGCGACACCCAGATGCGCGTACGCCTCGGGCATCGCCACACGGCCGCGGGGCGTGCGTCCGAGGAATCCGATGCGCACGAGGTACGGCTCCACGACGCTCTCCACGGTCTCGGCCTCCTCGCCTACCGCGACCGCCAGCGTGCTGAGTCCGACCGGCCCTCCGCGGAACCGTCTGACGAGCACTTCCAGCACCGCACGGTCCAGGCGGTCGAGGCCGATCGGATCCACGTCGTAGAGCTCCAGCGCGGCGCGGACCTCGTCGATGGTCGCCGCTCCCCCGCCGTGCACGAGCGCATAGTCGCGCACCCGTCGAAGGAGCCGGTTCGCGATGCGGGGCGTGCCCCGGGAGCGGCGCGCGATCTCGGCGAGTGAATCGCTCGGAAGATCCACACCGAGCACGGCAGCCGATCGCCCGATGACCTGCTCCAGTTCCGCCTCGTCGTAGAACTCGAGGTGTCCGGTGAAACCGAAGCGGTCGCGCAGCGGGTTCGGGAGCAGTCCAGAACGCGTGGTCGCTCCGACCAGGGTGAACGGGGACAGTTCGAGCGGGATGCTGGTCGCCCCCGCGCCCTTGCCCACCATGATGTCGATCCGGTAGTCCTCCATCGCGAGATAGAGCATCTCCTCCGCCGAGCGGGCCATGCGGTGGATCTCGTCGATGAATAGCACCTCCCCGGGGACGAGGCTGGACAGCAGCGCCGCGAGGTCACCCGCATGCTGGATCGCCGGGCCGCTCGAGAGTCGGAGCGGACGCTCGCTCTCGTGGGCCACGATCATCGCAAGGGTCGTCTTGCCGAGTCCCGGAGGACCGGCCAGCAGGATATGGTCGGCCGGCCGACTCTGGATGCGCGCGGCCTCGAGCAGCAGCTGCAGCTGCCCGCGGACCTTCTGCTGTCCGACGAACTCGCCGAGGCTGGTGGGTCGCAGAGCGCCCTCGATCGCGAGCTCCGTCTCGTCGGAGGGCTCCGTGGCGTCGAGCTCTTCAGACACGCGCCTGGCCTCCCTGCGCCGGGCCCAGGAGCGCGAGCGTGCGGCGCAGGAGCGCGGCCACGGACGCGCGCTCCGCATCCGTCGCATCTTCCGCCGTCTGGGCGGCCGCTTCCGCAGCGACCTTCTCCGACCAGCCGAGGCCGACCAGCGCCGTCGTCACCTGGGCGATGACGTCGCCCCCGCCCGACACGGCCGCCTTCGCGGGTGCCGCGACAGCCTGGACCTTGCCTGCGAGTTGCACCACGATGAGCTTCGCGGTCTTCGGGCCGATGCCCGACACGCGCCGGAACGGGGCATCGTCTTCCGCCGTGACCGCCTCGGCGATCTGATCGACGGTGAGATGCGAGAGCACGCCGAGCGCCGACTTCGGCCCCACGCCGGTGACACTGATGAGGAGTCCGAAGATCTCCAGCTCACCGCGATCGGCGAAGCCGAACAACGAGAGGGAGTCTTCCCGGACGATGAGGCTCGTGTGCAGGAGGAGCTTCTCCCCCACGGTAGCCGTATGGGCGACGTCCGCGGGGACGGCGACGGAGAACCCCACCCCTCCGACATCGATGACGACCTGATCGGACGCCGCATGCAGGACGACACCGTGCAGAGAAGAGATCATCCGTTCAGCCTACGGGGTCGCTCGTAGATATGTTCGACCGACACGCTTCTCGGCCTCTGCCCATGCGCGCTGTGCGGGAGTGAGCGCGCCCGAACCCGATGCGGTCGCTCCGCCCCGACGCCAGGCGTGGCAGAGGGCGATCGCGAGTGCATCTGCCGCGTCCGCGGGCTGCGGTGGAGCATCCAGACGCAGGATCCGGGCGATCATCGCCTGCACCTGACGTTTGTCGGCGGAGCCGTAGCCCGTGACTGCCGCCTTCACCTCGCTCGGCGTGTGCGTGGCCGCAGGAAGACCCGACTCTGCGGCGATGAGCAGCGCGATTCCGCTCGCCTGCGCGGTGCCCATCACGGTGTGCGTGTTCTGCTGAGCGAAGACCCGCTCGACAGCGACGGCATCCGGACGATGCTCGGCGATCACGCTACGGATTCCCGCCGCCACGATCGCGAGACGATCCCCGATCTCCGCGTCTGGAGCGGAACGGATCACTCCGACATGCACCAGGGTGCCCCGGCGCGAGCGGTCGACGTCGACGATGCCGACTCCGCACCGGGTGAGGCCCGGGTCGATGCCGAGCACACGCAGGGAGGAGGTCACTCCCCCAGGCTATGCGTCCGCACCGACACCGGCCCTTCGGCGCGCCTAGGCGTCGTCGTTCTCCAGCTCGGCCTGCACCTCGGGGGTCAGGTCGAAGTTGGTGAACACGTTCTGCACGTCTTCGCTGTCCTCCAGCGCGTCGATGAGACGGAAGATCTTGCGCGCGGTGTCGGCGTCGATCTCGACCTTGAGGTTCGGGACGAACTCCACGTCGGCCGACTCGTAGTCGATCCCGGCATCCTGAAGTGCAGTGCGCACGGCGACCAGATCCGTCGCCTCGGTGATGACCTCGAACCCTTCCGCGTGCGGCTCGATCTCCTCGGCACCCGCCTCGAGTGCCGCCATCATGACGTCATCCTCGGTGGTGCCCTCGGAGCCGACGACGATGACGCCCTTGCGGCTGAAGTTGTAGGCGACGCTGCCCGGGTCGGCCAGCGTGCCGCCATTGCGGCTGAGCGCCGTGCGCACCTCGGCAGCCGCGCGGTTCTTGTTGTCGGTCAGACACTCGATCATGAGAGCAACGCCGTTGGGCCCGTAGCCTTCGTACATGATCGAGAGGTACTCGACGGCCTCGCCGCCGATGCCCGCACCACGCTTCACCGCGCGGTCGATGTTGTCCTTGGGGACAGACGTCTTCTTCGCCTTCTGAACGGCGTCGAACAGCGTCGGATTGCCCGCGAGGTCAGGTCCGCCGAGCTTCGCCGCAACTTCGATGTTCTTGATGAGCTTGGCCCACGACTTGGCACGGCGTGCGTCGATGACCGCCTTCTTGTGCTTCGTGGTCGCCCACTTGGAATGCCCGGACATAAGTCTCCGCTCGTCGTATCCGCGTGAGCTCGCGCTCAGCGCGTCGTCCATTCTATCGAACGGCGCGAGTGGAGCAGGATGGATGCATGCGCCGATCGCGACACATCGCCCCTGCCTCCCGCTCATCGGACGTGCGCGACGGGGAGCCGACCCCGGCCGACTCCTTGCGCTACCTCGTCCATCTTCCCGACGACTACGACACCGATCCGGACAAGCTCTGGCCCCTCGTGCTGTTCCTCCACGGAGCCGGTGAGCGAGGTTCCGACCTCGACAGCGCCGCCGTGCACGGTCCACCGAAGCTGGCGGATGCCGGTCACGAGTTCCCGTTCGTCCTGGTCACACCGCAGTGCGCCGAGTCGAGTCAGTGGGTCGCCGAGCTCTCGACGTTGTCTGCCCTGCTCGACGAGGTCGGCGCGACGCACCGCATCGACCCGTCCCGCGTGTCGGTGACCGGACTCAGCATGGGTGGATTCGGGACCTGGAGCCTGGCGGTGCGCTACCCCGATCGGTTCGCCGCGATCGCTCCGGTCTGCGGCGGGCTGTGGATGCAGAGCGCCGCACCGATCCGTCATCTGCCCGTCTGGGCGTTCCACGGCGACGCCGACGATGTCGTGCCGATCGCCGCCACGGAGCAGATCGTGACCGAGTTGGAGGCGCTCGACGCCGATGTCCGGTTCACGCGATATGCGGACGTCGGTCACGACTCCTGGACGGAGACCTACGACAACCCCGAGCTATACGACTGGCTGCTCGCCCACCGGCGCGCGCCCTGATGCACCGGCGGGACAACACGGCAGGATGAACGCAGGCGCCGACCGGCTCCGGCCTGAATGGGCCCCGCTCCCGGTCGCCCTCCGCACCCGGATCATTGATGCGATCGGCGGCCGATTCGTCAGCGATGCGCCCACACATGGCGGGTTCAGCGCCGCGTACGCAGGCGTGGTCACGACCACCGCGGGGCGGGCCTTCGTCAAGGCCTACCCGACTTGGTCGGCATCGAGCAGGACTTCGCGGAGGCGGTCCGCGGCGACAGGATCGTGCACGATGACGTGCGTGCCGACAACATCCTCATCCGCGATGGGTGGGCACACCTCCTCGACTGGCCGCACGCTCGACGTGGAGCCGCCTGGATCGATCTGCCGTTCCTGCTTCCCAGCATCGAAGCCTCGGGTGGCCCGCGCTGCGAAGATGCGTGGACGGTCTTCGAAGAGCACGGCGCACCCGCCCAGGAGACCCTGCTCCCCGTGGCCTCCCTCTTCGCGTCCTACCTCTGGCACGCGCAGGCACAGCCCGAGATTCCCCAGCTGCCCGGACTCCGATCTTTCCAGCGCGCACAGGCGATTCCCGCTCTGCGCTGGGTGTCACGGATGCTCGCTCGGAATCAGTGAGAACGCACCCCGGCGTAGGCGGTCGCCCTGTCGAGGAAGCGGGAGTGGAAGCGGGTCTCACCGTCGACCTCGGGGTGGAAGCTCGTGCCGAGAAGGCTTCCCTGCTCGACCGCGACGACCGTCCCATCGCTCAGGGAGGCAAGGACCTCGACCGCAGCACCCACCCGCTCGACGACCGGCGCACGGATGAACGTGGCCTTGACGGGCGGCTCGCCCAGCAGCGGCACATCGAGTTCCGTCTCGAACGACTCGGTCTGACGACCGAACGCGTTGCGCCTCACAACGACGTCCATGCCGCCGAAGGACTCCTGACCGTCGATGCCGTCGAGCACGGTGTCAGCGAGGAGGATCAGCCCTGCGCACGTGCCGTACACGGGCATCCCGGCGTCGATCGCGGCACGGATCGGTCGTTGCAGCTCGAAGATGCGCGCCAGCTTGTCGATCACGCTCGATTCCCCGCCAGGGAGGACGAGGCCGTCGACCGAAGCCAGCTCCTCCGGACGGCGCACCAGCACGACGTCGGCGCCCAGGTGCGAAAGCAGGGCGGCGTGCTCGCGCACGTCGCCCTGCAGCGCGAGGACACCGACCCGGGGACTACCAGCCACGCTCGGCGAGACGGTGCGGCGCGGGAAGGTCGCTGACGTTGATGCCGACCATCGCCTCACCGAGGCCACGAGACACCTCGGCGACGACCTTGGCGTCGTCGAAGAAGGTCGTCGCCTTCACGATCGCCTTCGCCCGCTCGGCCGGGTTGCCCGACTTGAAGATGCCGGAGCCGACGAACACACCATCGGCGCCGAGCTGCATCATCATCGCCGCGTCGGCCGGGGTGGCCACGCCTCCGGCGACGAAGAGCACGACAGGGAGTTGGCCGGTCTCGGCGATCTCGGCGACCAGCTCGTACGGTGCCTGCAGCTCCTTCGCCGCGACGAAAAGTTCGTCCTTGGGCAGCGCGGTGAGAGCGGCGATCTCGCCCCGGATCTTGCGGATGTGCTTCATCGCCTCGGAGACGTCGCCGGTGCCGGCTTCACCCTTCGAGCGGATCATCGCCGCGCCCTCGTTGATGCGGCGAAGCGCTTCACCCAGGTTGGTGGCGCCGCACACGAACGGCACGGTGAACCCGTATTTGTCGATGTGGTTGACGTAGTCGGCGGGCGAGAGCACCTCGGACTCATCGATGTAGTCGACGCCGAGCTCCTGCAGCACCTGCGCCTCGACGAAGTGGCCGATGCGCGCCTTCGCCATGACCGGAATCGAGACGGCATCGATGATGCTGTCGATCATGTCGGGGTCGCTCATGCGCGAGACGCCGCCCTGCGCACGGATGTCGGCCGGCACGCGCTCGAGCGCCATGACGGCGACCGCGCCGGCGTCTTCAGCGATCTTCGCCTGCTCTGCAGTGACGACGTCCATGATGACGCCGCCCTTGAGCATCTCGGCGAGGCCGCGCTTGACGCGCGAGGATCCGGTGATGTTCTGCTCGGTCATGGGGGCTCCTGTCGGATGATCCGAAGTCGGGATTGATCTAGATCAAACATAGCACTGTCGCATTCGACCTAGAATCGCTGAGGAGAACCATGAGCGACCAGATCACAGGCACCACCGCGGCGGAGATCGCCGACAGCGTGCGCGCGCTGCGCGACCGTGGCGTCCTCCAACCCGGGAGTGTGCTGCCGCCCGTGCGTGAGCTCGCCGCGAGCCTCGGCGTCAACCGCAACACCGCGGTCGCCGCCTACCGACAGCTCGCTCAAGCAGGTCTCGTGCTCTCGCGCGGCCGCGCCGGGACCATCGTCGCCGGCCTCGAATCGGTGGCGCAGGAGGGGTACGCCGCCGACACCGTGCTGCGCGACATCGGCACCGGCAACCCCGACCCGCGACTCATCCCCGACCCGGCCCCCGCGCTGATGACGATCGCCTCGCGCCCCGTGCTCTACGGCGAGCCCGTGATCGACCGCGGCCTCGACGAGTGGGCGCGTGCGTGGATCGCCACAGACCTGCCCGACGTCGACTTCCGCATCACGATCACCAGCGGCGCCGTCGACGCCGTCGAACGACTGCTCGCGCAGGCCCTGATGCGGGATGACGCCGTGGCTCTCGAAGATCCCTGCTTCCTGGCGAGCATCCACACCGTGCGCCTCGGCGGCTATCGCGCCGTTCCGGTGCCGGTCGACGAGCAAGGAATGACCGTCGAGGGTCTGCGCGCCGCCCTCGACGCCGGCGTCCGTGCCGTGATCTGCACGCCACGCGCCCAGAACCCGACCGGCGCGAGCCTCACCGCAGAACGAGCCGCAGAGCTCCGCGCCGTGCTGGCCGACCACCCGTACGTACTGATCATCGAGGACGACCACTTCTCGATGCTGTCGCAGCGCCCGTACGAGTCTCTGATCGGCCCCGGCCACAAGCGGTTCGCGCTCGTGCGGTCGGTGTCGAAGTTCCTCGGTCCCGACATGTGCCTCGCGATCGCCGCCACGGACGCCGAGACCGCAGAACGTCTCGCGATGCGCCTGAGCCCCGGGACCACCTGGGTCAGCCACCTGCTCCAGCGTCTCGCCCTGACCCAGCTGACGGATCCCGACGTTATGGCCGATGTCGCCGCGGCGGCCGCGCACTACGCCGAACGCAATTCCGCCTTCGCCGCACGACTGCGCGCGAGCGGGATCGACGCCACCGCGTCCGACGGACTGAGCCTGTGGGTCGCGCTCGCGCAGCCCGCGCGCCTCGTCGCCGATCGACTGATGCGGCGCGGTTGGCTCGCCCGCACCGGCGACGACTTCGCACTCGACGACCGGGCTGAGCCTTCCCCTCACCTGCGCCTGACCGTGCATGATCTGTCCGACGACGACGCGGAGACCCTCGTCGCCGACCTCGTCGCCGCCGGACGATGACCACCCGTCGCGGACAGTCGTCCGCACCGAACGAAAGAGTCGGAGAATGAAGATCCTCTCCATCCAGTCCGCCGTCGCCTACGGTCACGTCGGCAACTCCGCCGCCGTCTTCCCCCTGCAGCGCATCGGTGTGGACGTGCTGCCGGTCTACACGGTGAACTTCTCCAACCACACCGGATACGGTGCCTGGCGTGGCCCGCTGATCGCTCCCGACGATGTGCGCGACGTCATCACCGGCATCGAGGAGCGCGGCGTCTTCGGCCAGATCGACGCGATCCTCAGCGGCTACCAGGGCGGCGAGGGCATCGGCGACGTGATCATCGACGCCGTCGCCCGCGTGAAGTCCGCGAACCCGAAGGCGGTGTACGCCTGCGACCCGGTCATGGGCAATGCCAAGTCGGGGTGCTTCGTCGCCCCGGCCATCCCCGTGCTGCTGCGCGAGCGGGTCGTCCCGGTCGCCGACATCATCACTCCGAACCAGTTCGAGCTCGGCTTCCTCACCGACACGGAGCCCGACACGCTGGAGTCGACGCTCGCCTCGGTCGACCTCGCCCGAGCGATGGGCCCGCGCACGGTGCTCGTCACGAGCGTCGAGCGCCCCGACCGCGAGGAGGGCACGATCGAGATGCTCGCTGCCGACGACGAGCGCGCATGGATCGTGCAGACCCCGCACCTGACGATGAAG
>NZ_JBBCPF010000008.1:0-162934 GCF_037150835.1 Microbacterium sp. LB12 | reverse complement strand
ACCCGCGGACGACGTCATCCTCAACCCGCAACACGACTACACCAAGACCCTCCTCGGCGCCGCACCCGAGCCCGACAACCTCGGCCGCCTCCGCGACGAAGTCCGCACCGAACTCGGCATCGCCTGAGCGGGCCCGGAGCGGGGGAGGGAACCGGCTAGACTGGCCGCACAACTGAAGACAGGCCGAATGACCCACGCGGGAGAGCCCCGGCGCATGTTGCCGGGCACCGAAGGAGCAAGCCTCCCCGCCAATCTCTCAGGTACGCGTACCGCGCGGTTCCGGCCACTCTGAAAAGCGATCCTCCGCACGGACGGATCCGCCGACGGTGAAAGCTCCGCCTCTGCGCGCGGGCGAAGCTCTCAGGCCTATGACAGAGGGGGAGTTCCGAGGTATGGCGACGTCGCCGTGCCGCCCGTCCGCATCCGGGAGAACTCCATGTCCGATCCCCGTTACACCCCGCTCCGCGAGCGCCACGAGGCGCTCGGTGCATCCTTCACCGATTTCGGCGGCTGGCAGATGCCGGTGCGCTACACCTCCGACCTCGCCGAGCACCATGCCGTGCGCCAGAGCGCGGGCATCTTCGACATCTCGCACATGGCCGAGTTCACGGTCCGCGGCGCCGACGCCGGTGGTTTCCTCGACTACGCCCTCGCCGGCCGCCTCTCGGCGCTCGCGATCGGCAAGGCGAAGTACTCGCTGCTGCTCGCCGAGTCCGGCGGCATCATCGACGACGTGATCGTCTACCGACTGCAGGACGACGATTTCCTCATCATCTCCAATGCGGGCAACCGCGACGCGGTGTCCGCAGCGCTGGCCTCCCGCACCGAGGGGTTCGACGTCGCCGTGCACGACGTCTCCGACGACTACGCACTCATCGCCGTGCAGGGTCCGCACTCCGAGGCGATCCTCGCGGCGACCGATGCGATCACGGAGGTGAGCGTGCCGTGGGCGGAGCAGAAGTACTACGCCTGGGCTTCCGCGAGCTACGAGGGTGCTCCCTTGCTGCTCGCCCGTACCGGCTACACCGGTGAGGACGGCTTCGAGCTGCTCGTCGCCGCCGACCGTGCCGCGTCGCTCTGGGACGCGCTGCTCGTCGCGGGTGAAGCGCACGGTCTCGTCCCCGCCGGCCTCGCCGCTCGGGACACGCTGCGCCTCGAGGCGGGCATGCCCCTCTACGGGCACGAGCTGAGCCTCGACACCCGGCCTGCCCAGGCGGGTCTCGGCCGGGTGGTCGTGACCGCGAAGGAGCGGTTCGTCGGGAAGGACGCGCTCTCCGCCTCCGACGGGACCGTCGACGCCCCCGTGCTGGTCGGCCTCGTCGCAGAGGGCAAGCGCGCCGGACGCGCCGGATACGCCGTGGTCGACGACGCCAGCACGACCCTCGGCGAGATCACCAGCGGTGCTCTCAGCCCCACTCTCGGCCACCCGATCGCGATGGCCTATGTGCACCCGTCTTCCGCCGAAGAGGGAACCGCAGTATTCCTTGATGTGCGGGGGACCAGGATCCCCGCGACCGTGACCGCCCTGCCTTTCTACCGGAGGACCAAATGACCGATCTCACCGCCCTCAGCTACACCGAAGAGCACGAGTGGATCGCCGCTGACGGCGACACCGTGACCATCGGCATCACCGATTACGCTGCCGAGAAGCTGGGCGACGTCGTCTTCGTCGAGCTCCCCGCCGTCGGCACCGAGGTCACCGCCGGCTCCGTCGTGGGCGAGATCGAGTCCACCAAGTCCGTCGGCGAGCTCTACGCGCCCGTCACCGGCACCGTCGTCGAGATCAACGATGCGGCCGTCGACGACCCCTCGCTCGTCAATGCCGCGCCTTTCGAAGGCGGCTGGCTGCTCAAGGTCGCCGTCGCCGACGGGGCGCTCGATGGACTGCTCGACCGCGACGCCTACGTCGCACTCACGGAGGGCTGATTCACCCGTGGTCACTTTCGCCGATCGTCACATCGGACCGACGGACGCCGCCCAGCAGAGGATGCTCGATGCTCTCGGCATCGATGCCGCCGTCGCAGATGATGCGCTGAGCCCGATCGAGGCGCTGATGCGCCAGGCCGTGCCCGCATCCATCTACACGGGCCCGTCCGACGCGGAGTCGCTCATCCCGGCGGCCGCGAGCGAGACCGAGGCTCTCGCCGAGCTGCGCAGTCTGGCGTCCCGCAACACCGTGAACCGACCGATGATCGGCCTCGGGTACTACGGCACCATCACGCCGCAGGTGATTCAGCGCAACGTGCTCGAGAACCCGTCGTGGTACACCGCCTACACGCCGTATCAGCCGGAGATCTCGCAGGGTCGTCTGGAAGCACTCATCAACTTCCAGACCATGGTCTCCGAGCTCACCGGATTGAACACGGCCAACGCGTCGATGCTCGACGAGTCGACGGCCGTCGTCGAGGCGATGCTGCTCGCCCGCCGCGCCTCGAAGTCCGCATCGACCGTGTTCGCGGTCGATGCGGATGCCCTGCCGCAGACGAAAGCCATGCTCGCCACACGTGCGGAAGCACTCGGGATCGACATCGTCTCGGTCGACTTCGCCGCGGGTGACGAGCTGCCCGCCGACCTGTTCGGCGTCTTCGTCCAGTACCCGGGTGCATCCGGGCGCGTGTGGGATCCCGCCGCCGTGTTCGACGCCGCGCACCTCGCCGGCGCTCTCGCGGTCGCGGCTGCCGACCTGCTCGCACTCACCCTGATCGCGTCGCCCGGCTCGCTCGGCGCCGACGTGGCGGTGGGCACGACTCAGCGCTTCGGTGTTCCGATGGGCTTCGGCGGGCCTCATGCCGGATACATGGCCGTGCGTTCCGGCTTGGAGCGTCAGCTTCCCGGTCGCCTCGTCGGTGTGTCGGTCGATGCCGACGGCAAGCCCGCGTACCGTCTCTCCCTGCAGACGCGCGAGCAGCACATCCGTCGTGAGAAGGCGACGTCGAACATCTGCACCGCGCAGGTGCTGCTCGCCGTGATGGCGTCGATGTACGCGGTGTACCACGGGCCCGACGGGCTGCGCGCGATCGCCTCCGAAGCGGCGACCAAGGCCGCGCTGCTGCGGGGCTGGCTGATCGAGGCAGGTGTCGAGGTCGTGCACGACGCCTTCTTCGACACGCTGTCGGTGCGCGTGCCCGGGCGTGCCGCCGAGTACGCAGCGCAGGCGCACGACGGCTACGGCATCCTGCTGCGGGTCGCCGATGCGGACACGATCGGCATCTCCGTCGACGAGACGACGACGGTGACCGAGCTGCACCAGGTCGCGATGGTGTTCGGCGGCCCGCAGGAGCGCGTGTTCGGCTTCGCCGACGGCACGAACGCCCTGCCCGCGGATCTGCGCCGCGACGACGACTACCTCACGCATCCCGTGTTCCACGCGCACCGCAGCGAGACCGCCATGATGCGGTACCTGAAGAGCCTCTCGGACCGCGACTATGCACTCGACCGCGGCATGATCCCGCTGGGCTCCTGCACGATGAAGCTCAATGCCGCGACCGAGATGGCTGCCATCACGTGGCCGGAGTTCGCCGGTATCCATCCCTTCGCCCCAGCGGCCGACGTGCAGGGCTACCTCGAGCTCATCGACCACCTCGAGGGCTGGCTCGCCGAGGTCACCGGTTACGACGCGGTCTCGCTGCAGCCGAACGCCGGCTCGCAGGGCGAACTGGCCGGCCTGCTCGCCATCCGGGGATTCCACCACGCGAACGGCGACGAGCACCGCACGGTGTGCCTCATCCCGTCGTCTGCCCACGGCACGAACGCGGCCTCCGCGGTGCTCGCGGGCATGAAGGTCGTGGTCGTCGCGACCGACGAGCTCGGCAACGTCGACCTGGACGATCTGCGGGCGAAGATCGCGCTGCACGCCGACGACCTGTCGGCGCTGATGATCACGTACCCCTCGACCCACGGTGTGTACGAGGAGCAGGTCGTCGAGATCACGGCTGCCGTGCACGACGCGGGCGGTCAGGTCTACGTCGACGGTGCGAACCTCAACGCGCTGCTCGGATATGCCCGCTTCGGCGACCTCGGCGGTGACGTCTCGCACCTCAACCTGCACAAGACGTTCGCGATCCCGCACGGCGGTGGCGGCCCCGGCATCGGGCCGGTGGCGGCGAAGGCGCACTTGGCGCCGTTCCTGCCGTCGCACCCGCTCGCGCAGCGTGCCGAGCACTTCGGCGGATTCACGTTCGACGGCGGCGTCATCTCGGCGGCCCCGTACGGCTCCGCGGGTATCCTTCCGATCTCGTGGGCGTACGTGCGCATGATGGGGGCCGACGGTCTGCGCCGTGCCACCGCCGCCGCGGTGCTGTCCGCGAACTACATGGCCGAGCGCCTCGGTACGCACTTCCCGGTGCTCTACACGGGAGAGAACGGTCGCGTGGCACACGAGTGCATCCTCGATCTCCGGCCGCTCAAGGAGGCCACCGGGATCACTGTCGACGATGTCGCCAAGCGCCTGATCGACTACGGCTTCCATGCGCCGACGATGTCGTTCCCGGTCGCCGGCACCTTGATGGTCGAGCCGACCGAGTCCGAGGACTTCGATGAGATCGAACGCTTCATCGAGGCCATGGTCATGATCAAGGCCGAAGCGGAGGCGGTGGCCGCTGGGCGCTGGCCCGCGGAGGACAATCCGCTCGTGCACGCCCCGCACACCGCGGCGTCGCTGATCACGGGGGAGTGGAATCACGCCTACACGCGCGAGGACGCCGCGTATCCCGTGCACGCCCTGATCGCGGGCAAGTACTGGCCGCCCGTGCGCCGGATCGATCAGGCGTACGGCGACCGCAACCTCGTGTGCGCGTGCCCTCCGGTGGAGGCATTCGCCTGAGTTTCTGCGCATCTGAGCAGGCGGTGCTGCGCTTCTGTGGGAGCGCAGCACCGTCTCGTGTTTCCGGGTGTTTCCGCGATGTTTCCGTTGGTCACCACTCAGTAACAGTTCGTTAGCTGAGGGCCGTGGTTGCACGCGTGTCGGGTTACGCTCAGGTATCCCTGCCTGCTCGATGATGAGCGTGCAGAACCCCCGTGTCCACAGGAGGACGAAAAGTGAAAAGAAACAGGACTGCCCTCGCGGGCACCGCTCTGCTTGCCGTGGGAGCCATCGCGCTCGCAGGTTGCGCATCCGGCGGAGACAACGGCAGCGGTGAAGGCGGCGACGCGTCGACCGGCATCGTCACGGTTCAGAGCAACGAGCCGCAGAACCCGCTTCTCCCGGCTGTGACCAACGAGGTCGGCGGCGGACTCGTTCTGCAGAACATCTTCGCGGGACTCGTGTACTACGAAGCCGATGGCTCGCTCGCGAACGACCTCGCCGACTCGATCGAGTCCGACGACAACCAGACCTGGACCATCAAGATCAAGGAAGGCGAGAAGTTCAGCGACGACACCCCCGTCACCGCCGACTCCTTCGTCGAGGCCTGGCAGTACGCCGCGTCCGACCCCGCCTTCGAGAACCAGTGGTGGTTCGCGAACTTCTCCGGCTACAGCGCCGACGAGGTGAAGGAAGACTCCCTCGCACTCAAGGTCGTCGACGACACCACGTTCACCGTCGAGCTCGCCGCTCCGCAGTCGGACTTCCCGACCACGCTCGGCTACCAGGTGTTCGCGCCGCTGCCCGAGTCCTTCTTCAAGGACCCTGAGGCGTTCGGTCAGGCACCCGTCGGCAACGGCCCGTACGTGCTCGACAAGTGGGAGCACGACTCCGTGATCTCGCTTCTCCCGAACGACAACTACGACGGTCCGCGCAAGGCGCAGAACGGTGGAGTCGACCTCGTCAGCTACGCGACCGCCGAGGCTGCGTACACCGACCTGCTCTCGGACAACCTCGACGTGATCAACCCCGGCGTGCCGCCGACGGCTCTGGCCACGTACAAGGACGACCTGGGCGACCGTGCCGTCGACCAGCCGGCCGCGATCTGGGAGGGCCTGACGATTCCGGCTCGCCTCGAGCACTTCGCGAACGACGAAGAGGGCAACCTGCGCCGCCAGGCCATCTCCTACGCGATCGACCGCGATGAGATCACCGACGTGATCTTCGAGGGCACCCGTACCCCGGCCGTCGACTACACCTCGCCGGTCATCGCCGGGTGGAACGACGACATCGCCGGTTCCGAGGTCACGCACGCCGACGCCGCCAAGGCGAAGGAGCTGTGGGCTCAGGCCGACGCCATCTCCCCGTGGAGCGGCACGTTCACCATCGCGTACAACGCCGATGGCGGACACCAGCCGTGGGTCGACGCGGTCTCCAACCAGATCAAGAACACGCTGGGCATCGACGCCGCTGGTCAGTCCTTCCCCGACCTGGCGACGCTGCGTGAGCAGATCAAGAACCGCACGCTGAACGCGGCCACGCGTTCGGGCTGGCAGTTCGACTACCCGGGTGCGTACAACATCCTGGGTGCGCTGTTCATCACGGGCGCCGGTTCCAACGACGGCGACTACTCCAACCCCGAGTACGACAAGCTCGTGCAGGAGGGTGCCACGGCTCCTTCGGTCGAAGAGGGCAACAAGCTCTTCGAGCAGGCTCAGGAGGTTCTGTTCAAGGACCTGCCCGTCCTGCCGCTGTGGTACCGCTCGACCAACGCCGGTTTCTCCACGCTCGTCGACAACGTCGAGTACGGATGGGACAGCTGGCCGATCGTGTACAAGATCACCAAGGCCGGCGAGTAACACTCCCGCTTTGATCTGAACCCGCCGTGCGGGGCGATGCGCAAGCGTCGCCCCGCACGGCGCAGTTCGGTTCACGCTATGACTGCTTACATCACTCGTCGCCTTCTTCAGGCGATACCCGTCTTCCTCGGGGCGACCTTCCTGATCTTCTCGATGGTCTTCCTCCTACCGGGTGACCCGATCCTCGCTCTGTTCGGCGACAAGACGCCGACCGACGCGCAGTACGCCGCCTTGCAGGCGCAGTACCACCTGGACCAGCCGTTCTTCACGCGCTACCTCATCTACCTGGGCGATCTGTTCCAGGGCGACCTCGGGACGACGTTCCGCGGCCAGAGCGTGAATGAGATCCTCGCCGCGAAGTTTCCGGTGACGCTGCGTCTCGCTCTCCTCGCGATCGTCATCCAGCTCGTGTTCGGCGTCGTCGTCGGGCTCATCTCAGGTCTGCGCAAGAACAGCCTGTTCGATCACGCGTCGATGCTTCTCAGCCTGGTGCTGATCTCGATCCCGGTGTTCGTGCTGGCCTTCATCGCCCAGTACTTCCTGGCGATCGAGCTCCATCTGTTCCGACCGACGGTGGGCAGAGGCGCGCCATGGTCCGATCTGATGCTCCCGGCGATCGTGCTCGCGGCGCTGAACTTCGCGTATGTCGTCCGTCTCACCCGCAACTCGGTGATCGAGACGCGGCAGCAGGACTTCGTGCGGATGGCGTTCGGCAAGGGGCTCCCGACCCGTCGCGTGATCCCCGTGCACGTGCTGCGCAACTCGCTCATCCCGGTGACGACGAACCTGGCAGCCGACTTCGGCATCCTGATCGTAGGCGCCACCGTGACGGAGGGCGTGTTCAACGTCCCCGGCATCGGAAACGAGCTCTTCAAAGCCATCAACCAGCACGATGGGCCGGAGATCGTCTCGATCGTGACCGTTCTCGTCGTGATCTACGTCCTGGTCAACCTGCTCATCGACTTGCTCTACGGTGTGCTCGACCCGAGGATCCGCTATGTCCGATAACACTCCCACCCGCCGTATGGCGCACTATGTGGCCGATGCCGACGAGGGCGGACTCGGCGCCGTCGACGCCGTCCGCGTCAGTGAGCGCAAGAGCAACCTGTGGCTGGACGCCTGGCGCGACCTCCGCGGTCGCTGGATGTTCTGGACCGCCGGAATCTTCGTCGTCTTCCTGGTGATCGTGGCGAGCTTCCCGAACCTGTTCGCCCCTGTCGACCCGTTCGCGTGCTCGCTCTCCGACTCCAACGCCGGTCCCCGAGAGGGGCACCCGTTCGGGTTCAACTTCCAGGGGTGCGACGTGTACTCCCGTGTCGTGCACGGTGCGGGCACCTCGCTCACCGTCGGCATCCTGGTGACGATCATCATCGCCATCATGGGCATCGTGATCGGCGCATTCGCCGGTTTCTTCGGAGGCTGGGTCGATTCGCTCCTCATGCGCATCGGTGACATGTTCTTCGCGATCCCCTACGTGCTGGCTGCCGTGGTCATCATGTCGATGTTCCTCGACAACCGGAACATCGTGGTGGTCTCGTTGGCGATCGGCTTCTTCGGCTGGCCTGCGGTGGCACGCATCCTGCGCGCCGAGATCCTCCGGGTGCGTTCGGCCGACTACGTGATGGCGTCGGAGGCGCTCGGGGTCTCCCGGGTGCGCACGATGTTCTCGCACGTCATGCCGAACTCGATCGCCCCGGTGATCGTGCTCAGCACCGTGGGCCTCGCCGCGGCCATCACGGCGGAGGCGACGCTGTCCTTCCTGGGCGTCGGTCTGCCGCCTGAGTTCATCTCCTGGGGCAACGACATCGCTCAGGCGCAGGTCCGTCTGCGCACCGACCCGATGCCGCTCATCTATCCGTCGATCGCTCTCTCCCTCACCGTGCTGTCGTTCATCATGCTCGGCGAGACGGTGCGAGACGCGCTCGACCCGAAGGCGAGGGCACTGCGATGACCGCCGAATACAACCCCGACGTCCCGCTCCTGTCGATCGAGAACCTCGAGGTCGCGTTCAAGACGCAGGACGGCTACGTGCCTGCCGTGCGCGGCGTGAGCTTCGACATCTACCCGGGCGAGACCATGGCGATCGTCGGCGAGTCCGGTTCGGGCAAGTCGACGACCGCGCACGCCATCATCAATCTGCTGCCCGGCAGCGGGAAGATCACCGGCGGAGCGGTCAAGTTCGAGGGTCGCGATCTGACCACGCTCGGACGCTCCGAGATCGAGCACGTGCGCGGCAACCTCATCGGCCTGGTTCCCCAGGACCCGATGAACAGCCTCAACCCGGTGCACCGCATCGGGTTCCAGGTGGAGGAGACCATCCTCGCCAACGGGCAGGCCGACGGCCGCAAGGCCGCGCGCAAGCGGGCGATCCAGGTGCTGCAGGAGGCGGGACTCGCGGATGCCGACCGGCGTCTGCGGCAGTTCCCGCACGAGTTCTCGGGCGGTATGCGCCAGCGCGTGCTCATCGGCATCGGGCTCTCGTCCGACCCGAAGCTGCTCATCGCCGACGAGCCGACCAGTGCGCTCGACGTCACCGTGCAGAAGCGGATCCTCGATCACCTCGAGACGCTGACGAAGGAGCGCAACACCGCGGTCCTGTTCATCACCCACGACCTCGGCCTTGCCGCGGAGCGGGCGGAGAACCTCGTCGTGATGCACCGCGGGCGCATCGTGGAGTCGGGCCCTGCGCTCGAGATCCTGCAGAACCCGCAGCACCCGTACACGCAGCGACTGGTCGCGGCGGCGCCGAGCCTGGCGTCCAAGCGCATCCAGACGGCCGTGTCCGGCGACGTGGACCCTCTTGCCGAGGTGATCCACGAAGCGACGGGGACGGTCGATCTCGCATCGATCGCGCACACCGAGTCCGCTCCGGCGGAGCCGGTCATCGAGTTCCGCGACGTGACGAAGGTCTACAAGATCCGGGGGAGTGGCTTCCGCTCCACCGACTTCACGGCCGTCGACAAGATGTCCTTCCAGGTGCCCAAGGGCTCCACGATGGCCATCGTCGGGGAGTCGGGCTCGGGCAAGTCGACCGCCGCCAAGATGCTACTGCGTCTGGAGACGAAGACCGCGGGTTCGATCCTCGTGAACGGTCGGGACACCGACACGCTGTCGAGGCCAGAGCTGCAGGCGCTGCGTCGTCAGATGCAGCCCGTGTTCCAGGACCCGTACGGTTCGCTGGATCCGCTGCACAACATCGGCAACACGGTCGCGGAGCCGCTGCGCGTGCACGGGGTCGGCGACTCCGCCTCGCGCCGCAAGCGGGTGCTCGAAGTGCTCGATCAGGTGGCGCTGCCGTCCAGCGTGGCGGACCGGTATCCGAACGAGCTGTCCGGCGGACAGCGTCAGCGCGTGGCGATCGCCCGCGCGCTCGCACTCAAGCCGGAGATCGTGGTGCTCGACGAGGCGGTGTCGGCGCTCGACGTGCTGGTGCAGGCACAGGTGCTGAACCTGCTGGCCGAACTGCAGTCGGAGCTGGACCTCACGTACCTGTTCATCACCCACGACCTTGCGGTCGTCCGGGTCATCGCGGACCGGGTGTGCGTGATGGAGCAGGGGCGCGTCGTCGAGCACGGCACCGTGGACGAGATCTTCGCGAACCCGCAGCAGGAGTACACCGAGCGTCTGCTCAATGCGATTCCCGGCGCGTCGATCACTCTCGGCGGACACTGACGGTGATGACCGAGATCGACCCGGAGGGCGTGCGGGTTTTCCGTGCGCCCTCCGGCCCGGCCGCTCTCGTGATCGGGAGTCTGCTGGCGCTGTTCCTGCTGGGTGATGCGGTCCTGCGGGCCGGGTGGGGGCAGATGCTCCTCCTGGCTCCCTGGGTGCTGATCGTGCTGTGGATCGTCTACGTGAACTCCTACGCATCCATCGTGCGCATCGACGATGACGGCGTGACCGTGCAGAACCTGCTCCGCCGGGTCGAGTTCGGCTGGCAGCGTGTGCGTGCCGTCGATCTGCGCTGGCAGCTGGTGTTCTCGCTCGACGACGGCAAAGACCTCACCTGCTACGGCGGACCGGCCAAGGCGGGATCGATCAGGGTGCCGACCCGTCGTGACGGGGAGGAGAAGGTGCCGGCGGGCATCCGCGCCCTCACCGAGATCGAGGAGCGGTGGCAGGCGGCTCCGGATACCGCCGATGCGCCGATCCGTCGCAGCTGGGATCGCCCGGCGACGGCGGCGCTGATCGTGATCGTCGTGTGGGGGATCATCGCGATCCTGGTCGCGAACGCGGGCTGAGGCGACCGAACCCCTGTTGCGGTGGCTCAGCCGGGCAGCCCGAAGAGTGCCGGCCAGGTGGCCGCTGCCCACGGATAACCGACGAACGCGGTCGCGTCGATCAGGAAGTGCGCCACCAGGAACGGCAGGAGCCGCCCCGTGCGCTGATACAGCCAGCCGAAGAGCAGTCCCATCGCCAGGTTTCCGAGGAATGCCGGGTACCCCTGGTACAGGTGATAGCTCGCGCGCAGGACGGACGTGGCGATGATGATCGACCACGGCCCCCAGCCGAGCTGCCGGAGTCGTGTGAAGAGGTAGCCGAGCAGGACGAACTCCTCCTGCAGCGACGCCCGTGCCGCGGCCAGCAGCAGCACAGGGATCGTCCACCAGTACGCGTCGATCCCGGCCGGATCGATGGCGACGGTGAGACCGAGAGCGCGCCCGCCGAGGTACAGCGCGAGGCCGGGGATGCCGATCGCGAGCACCAGCAGCACGCCGCGTCCGACGTCGCGCGCGGGCCGGGTCCCATCCAGTCCCAGGCGCTGCAGGTGCGGTCGGCGGGACTGCCAGAGCAGGAAGCACACCAGCAGCACCGGGACGAGCGAGAATCCGATCGCGAGCACCTGGTACAGGAAGTCGAAGATCTCCCGGTCGCTGCGCGAGGGGTTGAGCTTCGCGACCTGGTCGGCGAGAGGGACCTCGTCGGTGAGGCGGTAGACGAGCTGCACCACGGCGTAGACGGCCGACTGCCCGAGGCCGAGAGCGAGGACGATCGAGATCTCCCACCACAGCCGCGCGCGAGAAGGGGCGGGGCGGAGATCGGGGAGGTCGTCCCGGGCCTGCGGTTGGGTCACGATCTCGATGGTACGACCTGCATTCAGGAACGAACCCTGAGCTTGCGTTATCCTGGAACGTCGGCTTCCCGGCAAAACCCCACACCCTTTTAGGACACTTGCATGGCGCACGCCCTTCGCTCTGACCTCCGCAACGTCGCAATCGTCGCCCACGTCGACCACGGCAAGACGACACTCGTCGACGCCATGCTCCGTCAGACGGGCTCCTTCGGCGAACACTCGCACGTCGAAGAGCGCGCGATGGACTCGAACGACCTCGAGCGTGAGAAGGGCATCACGATCCTCGCCAAGAACACGGCGATCACCTACAAGGGCAAGCACGCGGACGGCCAGGAGATCACGATCAACGTGATCGACACCCCCGGTCACGCCGACTTCGGTGGCGAGGTCGAGCGCGGCCTGTCGATGGTCGACGGTGTCGTGCTGCTCGTCGACGCGAGCGAGGGCCCGCTGCCGCAGACCCGCTTCGTGCTGCGCAAGGCGCTCGAGGCCAAGCTGCCGGTCATCCTGCTGGTCAACAAGACCGACCGCCCCGACGCCCGCATCGCCGAGGTCGAGGAAGAGGCCCACGACCTGCTGCTGGGTCTGGCATCCGACCTGGTCGACGACGTTCCCGACCTCGACGTCGATGCACTGCTCGACGTCCCGGTCGTCTACGCGTCGGGCCGTGCCGGTGCGGCGTCGCAGAACCGTCCCGCCGACGGCTCGCTGCCGGACAACGACGACCTCGAGCCGCTGTTCGAGGCGATCCTCGAGCACGTGCCGGCTCCCGAGTACGACGACGAGGCTCCGCTGCAGGCGTGGGTCACGAACCTCGACTCGAGCCCGTTCCTCGGCCGCCTCGCGCTGCTGCGCGTCTTCAACGGCACGCTGAAGAAGGGTCAGACCGTGGCCTGGGTCCGTTCCGACGGCACCACCAGCAACGCGCGCATCACCGAGCTCCTCAAGACCCGCGCACTCGAGCGCTACCCGGCCGAGTCGGCCGGTCCCGGTGACATCGTCGCGATCGCCGGTTTCGAGAACATCACGATCGGCGAGACGATCGCCGACCCCGAGGACGTGCGCCCGCTGCCCGCCATCACGGTCGATGACCCCGCCATCTCGATGACGATCGGCACCAACACCTCGCCGCTCATGGGCAAGGTGAAGGGCCACAAGCTCACTGCTCGCATGGTCAAGGACCGTCTCGACAAGGAGCTCATCGGAAACGTCTCGCTCAAGGTCGTCGACATCGGACGCCCGGACGCCTGGGAGGTCCAGGGGCGCGGCGAGCTGGCTCTCGCCATCCTGGTCGAGAACATGCGGCGCGAGGGCTTCGAGCTCACCGTCGGAAAGCCGCAGGTGGTCACGAAGAAGATCGACGGCAAGACCTACGAGCCGTTCGAGCACCTCACGATCGACACGCCGGAGGAGCACCTCGGCGCGATCACGCAGCTGCTGGCGAACCGCAAGGGTCGCATGGAGAACATGACCAACCACGGCACCGGATGGGTGCGCATGGAGTTCGTCGTCCCGTCGCGCGGCCTCATCGGCTTCCGCAGCGAGTTCCTCACCACGACCCGCGGCACCGGCATCGCCAACGCCATCTCGCACGGCTACGAGCCGTGGGCGGGGCAGATCACCACGCGCCAGAACGGCTCGATCGTCGCCGACCGTCAGGGCGTCGTCACCCCGTTCGCGATGATCGCCCTGCAGGAGCGCATGTCGTTCTTCGTGCAGCCGACGCAGGAGGTGTACGAGGGCATGGTCATCGGCGAGAACTCGCGCGCCGACGACATGGACGTGAACATCACCAAGGAGAAGAAGCTCACCAACATGCGCTCGGCCACGGCCGACAACTTCGAGTCGATGACCCCGCCGCGCATCCTCACGCTCGAGGAGAGCCTGGAGTTCGCGCGCGACGACGAATGCGTCGAGGTCACGCCCGAGTCCGTGCGTATCCGCAAGGTGATCCTGGACCAGACGATCCGCGGACGCGAAGCGTCACGCATGAAGCGTCAGGACGCAAACGCCTGAGCGACAGCCTCACGCTGCTCTGACGAAGAGGGCCCGATGCCGCCACCGAGCGGCATCGGGCCCTCTTCTCATGTAAATCCCAGGTGAGGGATGGTTTTCGTTCAGGTTCGTCGTCCAGACTCGTTCACTTGCGCCTGGGACGAGCTCCCGATGAGTCTCCTGTATGGGCGTACGACGACCCGAAAGTCGAATCCATGCTCCACAAGTCCCGTGCGCTCCGGCGCGCCTCCGATGCGGCCGCTGCGCGCTCCGCGGTCACCGCCCGACGTCCGATGGCGATCCTGGGGACGGGGGTGGCGGCGCTCGTGGGCATCACGCTCAGCGTCGGTCTCGCGTCCGCTCCGGCTGCCGGGGCGGCGACCCTCGATGCGAACGTCGCCGTCGCCCGGACCATGGTCGGGGCTGAACCGCTCACGCGCATCTCGGAGCAGACCGCGGCGACGGTGTCGCACGCGCAGACGACCGTCGAGGTCGCGCAGGCGCTCACCGCGGACGTCGCGGCGTCGGGGCTCGATGTGAGTGCCGCGCCCCCGGTATCGACGACGGCATTGGAGAAGCACGTCGATGCGCTCGCCGACAGCGAGCTGATGCCGGCGCTGCTCGTGGGCATTCTCGCGGACAAGGTCGAGGACGAGCGCGCTGCCGTGGTCTCCGACACCGCACGCCTGCAGTCGGCGTTCTCGGCGGCGAAGGAGAAGAAGGCGGCGGAGGATGCGGCCAGGGCCGCGGCGGAGCAGGCTGCAGCCGAGGCGGCAGCGGCGCAGCGAGCGGCGGAAGCGCTGGCTGCGGCGAACACGGTCGAGGGCGCCAAGGCCACTGCCCAGCAGTTGATGTCGAGTCGCTACGGCTGGGGTGGAGACCAGTTCTCATGCCTGGAGTCCCTGTGGACGAAGGAATCACACTGGGATTACCAGGCCTACAATCCTTCTGGTGCGACAGGCATTCCGCAGGCGCTTCCCGGCAAGAAGATGGCCTCGGCGGGAGCGGACTGGCAGACGAGTGCTGCGACGCAGATCGCGTGGGGCCTCCAATACATCGCGGATGCCTATGGCACACCGTGCAGCGCATGGGCACATTCGCGAGCGACGGACTGGTACTGACCCGCGGACGACTCAGCGGAGCTCGGAGATGAGCACGGCGCTCGTCCCCGGTTCCGTCGCCTCGAAGATGTGCGGAGCGTCTCCCGCGTATGTCAGATAGTCGCCCGGGTTCAGGAGCACGGGTTCGTCGACGGGGCCGATCCGTGCCTGACCGGCGATCAGGATGACGTGCTCGATGGTGCCGGCGTGATGTGGGTCGGAGCGTCGAGCATCGCCGGGTTCCGCCTGGATCAGGTAGAGGTCGCGGCGCGCACCCGGGGGGCTCGCGGACAGCAGTGTCGCGCTGTAGGCGGCCGCGGATGAGGGAACTCCTGCGAGATCATCGGCCCGGATGAGTGTCGGCGCGTTGGCCTGCTGGTCGACGAGGACGGCGAACGGCACGCCGAGTGCGACGCCGAGCGCCCACAGCGTCTCGACACTGGGATTGCCTGCGCCGCCTTCGAGCTGCGAGACCGTCGCCTTGGAGATGCCCGCGCGCCGAGCGAGCTCGGAGACGGACAGGCCGGCGGACTCCCGCTCCCGGCGCAGGCTACGGGCGATGCGTGTGCGAAGCTCCTCCATGCGTTCATCATGTCAAACGTTCGTTCGCTTGACTATCCAACGTTCGTTGTTCAGAATGATGATCATGCGTTCACTGAAGCGAACAGCCGTGCGCGGACAGCCATGACGGCAGAACGTGAAGTCTGGCGCGAAGCACTCGGAGTCGTGCTCGCCACGAGCGCCTACGGAATCTCGTTCGGGGCGCTCGCTGTCGCTTCCGGCCTGGACGTCTGGCAGACGTGCGTCCTGAGCCTGCTGATGTTCACGGGCGGATCCCAGTTCGCCTTCGTCGGAGTCTTCACCGCAGGAGGGCTCGCGGCGCTGCCGTCGGCGATCGCCTCGGCGGCACTGCTCGGCGTGCGCAACGTGGCCTACGGTATGCGCATGTCGCCGATCGTCGGGGGAGGTCCCGCCCGGAAGGCCGCTGCCGCGCACTTCACGATCGACGAGTCGACCGCCGTGGCGATCTCGCAGAACGACCCGCGGCTGCGGCAGGTCGGGTTCTGGGTGACCGGTGTCGGGATCTTCCTCGGTTGGAACGCGACGACGCTGATCGGAGCGCTTGTGGGCGATGTCCTCGGCGACCCCAAGACCTGGGGGCTGGATGCCGCGGCCGCCGCCGCCTTCCTCGCCCTGCTGTGGCCGCGCCTGCGACAGCGCCAGGCCATCGCCGTCGGAGCGGCGGCCGCCGTGGTCGCCGCCGCATTCACGCCTTTCCTGATGCCGGGCCTCCCGGTGCTGGTCGCGGCGTTCGTGGCCATCGTGGTCGGTTGGTTCAACTGGATGGGGAGGCCCGCACGCCCGACCGCCGAGCCGAGTGGATCCGAGGACGTCTCATGAGCATCTGGAGCGCGATCCTCCTCGCGGCGCTGATCTGTCTCGCCCTGAAGGCTGCGGGCTACCTCGTGCCGCCCAAGGTGCTCGAGGCGCCCCGCGTAGCCCGTATCTCCGACCTGCTGACGGTCGCCCTGCTCGCCGCGCTCGTCGCGGTGCAGACACTCGGCGACGGTCAGGCGATCACCGTCGACGCGCGAGTGCCCGCGCTCCTGGTCGCCGCGGGGCTGCTCTGGCTGCGGCAGTCGTTCCTCGTCGTCGTGGTCGCCGCGGCGCTGGTGGCGGCGTTGCTGCGCCTGTTCGGGCTCGCGGCGTGAATCCGCGCGGTGTGCGCACAGGGCGCGCCGGTAGAATCGACGCGTGCGTGTGAGCTGGGTGTCGAGAGTGTTGTCGTGGATCGTCGCGGCCCTCGTGGGCGGCGTCTACGGCGTCGCGGGAACGATCGCGCACAGCGTGATGTGGGGTCCTGTCCCGATCGGCATCATCGTGGCCGCGATCGCCTGCGCGGCGATCCTCGTCGCCGTGCGGTCGCTCACGCACGACCGAGGCGCCGCCGTCGCCGCCGGCCTCGGCATGATCGGGATGCTCGTGCTGATCTCCGGCGTGGGCCCTGGGGGCTCAGTGGTGGTTCCGAACTCCCTGTCCGGTCAGATCTGGACCTATGTCGTCGCCGGGCTCGTCCTGCTGGTCGTCGCGTGGCCGTCGTTCTCGAAGGTCCCGGTGCGGACGGTCGCGCCCGGCGCGCAGGAACCCGAGGTCCGCGAGTCGTAGACTGGAGCGGTGACGTATGTGATCGCCCTCCCGTGCGTCGATGTCAAGGATCGCGCCTGCATCGACGAGTGCCCCGTTGACTGCATCTACGAGGGGGAACGGTCGCTGTACATCCACCCCGACGAATGCGTGGACTGCGGTGCCTGCGAGCCCGTGTGCCCCGTCGAGGCCATCTACTACGAAGACGATCTGCCAGACGAGTGGCAGGACTACTACAAGGCCAACGTCGAGTTCTTCGACGAGATCGGCTCGCCCGGAGGCGCCGCCAAGGTTGGCGTCTACGCCTTCGACCACCCGATCGTCGCCGCGCTCCCGCCGCAGGGCGAGTAGGCGCGATCCGTGAGCGTCCGCGACCTCGCCGACTACCCGTGGGATGCCGTCGTCCCCTTCCGTGAACGTGCAGCGCAGTACCCGGGGGGACTCGTCGATCTCTCGGTGGGCTCGCCCGTCGACCCGACGCCCGACATCATCCGTCGCGCCCTGACCGAGGCCACAGACGCCCACGCCTACCCGCAGACGGTCGGGACTCCCGCCCTGCGCGAGGCCATCGTCGAGTGGTACGCGCGGCGCAGGGGAGTGCCCGACCTCCGCGTCGACAACGTGCTGCCCACGATCGGGTCCAAGGAGCTCGTGGCTCTGCTGCCGACGCTGCTCGGCCTGGGGGACGGCGACATCGTCGTGCACCCGCGCGTCGCGTACCCGACATACGAGGTGGGCGCCCGGGTTGTCGGCGCCACCCCGCTTCCCGCGGACGACCCCGCAGACTGGCCCGAGGGCACCAAGCTCATCTGGATCAACACCCCGGGCAACCCCGACGGTCGCACCTGGACCGTGGACGAGCTTGCTGCTGCGGTCGCTCGCGCACGGGAGCTGGGTGCCGTGCTCGCGAGCGACGAGTGCTACGCCGAGCTGGGGTGGGACGGCGCCTGGGCGACCGAGCCGATTCCGTCCATCCTCGACCCGCGGGTCACCGGTGGCAGCCGAGCGAACCTGCTCAGCGTGTACTCCCTGAGCAAGCAGTCGAACCTCGCCGGTTATCGGGCCGCTTTCGTGGCCGGCTGCGCGCGGATCGTGGGCGACCTGCTCACCGCTCGCAAGCATCTCGGGCTGATGCCACCGGCGCCGGTGCAGCATGCGATGGCTGTCGCGCTGGGTGACGACGAGCACGTGGCGCGGCAGAAGGAGCTCTACCGCACCCGCCGCGATGCGCTGCGTCCGGCTCTCGAGGCCGCAGGGTTCCGGATCGACGGCTCCGAAGCGGGTCTCTATCTGTGGGCGACCGAAGGGCGCGACGCCTGGGAATCGATGGGACGCCTGGCCGACCTCGGCATCCTCGCCGGTCCCGGACCGTTCTACGGCTCGGACTCCGCGCAGCACGTGCGCCTCGCGCTGACCGCACCGACGGAGCGCATCGTCGAAGCGGCCCGGCGTCTCGCGGCAGGGCGACTGTAGGTTCCCTCCTCGCGAGAGGCTTCTGTTTGGCGGATGTCACAGTAGGCCTGTGTGCCTACTAGGCTGTAAAGGCGATTCGGTCGTGACCCGACCTGGTGCTTCAGCGCCGTGAGATCGCCAGTTCCGACTTGATCAAGATCTTGTCCGACATCGCCGCGACGCGCGGGGGTCGGACGCCAGGAGGAGGTCCGCGTGAGCGCAGCGGCAGAGCAGACGGCGAAGCTGACGATCGGCGACACGACCGCCGAATTCCCGGTACTGCGCGGCACCGCAGGCCACGACAGCATCGACTTCTCGACGCTGACGCGGCAGACCGGCTACACGGGTCTCGATTACGGTTTCGTCAACACGGCCTCCACCAAGTCCGAGATCACGTTCATCGACGGCGACAAGGGCATCCTGCGCTATCGCGGCTATCCGATCGAGCAGCTCGCCGGATCCACCAGCTACCTCGAGGTCGCCTGGCTGCTGATCTACGGCGAGCTGCCGTCGGCATCCGAGCTCGCGGAGTTCGACGAGAAGATCCGTCGGCACACGCTCCTCCACGAAGACCTCAAGCGCTTCTTCTCTGCGCTTCCGCACACGGCGCACCCCATGTCGGTGCTCTCCTCGGCCGTCGCCGCGCTCTCGACCTACTACGAGGGCCAGACCGACCCGCACAACCCCGAGCACGTCGAGCTGAACATGGTGCGCATGCTCGCCAAGCTGCCCGTGATCGCCGCGTACGCGCACAAGAAGAGCGTGGGTCAGGCCTTCCTCTACCCCGACAACTCGCTGAGCTTCGTCGACAACTTCCTCAAGCTGAACTTCGGTGTGCACAGCGAGGAGTACGAGGTCAACCCGGTGATGTCGAAGGCTCTCGAGCTGCTCCTCATCCTGCACGAGGACCACGAGCAGAACGCGTCGACCTCGACCGTGCGTCTGGTGGGCTCGACCGGGGCGAACCAGTTCGCGTCGATCTCCGCCGGCATCCAGGCGCTGTCCGGTCCGCTGCACGGTGGAGCGAACGAGGCCGTGCTGACGATGCTCGGTCAGATCCGCGACTCCGGGCAGAGCGTCTCGCGCTTCGTCGAGCGGGTGAAGAACAAGGAAGAGGGCGTGAAGCTGATGGGCTTCGGGCACCGGGTCTACAAGAACTACGACCCCCGTGCCAAGCTCGTCAAGGAGGCCGCCGGCGAGGTGCTCGCCGAGCTCGGCGTCACCGACCCGCTGCTCGATCTCGCGCAGGAGCTCGAAGAGATCGCGCTCGCGGACGACTACTTCAAGGAGCGTCGTCTGTACCCGAACGTCGACTTCTACACCGGCGTGATCTACAAGGCGATGGGCTTCCCGACCCGCATGTTCACCGTGCTGTTCGCGATCGGCCGTCTGCCCGGATGGCTCGCGCAGTGGCGTGAGCTGCAGCTCGACCCGCAGACGAAGATCGGTCGCCCGCAGCAGCTGTACACGGGGTCGCCCGAGCGGCCGTTCCCGACCCGCTAGGGGAGTGGTGACGGCGTGTCCTCACGCCGTCGCGGACTCTTTCGCGTGCTCGCCGACCACGTCGAGCACCAGCTGCAGCTTGGTCTGGAACGTGCACTCCAGGAGCTCTGTCGTCGCCTCGTCGCTGCCGTAGTGCTCGGGAAGACGCAGGCCCAGCAGGGTGTTGAGCAGCATGCCCTCGGCGAGGAACGTCCGCACCTCTTCCGGTGAGAATCCGGCGTCGTCTCGCAGCATGCGATAGATCTTGAGGAAGTCGGTGCGGGCGCGGTCGCCGATCACGGCGTCGTGCCCCATGCTGAACGCCTGCATGAGCGAGAGCAGGATGCCGCGGTCCTCGATCAGGTTCACGTATGCTGCGCCGAGTCTGCGGCCGAGTTCCCGGTCGGGGGATCCCGACTGCTCCTTCCACTGTGCGATCTCGAGAGCGAACGTGTCGAGCAGCTTTCCGCTGGCGCGCGCGAGCACCTCGACGAACAGACTCTCCTTCGTTCCGAACATCCGCACGACGTAGGGCTGGCTGATGCCGGCTGCTCTGGCGATCTGATCGGTCGTGGCGCCGAAGTAGCCGCGTTCGCCGAAGACCAGGCTCGCGGCGGCGAGGATCTGCTCGCGGCGCTCGGCAGCCGGGATGCGTTCGCTCTGCTTCTCGTTCACGCTTGACATGTTATCAGTCGATTACTACTCTTCGATGGGTAAGTAATCATTCAATAACAACGAGGGAATCTCATGGCCTCATCCACCCGACGTCTTCCGGTCTGGTTGACGATCGTCGCAGCCTCGCTGCCGATGTTCATGGCGACGCTCGACAACCTCGTCGTCACCGGTGCGCTCCCGGTCATCTCGCGGGAACTCGGCGCCTCGATCGAGGAGCTGCAGTGGGTCATCAACGCCTACACGCTCAGCTTCGCCACCTTCATGCTGCTCGCGGTCGGTCTCGGCGACAGGTTCGGTCGTCGCACCGTCTTCCTCGCCGGCATCGCCGTGTTCACGCTGGCCTCGGCAGGTGCCGCTCTGGCCACCGAGCCGTCGGTCCTCATCCTCGCCCGCGCTGTCCAGGGGGTCGGCGCCGCTGCCCTCATGCCACTGTCGCTCACGCTTCTCGTCGGCAGCGTCTCCGAGCGCCTCCGGCCCGCCGCGATCGGCATCTGGGGAGGCGTCGCCGGGCTCGGCGTCGCCACCGGGCCTCTGATCGGGGGAGCGGTGATCGAAGGATGGAACTGGCAGACGATCTTCTGGCTCAACGTGCCCGTCGGCATCCTCGCGGTGCCGCTCATCCTGATCGCGCTCCCCAACAGCTTCGGGGCCCGCGTGCGTGCCGACCTGGTGGGTCTGCTGCTCGCCGGCCCTGGTGTGCTGGGCGTCGTCTACGGCATCGTGCGCGGCAACGACGCGGGATGGGACAGCCTCGAAGTGGTCGGCTCCCTCGTGGCCGGTGCGCTGCTGCTCGTGGGCTTCGTGGTCTGGGAGGGACGCACCACGCATCCGCTGCTGCCGTTGCGCCTGTTCCGGGACCGCAGCTTCACCGTGGCGAACCTCGTGGGAGTGACGTTCAGCTTCGGCATCTTCGGCGCGGTGTTCATCCTCATCCAGTTCCTGCAGGTGGTGCAGGGCCACACGCCGCTCGAAGCCGGGATCATGACGATGCCGTGGACACTCGCGCCCATGGTCGTGGCTCCGCTCACCGGCATGCTCTCACCACGCACCGGGACGCGCCTGCCGATCCTGCTCGGGTTGACGATGCTGGCGGTCGCTCTCGGCTGGATCGCGCTCACCCTGTCCGCGACGCTCGAGTACTCCGCCATGTGGCCGCCGTTCCTGCTCGCCGGCATCGGGATGGGGCTGGTGTTCGCGCCGAGCTCCACAGCCGTGCTCGCCAACATGCAGCCCGAGGATCACGCCAAGGCGTCCGGCACCAATTCCACGCTGCGGGAGATCGGCGTGGCGCTCGGTGTGGCCGTTCTCACGGCGGTCTTCGTCGGCGCGGGAGGCACGTTGACGCCGACCGGGTACGTCGACGCCGCGATCCCCGCGATCTGGGTCGGCGCCGGAGTCCTGGCCGTCGCGGCGGTCATCTCGATCGCTCTTCCTTCGGGAATCCGTCGCCTGCGTGCGGTCTCGGGCAACGAGATCGACGCCGACGACGCGCTCGAGTCGAGAGAGAGCCGCGTACCCGCCTAGCCGGACAGTTCTCCTGCACGCAGAGAACGCGACGCCCCCATCACTCCGGAAAAGTGATGGGGGCGTCGCGGGGAATCATCCGACCTCAGCCGCGGATGCGAGTTCGGGGACTCAGCGGGCCTGGCCGCGTCCGCCCTGGCGGGACTGGCCGCTCTGCGTGGAGTAGCCACCACCCTGGCCTGAGCTTGATCCGCCCGCGCGGGGGCGACGGCGACGACGTGCGGGCGGGTTGGCCGCTCCGTTCTTCTCGCCGCCGGCAGGCCGCTGCTTCGAGGACTGACGCTGCTGCTGCGGGGCCTGGACCGGCGCGGGACGCACGTGCGGTGCGCGCTCGGGCACCAGTGCGGTGACAGCGGCGCTCGTCACGTCCTCCAGCGGGGCCGAGATGGCGGCCTTGCGCAGGAGATCCTTCACATCGCGCCGCTGCTCGGGGAGCACCACGGTGACCACAGTGCCGGCCGCGCCCGCGCGGGCCGTGCGACCGGAGCGGTGCAGGTACGCCTTGTGCTCCACGGGCGGGTCGACATGGACCACGAGGTCGACGTTGTCCACATGCACACCACGGGCCGCGACGTCGGTGGCCACGAGCACGCGGACGCCGCCGTCTTCCGGAGCAGCCGAGAACGCGCTGAGGTTGCGCTCGCGGGCGTTCTGCGAGAGGTTTCCGTGCAGGTCGACAGCGGGGATGCCCGCGGCAGTGAGCTGCTTCGCGAGCTTCTTCGCCTGGTGCTTGGTGCGGGTGAACAGGATGCGGCGGCCGGTGCCCGAGGCGAGGTCGCGTACGAGTGCCGTCTTGTTGTCGGTGGAGTCGACGACCAGCACGCGGTGGGTCATCTCGCCGACCGGCACGCTCTCCTCGTCGACCTCGTGGCTGACCGCGTTCGAGAGGAAGCGACGGGCCAGGGTGTCGATGCCACGGTCGAGCGTGGCGCTGAACAGCAGGCGCTGACCCCCGGCTGGCGTCGCCGTGAGGATGCGGGTGACACCGGGCAGGAAGCCGAGGTCCGCCATGTGATCGGCCTCGTCGAGCACGGTGACCTCGATCGCGCTGAGGCGCACGATCTGCTGCTTCATCAGGTCTTCGAGGCGCCCGGGGCAGGCGACGACGATATCGACGCCGCCACGCAGCGCCTGCTCCTGGGGACGCTGGCTGACGCCGCCGAAGACCGTGGTCACGCGCAGCCCCGCGGCCTCGGCGAGGGGTGCGATGGTCGCGGCGATCTGGGTCGCGAGCTCACGGGTCGGAGCCAGGACGAGTCCGCGGGGGAGGCCCGCACGGCGCTGGCCGCCCGAGGCCGCGAGACGCGCGACGAGCGGGAGGGCGAAGGCGATCGTCTTGCCGCTGCCCGTGCGGCCGCGGCCGAGGAGGTCGCGTCCGGCGAGCGAGTCGGGAAGAGTGTCGCGCTGGATGGCGAACGCCTCGGTCTTGCCGGAGTCGGCGAGAACGGCGGCGAGCTCGGCGGGAACGCCGAGTTCGAGGAAAGTAGACATGCAGGAACTCCGTCAGCGCACGAGTGAACGGCGCGAGATAAGGGGTGAGGTGGGCGACGGCGCAGGAGGTGCGCATCGGTTCGCCGTTCGAAAGGCCAGCTCGTGCTGGTAGTGGGAGCAGTTCCGCTCGCTTCGGTCCTCGGAGACCCCGTGACGACGACGATGTTGGCAGACCGGCGGTCTCCGCAACGGTGTCAGTCTACCAGTGCGGGCATGCCACGGGCTGCATACCCGCTTCGTGCGCGGGTCGTCACGGGCCGAGAGGTGCCGGTTGCGAGGCGGCTCAGGCGTGCAGGGCCTCGTTGAGCGTGACCCCGACACCCGCACGGCGCACGGCTTCGACGGCACCGCTCAGCGAGTTCCTGCGGTAGAGCAGGCCGCTCTGGCCGGAGAGGTCGGAGCCCTTGACCGTCGTGCGCCCGCCGTCGGGAGTCGCGGGGCCGTCGACCAGCACGATCTTGGTCCCGGCCGTCACGTAGAGGCCCGCCTCGACCACGCAGTCGTCGCCGAGCGAGATCCCGATGCCGGCGTTCGCCCCCAGCAGCGTGCGCTCACCGATCGACACGCGATGCGTGCCACCCCCGGAGAGGGTGCCCATGATCGAGGATCCGCCGCCGATGTCGCTGCCGTCGCCGACGACGACGCCCTGCGAGATGCGTCCCTCGACCATCGAGGCGCCGAGCGTGCCGGCGTTGAAGTTCACGAATCCCTCGTGCATGACGGTCGTCCCGGGAGAGAGATGCGCGCCGAGCCGCACCCGGGAGGCATCCGCGATCCGCACGCCGGACGGCTGCAGGTAGTCGGTCAGGCGCGGGAACTTGTCCAAGCCCTGCACCTGGATGCCGGCGCGCTGCAACTGCGGGCGCAGACGTGCCGCATCTGCCGGGAGCACCGGCCCGGCGTTCGTCCAGGCCACGTTCGGGAGGAATCCGAAGATCCCGTCGAGGTTCAGCTCGTTCGGGCGCACTACGAGGTGCGAGAGCGCGTGCAGGCGGAGGTAGGCGTCGGCCGTGGAGGTCGGGGCCCGGTCGAGGTCGATCTGCAGCTGCACGATCTCGACCGTGACGTTGCGACGCTCGTCGGGGGTCGCGAGGGGCTCGAGCGCGGCGACCGCGGCATCGTCGGCGGATGCCGTGCCGAGGCGCACCTCGGGGTACCACGCGTCGAGGACGGTGCCGTCTCCGGCGATCGTGGTCAGTCCGATTCCCCATACCGTGCGTGCGTCGCTCATCCCTCCACGCTATCGCGCCCTGCGGCCGACGATGTGCCGCATGACGGGGTAAGTAGGCTGGACGCATGGTGCTCGATCTGACTGCGTCCTCCGTCGACCTCACCCGTGCGATCTGCGACATCCCGAGCGTTTCCGGCGATGAGAAGACGCTCGCGGACGCGATCGAGGCGGCCATCGCGCCGCTCGCGCATCTCGAGGTCATCCGGCACGGGAACACGATCGTCGCCCGTACGGATCGAGGACGTGCCCAGCGCGTCGTGATCGCCGGTCACATCGACACGGTGCCGATCAACGCGAACCTGCCCACGCGCGACATCGAGATCGACGGCGCCCCCTTCCTCTGGGGGAGAGGAACCGTCGACATGAAGGCAGGCACCGCGGTGCAGCTCAAGCTCGCCGCCGAGATCGTCGACCCCGCGATCGACGTGACCTGGATGTGGTACGACAACGAGGAGGTCGAGGCGTCCAAGAACGGCCTGGCCCTGCTCGCCGCCGAACGCCCCGAGCTGTTCCAGGCCGACTTCGCGATCCTGGGCGAGCCGTCCGATGGCGAAGTCGAGGGCGGATGCAACGGCACGCTGCGAGCGGTCGTGCGCACGAGCGGCGTCCGGGCACACAGCGCACGTGCCTGGATCGGTGAGAACGCGATCCACCGCGCCGCGCCGATCCTCGCCCGGTTGGCCGAGTACCGCGCCAAGGAGGTGCTGGTCGAGGGGCTGCTGTACCGCGAGAGCCTCAGCGCGGTGCGCATCGCCGGGGGTGTCGCGGGCAACGTCATCCCGGATGCCTGCGAGGTCGAGATCAACTATCGCTTCGCGCCGAGCAAGTCGGCGGCGGATGCCGAAGCGCACCTCCGCGGCGTGCTCGCCGGGTTCGACCTCGAGATCACAGACGCCGCAGAAGGTGCGCGCCCCGGGCTCGATGCCGAGATCGCGAAGCAGTTCGTCGCCGCGGTCGGCGCTGAGCCCCGGCCGAAGTACGGCTGGACCGATGTCGCCCGCTTCTCGGCACTCGGTATCCCGGCCGTGAACTACGGCCCCGGGGACCCCCATCTGGCGCACCACGACGAGGAGCGGGTGTCCTACGCGCAGATCGATGCCGTCGAGCAGGGCCTGCGCGCATGGCTCACCTCGCCCTGACGACCGCCCGGCGCTGGGCGCGCTCACCGGTCGCACTGCGCATCGCGGTCATCTACGTGGTCGCCCGGGTGATCACGACGGTGTTCCTGATCATGGCCGCGTCGCTGTCGACGTTCTCGTCGCGTTTCGGCGCGGACGCGGGTATCGGCGACTTCGTGGTCGGCTGGGACGCGCAGTGGTACTGGTTGGTCGCCGAGAACGGGTATCCGACGACCCTGCCGCTGACCGACTCGGGAGACGTGGCCGAGAACGCCTGGGCTTTCATGCCGGTGTTCGCATATGCGGCCAAGGCGATCGGATTCGCGCTCGGCTCCTGGGGTGCGGGTGCGTTCTTGCTCTCGATCGTCGCCGGCTACCTCGCGTGCCTCGCGCTGCACCGCCTGCTCCGTGACCGTATCGGCGCCTCCGCGGCGATGTGGGCCGTGGTGTTCTTCGCCATGGGACCGATCGCCGCGATGTTCCAGGTCGGCTACGCCGAGACCCTGTTCCTGCTCCTGTTGTTCCTCGCCCTCGATGCGACCGCCCGCAGGAAGTACGCCTGGTTGTATCTGCTGATCCCCGTCATGGCGTTCACGAGACCGGGGATCCTCGCCTTCGCTCTCTACCTCGGGTTGCACGGCGTGCTGCGGTGGGTCCGACGCCGAGACGAGCCGCTCCACGGACCCGAGGTCGCACACATCCTCGTTCTCGGCACTCTGGCCACCGCCGGCGGTTTCGCCTGGCAGGTCATCGCTGGAGTCGCGACAGGAGATCCGGGAGCGTACCTCGCGACCGAACTGGCCTGGCGCCGGAACTGGATCCTCGGGGGAGTGGAGGGATTCGTGCCGTTCGAGGGATGGATCCAGGCCGCGCAGTTCTGGTTCGGTCAGTGGGGGATGCCGCACTGGTGGGGTCTCATCGCCTTGGTCCTGCTGGTGGTCGGCGCGGCCGCAGCACTGCTGTTCTCGCCCCAGGTGCGGACGCTCGGCGCCGATCTGCGGCTGTGGAGCGCCAGCTATCTGCTGTATCTGCTCGCCGTGTTCTTCCCCCAGTCGAGCGTGTTCCGTCTGCTGCTTCCGCTCAGTCCGCTGTGGGGTGCGGTCGCGGTTCCCCGATCGCGAGCGTGGCGGCTGGGGGTGCTGGTGGCGTGTCTGCTCGGTCAGTGGCTCTGGATCTACCACGTGTATGCGCTCGGAAGCACGTTCTGGCAGGTTCCGTGAGCCCGATGCAGACGCAATTGTTGCTCGGTGACCGCCAGGTCGCGGTGTCACCCGATAAACTCTTTGCATACCACCGGAGGAAAGGGAGCCCACGATGGCAGCGATGAAGCCGAGGACCGGAGACGGACCCATGGAGGCCGTGAAAGAAGGACGACTCATCATCGTGCGCGTTCCGCTCGAAGGCGGCGGCCGTCTGGTCGTCTCCGTGAACGACGCAGAGGCGAAGGAGCTTCACGACGTGCTCGCAGCCGTCGTGGCACCGGCCTGATCGACCTGGGATCCGCATGGCGGATCTGAAAAGGCGGCGGATCCGCGGATCCGCCGCCTTTTTCGCACTCCGTCCGGCTTCGGCGTTCCGCCGGACGAGGACCGCAGCCGGTCTCAGTCGCGGTCGTCGAGGCTGATGAGCTGCAGCAGCCCTTCCCCAGCGGGGGAGACGGTCGCCAGCACGGCGGACGATTCCTGGGTCTCCTGCACCAGCGAACGGTACGCCGCGGTGACGGCGTCGCGCTGCACGGGATCCGCGACCCGGCCGCCGCTGAGGATGCGTGGCACCAGGACGAGCCCGCCGGCACGCGCGAGCCGAAGTCCGTGCTCGACGTACTCGATCACGTTCTCGGGGTCGGCGTCGACGAGCACGATGTCGTAGGAGGCCTCGTTCATGCGCGGGAGCACATCCATCGCACGACCGGTGATCAGTCGCGCACGGGTGGACGGGACCTTCGCGTCGCTGAACGCCTGCCGCGCGGCGGCGAGGTGCTCGGGCTCGTTGTCGATCGAGGTGAGCACGGCCTGCGGTGCGCCGCGCAGCAGCCAGAGACCGGAGACACCGGCGCCGGTGCCGATCTCGACGATCGAGCGGGCGCCGGTCGCGGCGGCCAGGACCGCGATCTGCGAGCCGACGGCAGCGCTGATCGGCATCGCCCCCAGCTCGACGGCGTGCGCGCGGGCTCGGCTGATGGCGTCCGGCTCCACGATGGACTCGCGCAGGAAACGCGCGTTCGCGTCATGCTCGCTCATGGCCTGATTCTCCCTGCCTGCACTGTGAACCTCTCCAGAGTATTCGCTCGCCGCGTGCCGGGACCGCAGGCGCGGCGGTAGCCTGGACAGATGACGTTCGGCCTCACCTTCGAGAAGATGCTGCTCATCGGCCTCATCGCCGTGCTCATCATCGGGCCGCAGCGTCTCCCGGCGGCCGCCGAGGGTTTCGCCCGCATCGTCCGCAAGGCGGGCGAGTACCTCCGCGACACCAAATCCCGGGTGCGCGAGGAGATGGGCCCCGAGATCGACGACGTGGATTGGCGCAAGCTCGATCCTCGTCAGTACGACCCGCGCCGGATCATCCGCGACGCCCTGCTGGAGGAGCCGCAGCCGGCCACGCCCGTGCAGGCGCGCGCGACGATCGCCGAACCGGTCGCCCCCCGCACGGCACCGCAGGAGTTCAGCGCCACCAACCGGCCCCCGTTCGACCTCGAAGCCACCTGAGGGGGCCCACTCAGCCGATCGACATCGGCAGTGATCGGCCGGACAGCCCGCGACCCTGCCGTGCGAGACGGCGGGCGAGGTCGCGGATGGTCGTCGCGGCGATGTCGGTCGACTCGCCGGCGACGATCGGGACGCCGGCGTCGCCGCCCTGGCGCAGAGCCGGACTCAGGGGGATCGACGCCAGGAGCGGCACCGGTGTGCCCGGTTCGGAGAGGGCCTCGGCGACCGCCGCGCCGCCGCCCGTGCCGAACAGGTCGATGACGGTGCCGTCGGGGAGCGTGTAGGCGGCCATGTTCTCGATCACGCCGATCACCCGCTGGCCCGTCTGCCTGGCGACGAGCCCGCTGCGGATCGCGACCTCGGCGGCCGCGGTCTGCGGGGTGGTGACGACCAGCACCTCCGCGTGCGGGAGGAGCTGACCGATCGAGATCGCGATGTCTCCGGTGCCCGGCGGCATGTCGATGAGCAGCACGTCGAGGTCGCCGAAGAAGACGTCCGTCAGGAACTGCGAGACCGTGCGGTGCAGCATCGGTCCACGCCAGGCGACGACGGATTCACCGTCGCGGAGGAACATCCCGATCGAGATCGTCTTCACCCCATGGGCCACGGGCGGCAGCATGAGGTCATCGATCCGCGTCGGCTGCGTGCCGGCCGGGACACCGAGGAGCCCCGGGATCGAGAAGCCGTGCACATCGGCATCGACCAGACCGACCGAGAGGCCCTGATCGGCGAGGGCCACCGCGAGGTTGGCTGTGACCGTCGACTTGCCGACGCCGCCCTTGCCGCTGGAGACGAGGATCACGCGGGTGAGTGAGTCGGGTCCGAACGGCATGTGCCGTGCCGGTCTGCCGGCGCGGAGTTTCTCCGTGAGCGCCTTGCGCTCGGGGGGAGTCATCACGCCGACCTCGACCTCGACCGTCGAGACGCCGGGGACCGAGGCGGCGGCCTGGCGGACGTCGGCCTCGATCCGTGCGGCGGCGGGGCAGCCCACGATCGTCAGCACGATGCCCACCCGGGCGACGTCTCCGTCGACGGTGATGTCACGGACCATGTCGAGCTCGCCGATCGGGCGTCGCAATTCCGGATCCGTCACGGCGGAGACCGCGGATCTGACGCCGTCGACCGCGCTCACGATGCGGTGCCGGCGGCAGGCTTCTCCGCGGCGTCGAGTTCGGCGAGCAGCGCCTTCAGCTCCTGGCGCAGCACGTCGCGCGTGACCACCTGTGCATTGCGCTCCTCGAGCGACATCCGCAGGGCGACGATCTCGCGCGCCAGGTACTCCGTGTCGGCGAGGTTGCGCTCGGCGCGCTGCCGATCCTGCTCGATCTGCACGCGGTCGCGGTCGTCCTGGCGGTTCTGCGCGAGGAGGATCAAGGGTGCCGCGTACGACGCCTGCAGCGACAGCATCAGCGTCAGCGCCGTGAACCCGAGCGCCGCATCGTCGAAACGCAGTTCGTCGGGCGCCAGAGTGTTCCAGACGATCCAGACCACGCAGAACAGGCTCAGGATCAGGAGGAAGGCCGGGGTGCCCATCGCGCGGGCGACCCACTCGGTGAAACGACCGAACCGATCGCGGGAGGTCGTGCGGGGCCGGGTGCTGGTGCGGCCCGGAGCATCCAGGCGCGTCGAGCGGGGCATCAGCGCGCCTCGTTCGCGGTGGTCGGGGAGTCTTCGCTGTCGTGCGTGCGCCAGTCGTCGGGGAGGAGGTAGTCGAGCACGTCGTCGATGCTGATGGCTCCGACCAGGCGATGCGCCGCATCGATCACCGGAAGCGACACGAGGTCGTAGCTGGCGAGCATGCGGGCGACCTCGGCGGCGGAGGCGGTCACCGGCACCGGTTCGAGGGTGTCGTCGAGGATCGCCCCGAGTCGTTCGTGCGGCGGATACCGGAGCATCCGCTGGAAGTGCACGATGCCCAGCAGCCGCCCCGTCGGCGTCTCGAACGGGGGCAGCGTGATGAAGACCGCGGCGGCCAGGGCCGGGTGCAGTTCGTGCCGCCGGATGAGTGCCAGTGCCTCGGCGACCGTCGCATCGGCGGAGAGGATGATCGGCTCCGGGGTCATCAGGCCACCGGCCGTGTCAGGACCGTAGCGCAGCAGCATCCTGACGTCCTCGGCCTCCTCCGGCTCCATCAGCTCGAGCAGCTGCTCCAGACGGTTCGGGGGCAACTGCGCGAGCAGGTCGGCGGCGTCGTCCGGCTCCATCTGATCGAGGATGTCGGCAGCGCGCTCGTCGCCGAGACGATCGAGGATGTGCACCTGCTCGTCTTCCGGCATCTCCTCCAGAGCATCGGCGAGGCGATCGTCCGAGAGCTCCTCGGCCACCTCGATCATGCGCTGCTGCGGCAGATCGAGCAGGGTGTTCGCGAGGTCTGCCGCGTGCAGCTCGGCATATGAAGCGACGAGCTGCTCGGCCGACTGCGACTCACCTGGTGCGCGTTCCTCGGCGACCTCGTTCCAGGCGGCGAAAGTAGTGGGTCCCTTCGCGAAGGGGGAGGCGCTGGTCTTCGGACGCCGCAGGAACAGCTGGCTGATGGCCCACTCGCCGAGGCGGTTCGGCTCGATCGCGACGTCTTCGATGACCGCCGTCCCGCTGCCGTCGGCGAAGCTCACCCGACGTCCGAGCATCTCCGCGAGCACGCGCACCTCGCCCGCCCGCGGGGAGAAGCGGCGCACGTTGATGAGGCCGGTGCTGATGACCTGGCCGGAGCGGATCGACGTGACCCGTCCGATCGAGAGGAACACATGCCGTCGTCCCGGGATCTCCACCACGAGGCCGATCACGCGGGGTGCCGCGGTACTTCGATACACGACGACGACATCCCGGACCTTGCCGAGCCGGTCGCCGACGGGATCGAAGACGGCGCACCCGGCCAGGCGCGCGGCGAAAACCCGTTGTGTGCTCACCTCTCCAGCGTAGTCGGCGGGTTCGGTCGGCGGCGGGATGGTCGCGCCTCGGGCCGTCGGACGGCGCGCGTGGAAGAATAGCCGGATGAGCATGCTGAACCGCCCCGCGAGCGGCACCGACACCGGCGAGATCGTCGCATCGATGCGCGACTACGAGAGCGCGCAGAAGACGGTCTCCAAGCTGATCGCCGGCGAGGTGCCCGCCCGTGACATCGCCATCGTCGGTCAGAGCGTGCGCACGGTGGAGCGGGTGACCGGCAAGCTCGGCTACGCCGCCGCGGCCCGCTCGGGAGCCATCAACGGCGTGCTGATCGGCCTGTTCCTCTCGGCGATCCTGGTGCTCGGCAACCCCGAGGTGCCGATCCAGCTCTTCGTCGGCTTCGTCTTCATCGGCGTCGCGGTCGGGATGATCCTCAGCCTGATCACCTACGCGATCGTCCGCCGTCGGCGCGACTTCGCGAGCGTCACGCAGTTCGCCGCCGACCACTACGAGGTCACGGTGCTGGCAGCGTCGCTCTCCAAGGCGCGTCAGGTGCTCGGAGCGGCCAGGGTCGCACCCGTGAGGCCTCCGGTGAACCTCGACGAGCCGCCTCGCTACGGGGAGCGCATCACGCCCGGCGCGCCCGCCCCCGAGCCTGCCGCGCCGGTGATCCCGCCGCGTCCTGCCGATCCGGTGCCCGAGGCCGGTGCGGCTCCCGAGCCGGAGGCGCCGGCGGGAGAGGCCGACGCGCCCACTCCGACGACCCCGGTCGAGCCCGACGCGACTCCGGGCGCAGACGGCGCCGAAGGCAGCCGGGCGTGACCATGATCCCGACCCTGCTCGCCTGATGGCGGAGATCCGGGTCGATCTCCCTGCCGGCCCCACCATGGTCTCGGCTGACTGGACCGGGGATCAGGGGGAGCGACCGTGCTGATCGCACATGGCGCGGGCACCGGAAAGGACCATCCGTTCCTCACGGGGTACGCGGACGCGTTGGGCGGACTCGGATTCTCGACGCTGCGCTTCAACTTCCCGTATGTCGAGCAGGGGCGTCGGATGCCGGGACCGGCGGCGCACGCGATCGCGACCTGGAACGCTGCGGTCGCCTTCGCCCGGGAGAACGACTCCACTGCCACCGTGTGGGCGACAGGCAAGTCCTACGGTGGACGCATGGCCTCGATGGCCGTGGCGGAGGGGCTCGAGGTCGACGGCCTCGCGTATCTCGGCTACCCGCTGCATCCGCCCGGGCGACCCGAGAAGCCCCGGATCGAGCATCTGCCGGCGATCCGCGTGCCCCAGCTGTTCATCGAGGGCACGAACGATCCTTTCATCCAGCCGATCTCGCAGTTCGAGGAGGCGGTGGCGACCTGCCAGGACGCCCGGGTCGAGTGGATCGACGGCGCCGGGCACACCTTCGAGGTGAAGGGTCGCAAACGCTCGGCCGCCGACATCGGTGCCGCGCTCGCACCGCTCGTGGCGGACTTCATCCGAAGCTCCCCGCGCCTCTGAACGACGCCGACATGCAGCGAGGGCGTGACCGCACTCGGCCACGCCCTCGCTGCATCAGGAGGAGTCAGCCCTGGAGGCGGGCGATCCACGCCTCGACCTCGTCGGCCGTGCGGGGGATCCCCGCCGACAGGTTCACGGGGCCGTCCTCCGTCATGAGGATGTCATCCTCGATGCGCACGCCGATGCCGCGGAGCTCGGCCGGGACCGTGAGATCGTCGATCTGGAAGTACAGGCCGGGCTCGATCGTGAACACCATGCCCGGGGCGAGGATGCCGTTGTAGTACATCTCCCGACGCGCCTGCGCGCAGTCGTGCACATCGATGCCGAGGTGGTGGGACGTGCCGTGCACCATGTAACGGCGCTGCTGTCCGCCCTTCTCCGCGTCGAGTGCCTCCTCGGCCGTGACGGGCAGCAGACCCCACTCGGCGGTGCGCTCGGCGATGACCTTCATCGCGGCGGCGTGCACATCGCGGAAGCGGGCACCGATCTTCGCGGCGGCGAAAGCAGCGTCGGCCGCCTCGCGCACGGTCTCGTACACACGGCGCTGGACCTCGGTGAAGGTGCCCGAGACCGGAATGGTCCGGGTGATGTCCGCCGTGTACAGGCTCTCGGCCTCGACGCCCGCATCGATCAGGATCAGGTCGCCCGGAGCGACCGTGCCGTCGTTGCGCGTCCAGTGCAGGTAGCAGGCGTGCGGCCCGGACGCGGCGATCGTGTCATAGCCCTCGCCGTTTCCGTCCTCGCGCGCACGGCGGTGGAACACGCCCTCTACGACGCGCTCGCCGCGTGCGTGGGCGATGGCTGCCGGGAGCTCGCGGATGACATCGTCGAAGCCGTTCGCCGTGATCTCGACCGCGTGCCGCAGCTCCGCGATCTCGAACTCGTCCTTGACCAGACGCAGCTCGGAGACGAAGCGGGTGAGGGCCTCGTCGGCCTCGAGCACCAGCTCGCCCTCGTCCGAGGTCAGCTCGTCCAGGTGGGCGGTGGCGATGTCGAGGTCGGCGGCGACCCCGGCGAGGGACGGGCGCGGGCCGATCCAGAACTCGCCGATCGTGGCGTCGCTGTAGAACTCGGACGTCGTGCGGTCGGCGCGCTCGCGGAAGTAGAGGGTGGCGTCGTGTCCGCCGTCGATCGGGGCGAGGACCAGCACCGAGTCGGGCTGCGTGTCCGAGGCCCACCCGGTGAGGTGCGCGAATGCGGAGTGCGGGCGGTACACGTAGTCGGTGTCGTTGCTGCGCTGCTTGAGCGGACCTGCCGGGAACACGAGACGCTTGCCGGGGAAGGCCGCCGAGACCGCCGCGCGCCGGGCGGCCGCGTACGCCGCCTGCGCCCGCGCCGCGGGAAGGGACTCGGGACGGTCGGCCCATCCGGTGGAGATGGTGTCCAGGAAACCCTGGGGGAAGGGCTGCCGGCGGTTCGTGGTGCCGTTCGACGCGGACGCTTCGACGGGGGGTTCTGCGATCGTGTCGCGCTCTGCGGTGCTCATCCCTCCAGTCTGTCACCTGGAGAAGCGACGCGGGAGTTCAGCCGGCCGGCTCGAGCTGCACGACGAGGGCACGATGATCGCTGCCACCGGCGTCGTCGAGCACGACGGATCCTGTCGGCGTCCAGTTGGCCGAGGCCATCACGTGGTCGATCGGTGCTCCGGCCAGCGGTGGGAGCGAACTGGGCCAGGTTCCCGTGAGGCCGTTGCCGGTGCGTGAGGCGACGTCGCGGCAGTAACCCATGTCGCCGCCGTCCACACCGAGCGGGGCCATGTGGTCGATCGTGGCGTTGAAGTCGCCGGCGAGGATGAAGTCGCCCGCGGGGCACTGGTCGGCGATCCACTGCAGATCGCTCTGCCACTGCGACATCTCCTCCATGCGCGGGGCGACGGCATGCACCGCGACGATGGTCGGCCCTGTGCCGTCGATCGGCATCAGCACGACACTGGGCACTGAACCGGTGTTGCTCGAGCCGTCCTTCGACGATTCGATCACCGAGTACTCGCCGAGATCGGGCGCGACCAGCACAGTGGTCTGCCAGGACTGCGGGCCATCGGGGACGTCCGGCCGGAACTGCACGTGGTGCACCCACATCGGATGCCCCTGCTCGCGCAGCATGACCGCGATGCGCTCGCCGACCGCCTCGGTGGTCTCGGGCAGGGCGACGATGTCCGCGCCCTGGTCGAGGATCTGCTGGGCGATGACCTCGGCGGGCACGGCTTCGCCCGCGGTGTTCCAGGTGAGCACGCGGACGCTGCTCTCCGTCGGCGCCGGAAGGGCGGACGCGCCGAAGCCGCGGGTGGCGCCGATCAGCCCGGTGGCACCGGCCCCGAGGAGCGCGACGATCAGGATCGAGGCGGCGAAACCGCGCAGGGGCCGGATGAGGAGCAGCAGGAGCGCGACGACAGCCACCACGAGGAAGCCGCCGAGCACGAGGCCGCGCGCCGCGACGAGCTGTGCGAACGGATACGTCTGCTCGAGTCGGAAGAACTGCGGCCAGACCACGATGGCCGTCGCGATCGCGAGCAGCACGGTGAAGAGGATCCCCAGTAGTCGAAACATCCCTTCAAGCCTAGAAGCGCCGCCTGTGAAGTCCCTCCCCGACATCCCGTCGGCGCCGCTCGCGTCCGGTGACGGCGGCGCTCGGTACGCTCGGAGGATGGCCACTTCGTCCCCCGGGTTCGTCGGTCCCGCCGACCTGCACCTGCACTCCAACCATTCCGATGGCACGGAGTCCCCCGCGGAGGTGGTCGCCCAGGCGCACGCCTACGGCATCCGCACGCTCGCGCTCACCGATCACGACCGGTCCACCGGGTGGGACGAGGCCGGCGATGCCGCTGTCGCACGAGGGATGACGTTCCTCCCCGGCATGGAGCTGTCGGCGAAGCACGAATGGCGCAGCGTGCACGTGCTCGGCTACCTGTTCGACCCGGAGAACGCGGCCTTGCGCGCGGAGACGGACCGCATCCGCGGTGACCGCATCGGACGCGCGGAGCGCATCGTCCGCAACATCGGCCGGGACTACGACCTGCAGTGGGACGACGTCGTGGCGCAGACCGCGGCCGATGCCACCGTGGGGCGCCCCCACATCGCCGACGCCCTGGTCGCCCGGGGCATCGTGCGCGACCGCACCGAGGCGTTCGACGGGATCCTGCACCCCCGCGAGGGCTACTACGAGCCGCACTACGCACCGGATCCGCTCACCGCCGTGCGCCTCATCACGGATGCCGGGGGAGTGGCCGTGATCGCGCATCCCGTGACGGCGGGCCGTGACCGGATGATGCCCGTGCCCTTCATCGAGCGGCTGATCGACGCCGGACTCGGCGGGCTCGAGATCGATCACCGGGAGAACACCGAGGCGGGCAAGCGGATGCTGCGTGAGATCGCCGCGAAGCACGACCTCATCGTGACCGGATCGAGCGACTACCACGGCAGCGGCAAGCCGAATCGCCCCGGGGAGAACACCACGTCCGACGAGATGGTGGCACGGCTCATAGCACGCGGAACCGGCAGCGCCCCGCGCCACCCCTGATCCTCGGCGTTCTGTCGGGCATCTCCCGGCGACCTGTCGAGCGGGACCGATACCGTCCGAGGCATGCAGCGAGCGACTTCCCTGGAGCGCCGCGTCGATGCGATGGCGCACCGCGTCCTCCGGGACGCCCCGGCCAACGGCATCCGCGCGGGTCTGATCGAGTTCGCAGTGTTCGTGCTCAAGCAGGCATGGGCATGCGTGTTCGGGGCGGCGCTGCTCGTGGCGATCGTCGCTGCGCGCCTCTGGTACCCCGATGACGCCGTGCTCGCCCGCAACGATGCGCTCACCCTCACGGCCGTGCTCATCCAGGTCGCGATGCTCGTGTTCCGGCTGGAGACCGGTCGCGAGCTGTGGGTCATCGTGCTGTTCCACCTCACGGGCACGGCGATGGAGCTGTTCAAGACGGACGTGGGCTCCTGGGCCTATGCCGCCGATGGCGTCCTCCGCATCGGGGGTGTCCCTCTGTTCAGCGGTTTCATGTACGCCGCCGTCGGCTCGTACATGGTCCGGGTCTACCGGCTGTTCGACCTCGGCTTCACGCGCTATCCCCGGCGGTGGATGACAGCGATCCTCGCGGTCGCGATCTACCTCAACTTCTTCGCGCACCACTGGTGGTGGGACGCGCGCTGGGTGCTGCTCGCGGGAGTCGTGCTGCTGTGGCTGCCCACGGTGATGCACGCCCGCGTCTGGCGTCGCACGATCCGGCTGCCGCTGCTGGTGGTGTTCGCCGGTGTGGCGGTCTTCATCTACCTCGCGGAGAACATCGGCACTTGGGCCGGCGCCTGGGCGTATCCCGATCAGGAGGGCGGCTGGCAGCCGGTCTCGCTGAGCAAGCTGAGCTCGTGGTTCCTCTTGATGATCATCTCGGTCGTGCTCGTCGCCTGGGTCTACCCGCCGCAGGTGCCCGCCGCCATGCTGCGTGACGACGATACGGTGCCCGCCTCACGCTGACGCGCCGCGACGACGAAGGGCGCATGCCGAGGGTGATCCCTTCGGCATGCGCCCTTCGCGAGGTTCTCGTGCGTCAGGCTCCGGCGACCGGAGCGGCGCCCGCACCGGAACCGCCGCGACGGCGACGGCGACGGCGGGCCGGAGCCGGCTTGCCGTCGTGGTGCTCCTTGCCCTCGCCGTCGTGCGTGCCCGCACCCTCGGCGCCGCGGTCGGACGCCGGTGCGGACTGCCCCTCGCCGGAGGCGGCCTGCGGAGCTCCCTCGGCGAAGGTCGAACCGACCGGGGTCGTGCTGTTGCGACGACGACGGCGACGACGGGTCCCGCTCTCGGCGGTGCCCTCTGCGGCAGCATCGGCCGCACGCTCGGGACGACGGGTGCGCTCGGACTTGACGGACTCGGTCTTCGGCGCCGAGACGAGACGGCCCTTCGTGCCCTGCGGGATGTCGAGGTCCTCGTACAGGTGCGGGCTCGACGAGTAGGTCTCGACGGGCTCCGGCTGACCGAACTCGAGGGCTCGGTTGATGAGGGCCCACTTGTGCAGGTCCTCCCAGTCGACGAACGTGATCGCGATGCCGGTCTTGCCCGCGCGACCCGTGCGACCGGCACGGTGCAGGTACGTCTTGTCCTCGTCCGGGATGGTGTGGTTGATCACGTGCGTGACGTCGTCGACGTCGATGCCGCGGGCGGCCACATCGGTCGCCACGAGCACGTCGCGCTTGCCGGCCTTGAACGCGGCCATGGAACGCTCGCGCTGGTCCTGACCCATGTCGCCGTGCACGCCGCCGACATTGAAGCCGCGGTCGTTGAGCTCATCCACGAGACGCTGCGCCGCACGCTTGGTGCGCGTGAAGATCACGGTCTTCCCGCGGCCCTCGGCCTGCAGGATGCGGGCGATGATCTCGTCCTTGTCGAGCGAGTGCGCGCGGTAGACGAGGTGCTTGATGTTCGCCTGCGTGAGGCCCTCATCGGGGTCGTTCGCGCGGATGTGGATCGGGTTCGTCATGAAGCGACGCGCCAGCGCCACGATCGGTCCGGGCATGGTCGCCGAGAACAGCTGCGTGTGGCGGACCGCGGGGACCTTCTGGAAGATCTTCTCGATGTCGGCGAGGAAGCCCAGGTCGAGCATCTTGTCGGCCTCGTCGAGCACGACCTCGGTCGCGTTCGACAGGTCGAGCAGCCGCTGACCGGCGAGGTCGATCAGACGACCGGGAGTTCCGACGACGATCTGCGCGCCGGCCTTCAGCTGGTCGATCTGACCCTCGTATGCCTTGCCGCCGTAGATGGCGACGACGCTGGTGGAGCGGTTGCTGGTGAGCAGGTCGATGTCCTCATAGACCTGCACCGCGAGCTCGCGGGTGGGCACGACGATGAGCGCCTTCACCCCGGGCTCCGGGTTCTGGCCGAGGCGCTGCACGACGGGGATGCCGAAGCCGAAGGTCTTACCGGTTCCCGTCTTGGCCTGACCGATGATGTCCTGGCCGGGGAGGCCGAGGGGGATCGTCTGCTCCTGGATGGGGAACGCGTCCACGATGCCCTTGGCGGCGAGCGCGTCGACGATGTCCTGATCGATGCCGAGATCGGCGAAAGTTGTCACAGTATTCAGATTGCCTGTCCGGCGACCCAGCGGGATCGCCACGTTCACGGATCCACGCCGTCTCTTGTGCCACAGGCGCGGGGCCCCGCTCCGACGGCGGGGACAGGGTCAGCCTACCCGAGGGCCACCGCGGAGCAGGAAGAGGAGTGGTGCACGAGTATTGTGAACGACGTGGTGGACTCGGGAGGACGACCTCGTGGTTAAGTGGTTCTGGCAGCGCGATGCGGCGCCGCGACGCACCCTCACCTTGCGCAGCAGGGGGGAGCAGGGAGACGCGACGCGTGTCGACTTCGCCGAGCTCGCCCCCGAGCTCAATCGCTTCCTGGGTCAGGCCGCCTATCTGCAGCTCGGCTACTTCGAGACCCTCACGCGGTTGATCCGCGCCACTCCGGAACTGTCGGAGAAGGAGTCGCTCTCGCGCGCGGCCGGGGCGGCCCTGACGAAGCACCGCGGGATCGTCGAACTCATCGCCGAACGAGGCGACGACCCGACGCAGTTGATGCTGCCGTTCCGGGAGAATCTCGACGCGTTCCGCCGCAAGACGATCGGTGCGCGGCCCCGGGAGACCCTGCTGGCCGTCTACATCACGGCCGGCATGCTCGACGACTTCTACCTCGCGCTGGCCTCCAGCTACGGCGACCCCGGCCGCCGCGTGGCCGAGATCCTCCGCGAGGACGATGCCCGCCACGAGATCGTGGCGATCATCCAGGAGACGATCGAGAGCGACGAGGAGTGGCGTTCGCTGCTGTCGATGTGGGCGCGCCGCCTCGTCGGAGACACGATCCTCGTCTGCCGCTCGGCGCTCCGACCGGAGCTCCTCGCCGTGGCCGACGAGCGGATCGAACCGGTCTACACCGAGCTCATGGGTGCGCACGCACGGCGGATGGATGCGATGGGGCTCGCCTCCTAGCCGGGGGAGCGTCGCGGTCAGATGCCGAGGGCGCTCCGCGCTTGCGCGTCCGACCGGCGACGGATGCCGGTGATGGCGGCGATCGCGAGAGCCGCGATCGCCGGGGCACCGATCACGCTCGCGAGCCACAGCCAGATGCTGTCCTCGCCGACGCCGGCCCACTGCAGGCCCGTGTAGAGGATCGCCGAGACCGCTGTCGCGATCGCCGGAGCGAGGGCGACGCCGCGCAACTCACGTCCGCCGATCATGAAGTGCACGGCGATGCCCAGTGCGCACGCGCCGATGAGTGCGAGGAGGATGTACATCGTCGGGTCAGGCGACGAAGCCGACGCGGCGCGATTCCTCGGTGCCCAGCTCGATGTAGGCGAGGTTCGCGGTCGGGACGATGTAGGAGTTGCCCTTCACGTCCGAGAAGCTCACATGCGTCGCGCTCTGCTCGAGCGCCGCGGCCACCTGGGTGCGGACGTCGTCCGCGCTCGTGGCGGTCTCGAAGCTCAGTTCACGGCCGGTGTTGATGATGCCGATGCGGATTTCCACGCGTGCTCCTTGAAGTTCGGGGACTGCGCCAACTCTACCCCGCGAGCCGCGGGCCGGATCGGCGCGCGCGTCTGGTTTCGCCGTGGGCGCACAGCCATCATGCTCGACGGGGCATCCGGCTCGCGGGCGACGATGTCCGTCCGTCCGGATAGCGTGGTGGGCATGACACCGGATGACGCCCAGCGTGCTGTGATCGACGCCGAGCCCGCCGCATCCGGCGTCATCATCGGCGCCCCGGGAACGGGGAAGACCCGCACCCTCATCGACCGCGTGGTGCACCTGCTCGACGTCGAGGGCCTGCGTCCCGAGCAGGTGCTGGCCCTCACCCCGAACCGCCAGGCCGCGACGGCCCTGCGTGATCGGATCGGCGTACGGATCGGCCAGGCGACGCCGGGGCCGTTGGCACGATCGCTCGGGTCGTTCGCGTTCCAGCTCGTGCGTGGGGCGATGGTGCGCGAAGGGGCCGAGCCGCCGGCGCTGCTCACCGGTGCCGACCAGGACCGCATCATCGCCGAACTGCTCGCGGGCGACGCCGAAGACCGGCGCATCCCCTGGCCCGAGGCGCTCAGCGACTCGGTCCGCGCCTCGAAGGGGTTCCGTTCCGAGCTGCGCGCCTTTCTGGCGGAGTGCACGGAGATCGGCGCCCGACCCGACGAACTCAGGAACTCGGGCAACGAGGTGTGGGCGGCGGCGGCGGACTTCCTCGTCGAGTACCGCTCCGTCCTCGACGCGCTCCGTGCGGCGCACCGTGACGCGGCCGACCTGCTGAGCGAGGCGAGCACGATCCTGCGCACCGCGGACGCTGCGACCCTCGGTCCGCTGTCTCCGCTGCGCGCGGTGCTGATCGACGATGCCCAGGAACTCACGCGCGGCGGGGTCGCGGTCGTGACCGCCCTCCGGGATCGCGGGATCGCCGTCCTGGCCTTCGGCGACCCCGACATCTCCTCCGGCTCCTTCCGTGGAGCGAGTCCCGAGCTGTTCGCGCAACTGGCCGGTGTGCTCGGCGAGGTGCACGTGCTCGACGGCCCGCACCGCCAGCGCCCCGCGCTCACCGCGCTCACGCGCACGGTGACCCAGGCGATCGGGGTATCCGGTCGTGTCGAGCATCGTCGCGCGCCGGTTCCCGTGGCCGCCGACGAGGTCGACGCGAGGGTCGCGACGTTCATCGCTCCGTCACCGTATGAAGAGCTCGACCGGATCGCCGGCGTCATGCGGGAGTGGCATCTCTCCGAGGGGATCCGCTGGGACCGGATGGCCGTGATCGCGCACGACACACGGCAGGTCACCACCCTGGAGACCGAACTCGCCGCCCGTGAGATCCCGACGCGCGCAGCGGGGGTGCAGCGTCCGCTCGGAAGCGAAGGGATCGTGCGCGACATCGTGGGCATCGTGCGTCTCGCATTGACGCCGGTCGACGAGCGCACACCGCAGGCGCTGGAGGAGGCGCTGCGGACGCCGTTCGGGGGCATGGACGCGATCGGACTCCGGCGGTTGCGGGCACGACTGCGGCATCTCGAGCTCGAGCAGGGAGGTTCCACCCCGGCGCGCGAACTGCTGCGCCAGGCCATGGCCAACCCGGCGCACCTCACGCTCATCGATGCGCCGGAGTCGCGTACGGCGGAGCGTTTCGCCGAGACGATCGCGGCGCTCGCGGCGGGGGCGGCCGCCGGGGAGACGATCCACGATCTGCTCTGGCGCGTGTGGGATCAGGCCCGCGCGGTCGACGGCCGCCGGCTTCACGTGGCCTGGCGGGAGGTCTCACTGCTTCCCACCGGTGCCGAGACGGCGCGCTCCCTCGACGCACTGGTTTCGCTGTTCGACGCGGCGAAGCGCTTCGTCGAGCGCACGCCCAACGAGAAGGCCGAGACCTTCGTGCGCGACATCCTCGACAGCGAGGTGCCGGAGGACTCGCTCTCGACGCCGGATCGGCCGGGCAAGGTCACCCTGCTCACACCCGCCACCGCTCTCGGCACGGAGTTCGACGCGGTCGTCGTCGCAGGGGTGCAGGACGGGATCTGGCCGAACGTGCGCTTGCGCGGCGGCCTGTTGCAGACGTGGCGTCTGGCGGATGCCCTGCAGTCGATGCGCACGGGGGTGAGCGTCGAGCCACCGGGCGTGCTGGACCGACGGCGAGCGGCGCTGCACGACGAGCTGCGGCTGTTCGTGCGTGCCGTGTCGCGTGCCCGCGAGCGGCTCCTGATCACCGCGGTCGATGACGACGACCTGACGCCCAGCGCGTTCTTCGGCTTCCTGCCCGCCCCCGAACCACCCGAGCGCCACGCGTCCGCAGATCACCCGCTCACGTTGCGCGGACTCGTCGCGCGCCATCGGCGCACCCTCACCACCTCCGCGGTCGAGTCGACGCGGCGTGAGGCGGCTGCGCAGCTCAGTGTCCTCGCACGCGAGGGCGTGCCCGGAGCCGCACCCGCGGACTGGTACGGCGTCACACCCGCATCGACCGATGCGCCGCTCCGCGACCTCGCTGTGGCCGGGGCGCGGGTGTCGCCGTCGAAGATGGAGTCGTACGAGGAATGCGGTCTCAACTGGGTCGTCTCGGCGCTCGGAGGCGACACCGTGATGCCCCCGACCGCCGGAATCGGCACGATCGTGCATGAGGCGATGGAACGGGTACCCGACGGCGACCTCGAGCAGATGCGCGCGATCGTGGCAGATCACTGGCCGGAGCTCGACTTCGAGACCGAGTGGATCGGTCGCAAGGAGCGCCGCCGCGCCGACCTGTTGGTCGATCGGCTGCACGCCTACCTCGGCGATGTGCGTCGCGAGGGCGGTCGGGTCATCGGCAGCGAGGCCGAGTTCCGGTTCGCCGTGGACGTCGTCGACGACGACGATGCGGTCCCGGCCGTGCGTCCGGTCGGCGAGGATCGCGCGAACCAGGCGATCATCCACGGCTACATCGACCGCGTCGAGGCATATCCGCCCGGCGCCGGCGAGCACCCTCCGGCTCGAGGACGCGGGTGGGAGCCGATGGGGGGCGGGGCGGAAGGGCCCGTGGTCGTCGTCGACCTGAAGACGGGGAAGAACGACCCCGAATCGGACTCCGGCGTGCTCGATCATGCACAGCTCGCCGCGTACCAGGTCGCAGTGCAGCAGGGCTTGATCGACGGCGCCCCGCCGGAATCGCTCGCGGGTGCGCGACTCGTGATCGTGTCGAAGACCCTCGCCAAGAGCGAGTACCGCATCGCCCACCAGCACACCCTCGATGACGAGTCCCGGTCGGCGTTCCTGCGGCGGGTGTCGGATGCCGCGCGAGGCATGACGGCGTCGAGCTTCACCGCTCAGGTCGAGTCGCACTGCGCCGACACGCAGCGTCGGGTGCATCCCTGCCGGATCCACACGGTGCCGGCGGTGAGCTCGTGACGGGCTGGGGCAGCGGCGAAGGGATCTCTGCGACCGACATCGCCGCGGCGCTCGGTCTGCCGTCGCCGACGCCCGCTCAGCAGCGGGTGATCGAGGCGCCGCCGGAGCCTGCGCTGGTGGTGGCCGGTGCGGGCAGCGGCAAGACCGAGACGATGTCGGGCCGCGTGGTGTGGCTCGTCGCGAACGGGCACGTGCGTCGGGACGAGATCCTGGGACTCACCTTCACGCGCAAGGCGGCCGGTGAGCTCGCGGAGCGGATCAGCCATCGCCTCGCGGTGGTCGACGAGTACGGGCGGCGGGGGCTCCTGCCGCATCTGCCGACGATCGTGGCCGACGGCTCGCTCCGCAGGGTCGACGAGGCCGCGCCGGGTCGTCAACGCGAGCTGGTCCGTGCCCATGCGCTCGACGAGCTCGCCGACCGTCTCGGCACCGGATGGGACCCGGTGGCGCCGAGGGCGGCCGAGGATCTGATGATCCGACCGCGGGTGTCGACCTACAACGCGTTCGCCGACGGCATCGTCCGTGAGCACGCCGCGCGGATCGGCCGCGATCCGGACGTGGCGATGCTCAGCCAGGCCGCCTCGTGGATGCTGGCGCGGGAGGTCGTGCTCCGCAGCGACCTGCCCGAACTGGAGGAGATCGACTTCGCGCTCAGCACGGTCATCGATGCGGTGCAGCGGCTGGCCGGCGACGCCCTCGACCATCGGGTCGACCTCGATCTGGCCGAGCGGATCGCCCGCGATCAGGCCCTCGCTTTCGCGCCGTATCGAGGCAACGGCGACGTGGAGAAGGCGGCGGTGAACCTGCTCAGTCTTCCCACGCTCGCACGACTGGTGCGCGACTACATCGCCGAGAAGGAACGGCGTGGCGTGCTCGACTTCGCCGATCAGGTGGGCGGGGCGTACGACATCGTCGAGTCTGCGCCCGATGTCCGCGCCGAGCTTCGCGAGCAGCACCGAGTCGTGCTGCTCGACGAGTACCAGGACACCTCAGTGATCCAGACCCGCTTCCTCGCCGAGCTCTTCCGCGACACCGCCGTGATGGCGGTCGGTGATCCGCATCAGTCCATCTACGGCTGGCGCGGGGCGAGTGCCGACAACCTCTACGCATTCTCTGCGACCTTCGCGAGCTCGGGCACCACCCAGACCTACAGCCTCATGACCAGTTGGCGCAATGACCGCGGCATTCTCGGGATCGCGAACCGGGTGCTCGAGCCGCTGCAGCGTCCAGGCCTCGACGTCCCGCCGCTGGAGCCCCGACCCGGCGCGGGGGAGGGAACCGTCACCGTGACCTACCGGTTCACGGTCGACGATGAGGCTGCAGCCGTGGCGGAGTGGTTTGCCGAGCGGAGGACCGAGCACGACGCCGGTGCCTCCGCCGCCGCGGGAGCGAAGCCGCACACCGGCGCGATCCTGTTCCGCTCGAAGCGGCATATGCAGACCTTTGCGGCGGCGCTCGCGGCACGGGGCATCCCGCATCGCATCCTCGGACTGGGCGGGCTCCTCGCGACGCCCGAGGTGGTCGACGTCGTGTCGACCCTTCGCGTCGTGCACGATCCCACGGCAGGGTCCGCGCTGATCCGCCTGCTCACGGGTCCGCGATTCGGCGTCGGAGTGGCCGACATGGCGGCTCTCTATGATCTCGGCCGCACGCTGTCCGAGCGCGATACGGCCATGGCACCGCTGCCCGAAGAGGTGAGACTGCGGCTGCGATCCTCCCGCGGGGCGGACGAGGCGGTCTCGATCATCGACGCGGTCGACGTGGTGCGCGCCGTGCGCGACGACTACCGTCTGCTCGAGACGATCACGCCGGAGGGCCGAGCACGCATCCGTGCCGCGGGGGAGATGCTGGAGCGGCTCCGTCGAGCCTCGTCCCAACCGATTCCCGAGCTGATCCGCCTCATCGAGCTCGAACTCCGCTTGGACATCGAACTGGCCGCGAACGAGACGCGGGGGCCCGCCCGCATCGCGGCGACGCAGTTGCGCGCCTTCGCCGACGAGGTGAGGGCGTTCCTCGCCGCCGATGAGCGGGGGAGCATCGGAAGCCTGCTGGCGTGGCTCGACAAGGCCGAGAGCACCGATGAGCTCATGCCTCGGCCGGAGCCGCCGGAGGCCGGCGTCGTGCAGCTGCTGACGATCCACGGCTCGAAGGGGCTGGAGTGGGATGCCGTGGCGGTCGTGCGGCTCGTGGTCGACGAGCTGCCCAGTCGCGTATCCGACACATCCGGGTGGTTCGGGTTCGGAGTGGTGCCCTTCGCCCTGCGCGGTGACCGCGATGCCCTCCCGCGTTTCGAGTGGGATCCGGTGGAGGCGATGGGGGACGAGACCGATCCCGACAAGAGGCAGAAGCTGGCCCAGGCCTCGCTGTCGGGAGGCGTGACGAAGGCGAATCCGCAGGGCGGTGCGCTCAAGCGCTTCAAGGACGCCTACCGCGCCTATCAGCAGGAGGAAGAGCGTCGCCTGGCGTATGTCGCGGTCACTCGTGCCCGGACCGACCTGCTGCTCAGCGGCGCGCACTGGGCAGGGCAGAAGTCGCCGCGCACCGCGAGTCCCTTCCTGGCGGAGGCGATCGAGGTGCGCGGGCTCGACCCGATCGAAGCGGTCGACCCCGAGGACAACCCGTACGACGGGCCGGGCAGCACGCTGCGCTGGCCCCTCGATCCGCTGGGGGCGCGCGGCGAGGTGGTGCGCGCAGCGGCGGGACTCGTCGCCGACGCGACCCGCACCGCAACAGCCGAACCGTCGATCGAACTCTCCCGCCTGCTCGCGGAACGTGCCGCGCGACTGCGGGGGACCGATGCCGACGCTCCCACCCGCGTGCCCGCCTCGCGGTTCAAGGACTATGTCACGGACTTCTCCGGGACGCTCTCATCGATCGTCCGGCCCATGCCAGAGCGACCGTATCGGCAGACCCGTCTCGGCACGCTCTTCCACGCCTGGGTGGAGCAGCGCTCCGAGCTCGTCGGCGTCGGCACGCGTGTGGATGAGGCGTTGTGGGAGACGGATGACGACGAGGCGCCGGGGGAAGCGACGTTCGGGGTGGCGCCCGCGGCGCGGGATCGGGGAGCGGCGGCGGACGCCGTCGACTTGGCGGTGCTGCAGGAGACGTTCGAGCGCAGCGAATGGGGCGAGCGGAAGCCGATCGCCGTCGAGATCGAGATCGACTTCGCTCTCGGCGCCGGCGTCGAGTCTCTGGAAGACCAGCACTCGCACATCGTGATCTGCAAGCTCGACGCGGTGTACCGCCGCGCCGATCGGGGTGGGCGCATCGAGATCGTGGACTGGAAGACGGGAAAGGCCCCGCGGACGGCGGCCGAGCGCGAGGAGCGGATGCTGCAGCTCGCGCTGTACCGGCTCGCGTATCACCGCCGTTTCGACGTGCCACTCGAAGAGATCGATGTGGCGTTGTACTACGTCGCGGACGACCTGATCATCCGCGGCGACCGCGTCTACTCGGAGGAGGAGCTCTTCCACCGCTGGAGCGCAGCCCGCGCGGCCCGCTGAGCCTCCTCGGAGTCGGTGTCGCCGTACCCCGTTTCGGCGCTCGTGTCGGAGGGACGCTGATCGTCCGCCGAGTCGTCGGCGCGAGCAAACATGCTCGCGACACCGGAGAGGTCTTCCGTCTCGACGTTCACCATCGCGGTGCGTCGCGCGCTCTCGTCGCTGTCGTCATCGCCCGCGGGCGCCTCGACGCCGGACGAGTCATCGGATGCCGTGGGTTCCGGCTCATCCGCGGCTTCGACCCACAGCTCCTCCGGGTTGTAGGCGTCGGTGTGCATCGAGGTGTCGACGTCGGCGACGGTGTTCTTCGGCACTCGGTCGAGTGCATCCAGTGCGGAGTCGACACCGACATTGCGCGCGTCGATGATGCGCAGGTCGTCGGAGTGCAGGCCATCCGCCAGCGCTTCAAGCAGGGCTGCCGCGTCGTCGACGATGTCGGGTCGACGCATGGCATCGCCGTGTACGAGCCAGCGGGCGAACTCCAGCTCCGCGAGCAGACGAGCGCGCACCTCGAGGCCGCCATCGGGCGTGCGCTCGATGGCACGGGCGTAGGCGGCGTGCACGTCGTCCGATGCCTCGGGCGCGGCCGACAGCCAGGAGAGGTCGAGAGCGGGGTCTCCGACGGAGAGTCCGTGCCAGTCGAGGAGCCCGATGACCTCGGGGCCGCGCTCGGGGTCATCGTCGAACAGGAACGACGTGGCCTGCACACCGCCCAGGATCACCGTCGATTCGAATCGCCACAGGTCGTCGTCGGCGACGGCGTCGCGCCAGCGCACCGTGAGGCGGGCGGGTACCCGGCCGGTGGCGGCGGCGGTGTCGACGAGTCGATCCAGTTCGGCGCGGCTCTCCTCGGCGCTGCGGGTGGCGAGGCCCGCGCCCCGCACCACGGATGTCGGGAGGCCGTGCACGGCCGCGATGGAGGCACCCATGGACTCGGCGGCACCACGACCGGCGGGCACCATGGCCGCTTCGATCTGGAAGCCGGGAAGGAGCTCCGTGACGAGCGCGCGTCCTTCGCCGAGGCGTGTCTCCCCGACGTACGCGGGCGCTCGGAAGGGCAGCATGGCGCGGGCGCCGTCCGTCAGCGCGCGGAGGGCGATCGCCTCTGCGGCGAGTTCTCGCGCCGTCTCGTCGTCGTCCGCGACCCGGATCGCGAGTTCACGACCATCGGCGAGGGAGGCGACGGCGGAGTCGAATCGACCGTCGCCGTCCGCACTCAGACCGCGGGCACCCGTGACCTCCGCCCCGGGCAGTGCGGCGGTCACTGCCGCGGCTAGAGTGAAAGGAGAGCGTCCCATGCCCCCAGGGTAGGTCGGCTCAGGGGCGGTCCCGCCTCCGCCACGCCCGTGAAAGGGGGAGTCGATGACCATTCAGCGCCCGTCCCTGGACCGCGCAGCCGAACTCCGCGAGGAGCCGGCAGTGCTCGATCGTCTGCGGGAGGACACGTCGAGCCGTGTCATCGTGGTGCGCGAAGGGCGTGTGCGTGTCGTCGATTCCGCACTCCTGCGCGTTCCGCCGTCCGCGGTGGGGGACGCCACGTGGGGTCTGCTCGGGCGCGACGACGACGGTGCCGCGCTACTGCTCGCCGCAGCTGCGCCCGAGACCGACTCGCTCGATGCCGCCCCGGATGAGATCTGGCTGGGGCTGCGCGACCTGGGCGGTCGTATCGACGCTCGGGAATCCGAGATCCTCATCAGTGCGATCGCCCTGGCCGGCTGGCTGCGTGACGCGCCGTTCTGCCCCGCGTGCGGGGGAGGCACCGAACTGCGTCAGGGCGGCTGGTCACGGCGCTGCCTGGTGTGCGGGCGCGACCACTTCCCGCGTACCGATCCGGCTGTGATCGTGGCGGTCGAGAGCCGTGACGGCGCGCGTCTGCTGCTCGGCGCCAACGCGACCTGGGGTGGGCGGATGTACTCGTGCTTCGCGGGCTTCACCGAGGCCGGGGAATCGCTCGAGTCGACCGTGCACCGGGAGATCGAGGAGGAGTCCGGTGTGCGACTGTCGTCGCTGCGGTACGTCTCGTCGCAGGCGTGGCCGTTCCCGCGCTCGCTCATGGTGGGTTTCCGCGCAGTGGTGGATGACGAGTCCGCCGCGCTCGCCGATGGCGAGGAGATCATCGACGTGCGCTGGTTCACGCGCGCAGAGATCGGGTCCGCGCTCGATGGCGACGGTCCGGTCGGACTCCCGGGGCCGGCATCGATCGCCCGCGCACTCATCGTCGACTGGTACGAGGATCGCGCGTGAGCGCACTCGATGCCCTCGACGAGCGGCAGCGGGCTGCGGCATCCGTGCTCCGAGGACCGGTCGCGGTGCTGGCCGGCGCGGGGACGGGCAAGACTCGCGTCATCACGCATCGCATCGCGCACGGGGTCGACACGGGCGCGTACTCACCGTCGCGGGTCATGGCCGTCACCTTCACGGCCAAGGCCGCGGGCGAGCTGCGAGGCCGCCTGCGGGCACTTGGCGTCGAGGGTGTGGCCGCCCGCACCTTCCACGCGACGGCCCTCGCACAGCTGAACTTCTTCTGGCCGACGCTCGCCGGATCGCCCGCACCATCGCTCATCGACAACAAGGTGCGGATGCTCGGCCAGGCCGCCGACGCGATGCGGCTGCGTCCGAGCACAGCCACCCTCCGCGACATCGCGTCCGAGATCGAGTGGCGCAAGGTCTCCATGGTGTCGATCGATCAGTACGCCGAGCTCGGGCGACCCGTCAGCGGGATCGATGCCGGGCAGCTCGTCGAACTCATGAGGGGATACGAGGCGCTGAAGGACGACCGCCGCCAGCTCGACTTCGAAGACGTGCTCCTCGCGTGCGCGGGGATGCTCGAAGCGGAGCCGCGGGTCGCCGCCTCCGTGCACGAGCAGTACCGGCACTTCACCGTCGACGAGTTCCAAGACGTCTCCCCGCTCCAGAATCGCCTGCTGGAGCTCTGGCTCGGCGACCGGCATGACATCTGCGTCGTGGGCGACGCCAGCCAGACGATCTACTCGTTCGCGGGCGCCGAGCAGCGCTACCTGCTCGAGTTCGAACGTCGTCACCCGGATGCCACCGTCGTGCGGCTCGAGACGAACTACCGCTCGCAGGCGCCGATCCTCACCGTGGCCAATGCCCTGATGCACGGTCGGCCCGGCGCGCTCGAGCTCGTCCCGGCGCGGGAGCAGTTCGCCGTGGATGCCCCGACCATCACGGCCTACGACTCCGAAGGGGAGGAAGCGGCGGGTATCGCGGCGGCGGTCGCCGCGCAGATCTCCGCCGGGGCATCGCCGTCCGAGATCGCCGTGCTGTACCGCGCTCATGCGCAGTCGGCGGTGCTGCAGCAGGCGCTCGCCGGCGAGGGAATCGCGACCTCCGTGCTCGGTGGCACACGATTCTTCGCGATGCCGGAGGTGCGACAGGCGATCCTCGCGCTGCGGGCCGCGGCGGTGGCCCCGACCGAACACGGCTTCCTGCCCGGCGTGCAACGGGTGCTCCGCGAGCTCGGGCTCACGGATGAGCCGCCTGCGGCCGGTGGCGCCCAACGCGGGGGATGGGAGGCGCGTCGAGCGATCCTGCAGCTCGCCGAGGAGGCGGGACCCGACGCGGATCTGCGCAGCTTCAGCGACGCGCTCATGGCACGCGCGAAGGATCAGCACGAACCCACGATGCGCACGGTGACCCTGTCGACTCTGCATGCGGCGAAGGGTCTGGAATGGCCGCACGTGCACCTCGCCGGCTGGGCTGAGGGTTCTCTGCCGATCTCGTACGCGACGACGTTCGAGGCGGTCGACGAGGAGCGTCGCCTGGCCTATGTCGGTGTCACGCGGGCCGCGCGTACCCTGTCGCTTTCGTGGGCGCGGTCTGCGGGGCGGGGCGAGCGGGCGCCGTCGAGGTTCCTCGCTGAGATGGGCACCACGGCCCGCGGCACCGGCATTCTTCGTGAAACGTCACCGAACGCCACGCGCGCGAGCCGTCCGCGCTGACGCGCACCGACCGGCCGAGGTGCTGCTCGTCGTCTCCGAGGAGCATGGCGGCGAGCCGTCCGGCCTCGGCGACCTGCGCGGCGCGGACCGGCCCCGGGTCGCGACCGATCAGCTGCGTGTGCAGCAGGGGCCATGCCGGGTCGCGGTCCCGCTCCTGTGCGTCGCGGCAGGCCAGGCAGGGAGAGGTACCGGGGATCACGAGCGGACCGACCGTCACGCGCCCAGGCTCGAACGACACCGGCAGATGAGGGATGTCGTCGCGCAGGAAGCGGGCGAACTGCAAGGTGGCCGCGGCTCCCTGCACCAGGACCACGCCGACCGACGCCCGGTCGGCGGGGTCGACGAGGGTGATGCCCTCGTCGATGAGCGACTCACTCAGGCGGTACTCGCTGCGGCCGTCGATGCCGCCGATGCTCTCGACCCAGGCGTGCCTGGCTCCGGTCGCATCGTCGAGGAGGACGGGATCGAGGCGGGCGAGCAACGATCGCGCGGCTTCTCTCGGTGCACCGGCCGCGTGCGCGATCACATCGAACGCGCTGCGGCGGAATCCCGTGCGCAGGCGGCTGAGCAACGGCTCCACCCACTGCGCGTCGGTGGTGAAGCGCAGATCGCCCTCGTCGCCGAGTTGAAGCGTGTTCTCATCTCGCCACAGGAGCGGCGCGTTCGGGTCCAGGCGCGTGAGGATCGGCGGTGTCAGCGGCATCCATCCGATTCTGGTGGTGGGTGCCGGTGTCGCGGGACGCTCTCTTCGTATCCGTGGAGAACTCCCGCCGCCTGTCCGGTCGGGGGAGGAGAAGAACGCGTCCCCTGCTCGTTCGGCCGAGACGATCAGACCGGGCGGTCGCCCTCCGGTGCCGCGCTGTCGTCTCCCGTGCCGTCCGCTTCGTCCGCGGGCTTCTCATCCGCGAAGTCATCGCCGTCGAGCAGACGCGCCAGCGCCTCGTCGAACTCGTCCGCAACCGGGCTCTCACCGCGCGCGGCCGCCTGCAGCCGAGCGATGAGCGCACTCGGATCGTCGATGTCGTCGGCGGTCGGCATCAGGTCGGGGTAGTCCCAGAGCGAGTCGCGCGCGCCGATACCGACCGCGTCCGTCACCGCGCGCCACATCGCGGACGCCTCACGCATGCGCCGCGGGCGCAGCTTGAGCCCTACGAGGGCGCCGAGTGCATCTTCGGCAGGACCGCCGACGGCGCGACGACGACGGGCCGCCTCGGCGATGCGGGCACCGTCGGGAAGACGTGAGGTGGCCTCGGCCGTCACCACGTCCACCCATCCGTCGATCGTCGCGATGAGGTTCTCGAGACGCGTCAGCGCCTCGCGCTGCACCTCGCTCTGCACGGGGAGCAGCGCTCCGCCCTCGATGGCTGCTCGCAGTTCCTCCGGGTTCGAGGGGTCGAGGCGGCTCGCCACGTCTTCGAGAGCGTCCACGTCGACCGTGACGCCCCTCGCGAAGTCGGTGATCTGCGCCATGACGTGCAGGTGCAACCACTTCGCGTGCCGGTAGAGGCGGGCGTATGCGAGCTCGCGCGTGGCGAGGTACAGCGCGATCTGGTCCTCCGGGATCTCGAGGCCTTCCCCGAACGCGGTGAGGTTCTGCGGGATCACGGCCGCGGTCCCGGCCGGGAGCACGGGAATGCCCACATCGCCGCCGGAGACCACTTCGAGCGAGAGGTTGCCGAGGACCTGTCCGAACTGGGCGGCGAACACCGATCCGCCCAGACCGCGCATCAGGCGTCCTGCCCCCTGCACGACGCCGCGCATGTCCTCGGGCACCTGGGTGTCCAGAGCGGACGTCAGGGCGTCGGCGATGCTCGTCGACACCGGATCGGCGATCTCCTTCCACACGGGCAGGGTCTTCTCGACCCATTCGCCGCGGGTCATCGCGGTCGGTGCCTCGGCGAGCTCGGAGATGGTCGTCGCCTCGCCGAGCCACAGGTTCGCGAGCGCGAAGGAATCAGCGAGCGAGGAGCGGGATCCGGCAGTGATGCCCTGTCCGTCGCGGTTGGCGATGTGCAGCGCCTGACGCAGCGCGTTCTCCCACGGGTCGCCGCCGAAGGCGCCCTGGAGCTGCGACATGATCGTCTGCATCATCGCCGGGTCGAACGTGAAGCCGTCCATGCCCTCGAACGCACCCCGAAGCGCTTCCGGGTCGATGTCTCCACCGCCCTGGTTGGACAGCATCTTCCGCAGGAACTCCTGGAAGTCCTCGGGTGTCGGGTCGTTGTCTGCCATGTCGCTCGCCCTCTCAGCACTTCTGTTGCCGTGGCATCTACGCTAGTCACAGGTTTCTGCACGCGAACCCGATGCGAGCAGATCGGTGTACGCCGCTCGCGAACGACGGAGGAGAACTGTGGAACGAACGCGGCCTGGAAAGTTCGGACTGGGAGTCTGGGCGCTGATCGTCGCGCTCGGCGCCCTGCTCGTGCTGACCTTCCTCCCGTCGCCGTATGTGATCCAGCGTCCTGGCCCGGTGTACGACACCTTGGGGACCGCGGCGGACAAGGACGGCGACGAGGTGCCGCTCATCAGCATCGAGGGGGCCGAGACGTTCGAGACGGCCGGCACGCTCGATCTGACCACGGTCCAGGTCGTCGGCAACCGTGAGCGCACGCCCAGCTGGTTCGAGCTCGCACTCGCCTGGATGGACTCCTCGCGTGCCGTCGTCCCGCTGGACTCGGTGTTCCCGGAGGGCGTCACCACCGAACAGCGCGACGAGCGCAACGCGACACTGATGGTCGACTCGCAGCATGAGGCGACTGCCGCGGCGCTCAACGAGCTGGGGTACGACACCGGAGCCCAGGTCGTCGTCGTCGATGCTCTCGCCGATTCCCCGGCCCAGGGGATCCTCGAGGCGGACGATGTGATCACCGCGATCGACGGCACCGCCGTCACCTCGGCCACGCAGCTGCGCGAGGCGATCCAGGCGTCCGGGGGAGATGCGGTGGCGCTCACGGTGCAGCGCGACGGCGAGGAGCAGAACGTCGATGTCACGCCCGAGAAGCACACCGAGAACGGGACGACGACCTGGCTCATCGGCATCACGCTGCGCACCGACTACCACTTCCCGATCGACGTGACCATCCAGCTCGACAACGTCGGCGGGCCGAGCGCCGGGATGATGTTCGCGCTCGGGATCATCGACACGCTCACACCGGGCGAGCTGAACGGCGGTGAGAACGTCGCAGGGACCGGGACGATCGATGCGGCCGGCACCGTCGGGCCGATCGGCGGCATCCGGCAGAAGTTGTACGGTGCCTGGGATGCCGGTGCGACGTACTTCCTCGCTCCGGCGGCCAACTGCGACGAGGTGGTCGGTCATGTGCCCGACGGTCTTCAGGTCATCCGCACGGCCTCGCTCGACGAGTCGCTGGCGGCGCTCGAGGTGATCGCCGACGACGGCGACATCGCCGATCTGCCGACCTGCGAGCGCGCAGCCGGCTGATCCGCGGGCGTCACCGTGACCTCGCCGTGATCGGGATGACAGCCTGCGCACAGTGAGCGATGCCTAGGATGGAATGGTGACCTCGCCCTCAGCCCCGAATCCGGCCACGCCTCGAACCTCCCGACGCATCCTCGGCATCTCTCTGGTGATCATCGCCGCGTTGATCGCCGTGTTCTTCGTGTTCGCCTCCCTGTACACCGAATACCTCTGGTACGACCAGGTGGGCTTCACCGGTGTCCTCACGACGCAGTGGATCGCCACGGCCGTGATGTTCGTGGTGGGCTTCCTCGGGATGGCGGTTCCGCTGTTCGTCGTCATCCAGCTCGCGTACCGGCTGCGTCCGGTGTACGTGCGCCTCAGCTCGCAGCTGGACCGCTACCAGGAGGTCATCGAGCCGCTGCGTCGCCTCGCGATGTGGGGCATGCCGATCTTCTTCGGCCTGTTCGCCGGCTTCGCCGCCGCGGGGCAGTGGAAGACGGTGTGGCTCTGGGCCAACGGTGTCGCGACGTCGGATGTCGACCCGCAGTTCGGGATCGACACGGGCTTCTACATGTTCGCGATGCCCTTCTACTCGATCCTGCTGGCGTTCGTGTCCGCCGTCCTGTTGCTCTCGCTCCTGGTCACGGCTCTGGTGTCGTACCTGTACGGTTCGGTGCGTATCGGGCAAGGCGAGCTGCGCATCTCGAAGCCGGCTCGTATCCAGCTCGCGGTGATCGCCGGTCTCTACCTCCTCGTGCAGGCGGTGAGTCTGTGGCTCGACCGCTACAAGACGCTGGTCGCTCCGGACGACCGCATCACGGGTGCGGCGTACACGGGTGTCAACGCGACGATCCCGGGTCTCGCGATCCTCGCGATCATCGCGGCCGTGGTCGCGATCCTCTTCTTCGTCACCGCTGTGATCGGCCGTTGGCGCTTCCCGCTCGCGGCGACCGCGCTCCTGATCGTCGCCTCGCTCGTGGTGGGCGTCGGCTACCCCTGGGTGGTCACCACCTTCCAGGTGAAGCCGAACCAGAACGCCTATCAGGCCGAGTACTACCAGCGGAACATCGACGGGACGAAGGAGGCGTACGGGGTCGCCGACCTCGAGACGACCCCCTTCGCCGCCAAGACCGACGCCGAGGCCGGTCAGCTGCGTGCCGACGCGGAGACCACCGCATCCACGCGCATCATGGACCCGAAGGTCATCCCGCCGACCGTCCGTCAGCTCGAGCAGTACCGCGGGTACTACCAGTTCCAGACGACCATGGATGTCGATCGCTACGAGATCGACGGGAAGATGCAGGACACCGTCGTGTCCGTGCGAGACCTCGACATGTCGGGCCTCGGCGATGGCGACAACTGGAACAACCGCGTCGCCGTCTACACCCACGGCTACGGACTCGTCGCCGCCGCGGGCAACCAGCGCACGACCGATGGCGAGCCGGTGTTCCTCGAGCGCGGCATCCCGACCTCCGGCTTCCTGACCGACCGGGAGAACTTCGAGCCGCGCGTCTACTTCGGTGAGAACTCGCCTGAGTACTCCATCGTGGGTGCCCCGAAGGGCTCCGAGCCCGCCGAGATCGACTACCCGCGTGGTAAGGATGGCTCCAGCGAGACGAAGACGACCTTCGACGGGAACGGCGGCCCGAAGGTCGGAGACACCTTCACGAAGCTCCTGTACGCGCTGAAGTTCCAGTCCGAGCAGATCCTGTTCTCGAACCTCGTGAACGAGGACTCGCAGATCCTCTACGATCGCGACCCGAAGACGCGCGTCCAGAAGGTCGCACCGTACCTCGAGCTCGACAGCGACCCGTACCCGAGCGTGGTGGACGGTCGTATCGTCTGGATCGTCGACGGTTACACGACCAGCCAGACCTACCCGTACTCGACGAGCGTGAGCCTGTCGGACGCGATCGCCGACTCGAACATCCCGACGCCGACGCTCGCGATCGACGACATCAACTACATCCGCAACTCGGTCAAGGCCACCGTCGACGCCTACGACGGCTCGGTGACCCTGTACGCGTGGGACGACCAGGACCCGGTGCTCAAGACTTGGCAGAAGGTGTACCCGTCGACGCTGAAGCCGTACAGCGAGATGTCCGGTGAGCTCATGAGCCACGTGCGCTACCCGACCGACCTGTTCAAGGTGCAGCGCGACATCCTCGGCATTTACCACGTCGACAAGGCAGGATCGTTCGCGCAGCAGGACAACCGCTGGCAGACCCCGAACGACCCGCGCAGCGACTCGATGCTGCAGCCGCCGTACTACCTGACCATGCAGATGCCCGGTCAGGATTCGCCGCGGTTCTCGATGTTCTCGACGTTCATCCCGAGTTCGCAGGGTGCCGGTGGCAGTCGTGACGTGCTGATGGGCTATCTCGCGGTGGACTCGGATGCCGGGTCGGAGAAGGGCAAGAAGGCGGAGGGCTACGGCCAGCTGCGCATGCTCGAGATCGACACCGATACGACGGTCCCGGGCCCCGGTCAGGTGCAGAACACCTACAACTCCGATACGTCGGTGGTGCCGCAGCTCAACCTGCTGCAACAGGGTGAGTCCGAGGTCATCTACGGCAACCTTCTGACTCTGCCGGTGGGTGGCGGTCTGCTCTACGTGCAGCCGGTGTACGTGCAGTCGTCCGAGGGCACGCAGCTGCCTCGGCTGCAGAAGGTGCTGGTTGCCTTCGGTGACCGCGTCGCCTTCGAGAACACGCTCACGGAAGCTCTGGACACGCTGTTCGGTGGCGATTCGGGTGCGACCGGGGGTGACGACACCGTGGAGCCGGATCCGGACGCGGTGGTTCCCGATGCGGGTACGACGCCGACGGAGCCGACACAGCCCACGGAGCCGACGAACGCGCAGGCCGATGCCCTCGCTGCGGCTCAGAACGCGATGATCGACCGCGAGACCGCGCTGAAGGCGGGTGACCTCGCGAAGTTCGCCGAGGCCGATGAGCGGCTCACTGCCGCGGTCCAGAAGCTCATCGAGCTGGATGCCGCATCCGGGAAGTGACCTTCCCTGTACGTATCGAATGGGCGCCCCTCCGGGGGCGCCCATTCGCGTCTGCAGCGGGCGAGAATGGAAGGGGCATTCCGCTGTCTGCACCGCTCGCTGAGCTCATTCCCCGGGAGTCACCATGACCGACCGCACACCCTCCGTCCTCTTCGTCTGCGTGCACAATGCCGGCCGTTCGCAGATGGCTGCGGGGTTCCTCAGAGACATCGCCGGCGACCGCATCGAGGTCCGCTCCGCCGGGTCGATGCCCGCCGACCGGATCAACCCGATCGCGGTCGAGGTGATGGCGGAGCTCGGCATCGACATCACCGCCGAGGCGCCCAAGGTACTGACCGCTGACGCCGTGCAGGCATCGGATGTCGTGATCACGATGGGATGCGGCGACGCGTGCCCGTTCTTCCCGGGCAAGCGCTACGAGGACTGGAAGCTCGACGACCCGGCTGGACAGGGAATCGATGCTGTCCGCCCGATCCGGGATGAGATCCGCCGCCGGATCGAGGGCCTCGTCGCCGACCTGATCTGATGACGCGGGCGTTGGCGCCAGGGCGCTGAATACTGCGCCGGCGCAGGATCTGCGGTGAGACTGAACGAGTTCATGTCGTCCTTGTCCTCATTGCCTTCATGATCGTGGGCGCGCTCCTCTTCGCAACGTTCATGGGGAACCGGTCGCAGCCGCTCACGTCCCACGCATTCTGGGGAAGCCTTGGACTCTGGGCGCTCCAGCTGATCGTGGGCGTGGTGGCGATCGGCTGGGTCACGTTTCTCGCCATCTCGATTCCCCACTGCGGGCAGAACTGCGAATGGGAGCTGCTCAGCGCCAGCATCTACGGGTTCATGATCTTCGTCGCGCTGACCCTGGTGGCGAGCATGGCGGTGATGATCCGGCTGCGACGCAGTGGGAAGGTGTGGATCGCACCGGTGGCGGGCATCGCCCTGATCCTCGTGGCGTGCCCGATCGCGTCGGCGATCGCGTACAAAGCCATGCTGTTCTTCTGATACCGGGAAAGCGAAAGGCCCTCTGACCTGGATTTCTCCGGGTCAGAGGGCCTTTCATTTGTTGCGGGGACAGGATTTGAACCTGCGACCTCCGGGTTATGAGCCCGGCGAGCTACCGAACTGCTCCACCCCGCGGCACAAGAAGTAACTTATCACGGAATCCAGGCGTCGGCGAATCGAGGCCGCCTTCGCGTGCCCGCTCGGGCGTGTCGATGCGAGAGGATGAAGGCATGTCTCAGAGCGCTGCCGTCCCCGTCGCCGTGTGTCAATTCGCGCCGGTGGCATCCCGTGCGGAGAACCGTGAGCGGATCGCCGAGTTCGTGGTCGATGCCGCGGGCCGAGGCGCGAAGCTGATCGTGTTCCCCGAGTACTCGAGCTACTTCGTCGACCCTATGGACGAGACTCTCGCGGCGAACGCAGAGGACCTCGACGGAGAGTTCGTCGCGACCCTCACCGGCCTCGCGGCTGACTTCGCGGTCGTGATCATCGCCGGTCTCGCCGAACGCGCACACGACGGCCAGCGTGTGCGGAACACCGTCGTGGCGGTCCGCGGCGACGGCATCCTCGCCGTCTATCGCAAGCAGCACCTCTACGACGCCTTCGGTCAGACCGAGTCGGACTGGATCGAGCCCGGGGTGCCGGGAGAGGCGGCGACCTTCGATCTCGCGGGCCTGCGATTCGGGCTGATGACCTGCTACGACCTCCGGTTCCCTGAGATCGCGCGCACCCTCGTCGACGCGGGAGCGGACGTGCTGGTCGTCCCGGCGGAGTGGGTCAGAGGACCGCTCAAGGAGCATCACTGGACGACACTGCTCGCGGCGCGGGCGATCGAGAACACCGCCTACCTGGTCGCCGCCGACCATCCGACACCGATCGGCGTCGGCCACTCGCAGGTCGTGGATCCGCAGGGTGTGGTCCTCGCCGGCGTCGGAACGGCGGAAGGCATCGGGGTGGCGACGGTCGAGCGTGCCGTGATCGACCGTGTGCGCACCGTGAACCCGTCCTTGCGGGTACGGAGGTACGCGGTCGTCCCGCGCGAGGACTAGCCCCGGCCGCGACGCTCAGGCGGTGAAGTCGGCCAATCGCGCCGCAGCCTCTTCCAGCACATCCACCCGTTTGCACGCGGCGAAACGCACAAGACCCGCGTACTCGCCCCGATGCGCCTCCGAGACGAACGCCGTCAGGGGTATGGCCACGACCCCGGCACGCTCCGGTAGGGTGCGGCAGAACGCGGCGGCGTCCGTACCTCCCAGTGCGCTCGCATCGGCGACGGTGAAGTAGCCGCCCTGCGGCGGGTGCACCGCGAAACCGGCGGCTCGCAGTCCAGCGCCGAGGATGTCGTGCTTGTGTGCGAGCACCGACGCGGCGCCCGTGAAGTATGCGTCGTCGAGCCGCAGACCCACGGCGACGGCGGGCTGGAACGGCGATCCGTTCACATAGGTGAGGTACTGCTTCACGGTGAGGACGGCCGTGATCAGCGCCGCCGGACCGTGCACCCAGCCGATCTTCCACCCGGTGGTGGAGAAAGTCTTGCCCGCCGAGGAGATGGTCAGCGTGCGTTCGGCGGCTTCGGGAAGCGTGGCGATCGGGGTGTGCGGGACGTGGAAGGCGAGGTGCTCGTACACCTCGTCGGTGACGATGACGGCGTCATGCTTCTCGGCCAGGCGCACGACTTCCTCGAGCACGGATCGCTCGAACACCGCGCCGGTCGGATTGTGCGGACCGTTGACGAGGATGATCCTGGTGTGCTCGTTCACCGTCGTGGCGAGCCGGTCGAGATCGGGCTGGAAGTCGGGGGCACGCAGCGGGACGGTGCGCAGTCGAGCGCCCGCCAGCGCCACGGCAGCGGCGTACGAGTCGTAGTACGGCTCGAACACGACCACCTCGTCGTCGGGGCCGTCGATCAGTGCGAGCAGCGTCGCGGTGAGGGCTTCGGTGGCTCCGGCCGTGACGATCACCTCGCGAGCAGGGTCGACCTCGAGACCGTAGAACCGCAGCTGGTGCTCGCTGATCGCCTCGAGCAGGTCGGGGATCCCGCGACCGGGAGGATACTGATTCGCCCCGTGCGCGATCGCTTCCCGTGCCGCCTCGAGCACCAAGGCGGGGCCGTCCTCGTCGGGGAAGCCCTGTCCGAGATTGATCGCGCCCGTCCTGGCCGCTGCCGCAGACATCTCTGCGAAGATGGTGGGCGCGACGCTTCCGTCCGTGGCCAGCAGTCCTGCACCCGCAGCCGTCCGCCGCCATGCACCGGGAATGACACTCATGAAGAACAGGCTAAGGCCATAGCGGAAACTCATCTTCGACATACGAAACGCACAGATACAGGCGTCATTCTGAAGGAGCGTCGTTGAAGGAGCACAACATGAACGAAGACAACACCCAGGACCACTCGGCACCTGCGTCGAACGACGCTGTGCCGTCCACTCAGGCGGGAGACGTTCCCGCTCAGCCGGTGGCGGATGCCGCCGCTGACACGTCCGCAACGGATGCCGCCCCGGCCACTCCGGCCGCTCCGGCCGCTCCGGTCGCCCCGCAGCAGGGACACGAGGTGCCGTCGACGTTCACGTCGCACGCCCCGTCTGCGCCCGTCGCTCCGCCCGTGCCGCAGGGATACGCGGCACCTGCCGCGACCGCCACCGCATCGGGAGCCGCCTTCGGGATTCCCACGGCGGCGTCGCACACGCAGCCCACTCAGCCGTTCGACGGCGCTGCACCGCTCGGCGGAGCGCCCGTCGACGGCGTCAAGACCAAGGAGCAGAAGCCGAGGAGCGGCGCGAGGTTCGCCGCGTTCATCGTCGCGGCCGCGCTTGTCGGCGGTGTCGCCGGCTTCGGCGGTGGCGCTCTGCTCAACGGCATCCAGGACCGCCCCTCGTCGGGCACCGCGACCGGCCCGCAGACCGTCACCGTCAACAACCCCGGCTCGGTCAACGAGACCACGGCCGTGGCGACGGCGGCTCTGCCGTCGGTCGTCACGATCGAGGTCGCGGGCTCGGATCAGGCGGGCAGCGGATCCGGTGTCATCATCAGCGATGACGGCTACGTCCTCACCAACACGCACGTCGTGACGCTCGGCGGTGCCGTCGCCGATCCGACCATCCGTGTGACCACCTCGGACGGCCGGATCTTCGAGGCCACCGTGGTCGGTACCGACCCGATCTACGACCTCGCCGTCATCAAGCTGAAGGACGCCAAGGGGCTCACCCCCATGGAGTTCGCAGATTCGTCGAAGCTCAACGTCGGTGACACCGCCGTCGCGCTCGGCGCCCCGCTGGGACTGGCGAACTCGGTCACCACCGGCATCGTGAGTGCGCTGAACCGGAGCATCCAGATCGCGTCCTCCGCGCTGCCCGACTCGTCCTCCCAGGACTCGCCGGACCCGCAGCAGACCCCGGATCAGGGTCAGGGCCAGGGACCGTTCCAGTTCGACATCCCGGGCAGTGGCAGCCAGCAGACGTCCAAGTCCATCTCGATCGCCGTCATCCAGACCGACGCCGCGATCAACCACGGCAACTCGGGTGGTGCCCTCGTGAACAGCAAGGGCGAGCTGATCGGCATCAACGTGGCGATCGCGAGCTCGGGAAGCTCCGAGGAGTCGGGCTCGATCGGCATCGGCTTCGCCATCCCGTCGAACATCGCCAAGCGGGTCTCGGATGAGATCATCGCCGACGGTGCGGCCACCCACGGTCTGCTCGGCGCGTCGGTCCAGGATGCCTCGAGCATCCAGGGCGCAACGGTCTCCGGGGCCTACATCGCCGAGACCACGTCCGGCGGTGCGGCGGCGGCCGCGGGACTCAAGAAGGGCGACATCGTCACGGAGTTCAACGGCGTCCCGATCACCAGCTCGAGCGACCTCACCGCCCAGGTGCGCGCCGCAGCCGCTGGCAGCGACGCCAAGCTCACCTACGTGCGAGACGGCAAGGATTACGACGTCGAGGTGACGCTGGGCACGCTCACCAGCTGACACTCTGCTTCACAGAGAAGGACGCCACCTGCGCGATAGGCTCGCGGGGTGGCGTCCTTCTCTTTCGGCTCCGGCAATGCGGCCAAGCTGCTCCGGATTCCGTTGTATGCCGTCGGACGCATCGGCACTCTCGCTGTCCCGCGCGGACGACGCTGGGTCTTCGGCTGCGGTGCCGGGGTCGGCGATGGCGCGCTCGCGCTGCAGCGTCACGCATCCGTCGCAGGGCATGAGACGGTGTGGCTCACCTCGTCGGAGCGCGAGGACCGGGATGCGGCGGCCCTCGGCATCCGCTTCGTGCGCAAGGGTGGTCTGCGCGGCTGGTGGGCGACGGCGCGTGCCGGAGTGCTCGTGGTCACCCACGGCCTCGGCGACGTCAACCGCTATGCGAACGGCGGAGCGTTCGTGGTGCAGCTCTGGCACGGGATCCCGCTGAAGCGGATCGGTCTCGATTCCCCGGCGACGACGCAGGTGCCGAACGTCCCCGGCGCATGGTTGCTGCGCCGTGTCGTGGCCTTCCTCTACCGTGCAGCCGCCCAGCGGATCCGCGTGCTTCCTGCGGCGTCGCATCGCGCGCGCGGCCGCCTCGAGTCGGCATTCGGGCTCGGCGACGATCGCGTTGTCGTGACCGGCGAACCCCGCGTCGATGTGCTGTCGGCTGGAAGCGCCGACGATGTCCGGAAGGCGGCATCGGCCGTGCTCCACGGCGCGGTGAGTGATCTCCCGACAGGGGCGCGAACGATCCTGTATGCGCCCACCTGGCGTGACGGCGCCGCCGACCCGGCCGTGCCGTCTGCAGAAGAATGGATCCGCATCCTCCGCGTTCTCGAGGAGCAGGACGCGATCCTGCTGGTGCGCTCCCACCCGCTGGGTGCGGGTGGCTACGCCTCGCCGCTTCCGAGCCGGCGGGTCCGTGCGCTCAGTGCCACGGTCCTCCCCGATGTGACGCCGGCGCTCGCCGCTGTCGACGTGCTCGTGACGGACTACTCCTCGCTCGCCTATGACGTCGGATTGTTGCGGATGCCGGTGCTCTACCTGGCACCTGACGCCACAGAGTATGCCCGCACGCGCGGCTTATACGGTCGGTTCGACGACGTCGCCGGCTCTGACGCCGCATCGGACTGGCCGGAGCTGCTCACGCAGCTGGAGACGCTGCTCTCCGAAGACGGTGCGTTTTCCGCCGCGTCGGCGCGGTCCGCTACGCTCAGCGCGGAGATGCACGCGTACCGGGACGGACACAACACCGAGCGTGTCTACCAGGTCATCCGCGCACGGGGAATTCCGGCGCCGAAGGGAGCAGCATGACAACGGCCCGCATCGATGACGTAGCGGAGGCGCTGGTCATCGCAGGGACCGGTCAGCGACCGGTGGAGGCCGCGCTGGTCGGACCACGCGCACGGGTCGAGGCTCGCCTGAGCGGAGGCGGCAAGACGTGGAAGGCGACCTTCCCGTTGCAGGCAGCGCGGTGGGGCGGCCCGTCCCTCCCGCTGCCGGCGGGGGAGTACGAGCTGCGGATCGCGGATGTCGACGTCGACGACCTCCACATCGCCCCGGTCGTGCTCACCGGCGTGCGCATCGCCGTCGACGGTGGCGCCGTGCGCATCGCCGCGCCGATCGATCCGGTCTTCGAGACGCCGGAGGGCCGCTCGACGCTGGAAGAGCGCTACGTCGCGCAGGTCGGCGGCACCGAGAACGCCGTGTTCTTCGAGAGCTTCTACGGCCGCAGCGTCGGCTGCAACCCGCGCGCCATCGATCGGGAGCTCGCCGCGCGCGCCCCCGAGGTGCGCCGGTACTGGAGTGTCGTCGATCTCTCGGTGGAGGTCCCTGAGGGAGCGATCGCCGTGGTCGAGGGCAGCCCGCAGTGGTGGAATGCACGTGGTGCTGCACGGCTGCTGGTGGTGAACGACTGGCTGCGTCGACGTTTCGCTCGAAAGCCGGGTCAGAAGGTCCTGCAGACCTGGCATGGCACGCCTCTCAAGCGTCTCGCACTGCATCGTCCCGGCTTCGACCCGCGACGTATGGCCGCGGTGGTCAAGGAATCACGACGGTGGGATGTGCTGCTGGCGCAGAACACCTACTCGGAGCGCATTCTGCGCAAGGCATACGCGTTCTTCGGGCGGCCGATCTGGGTGGACGGATACCCCCGCAACGATGCACTCGCCACCGGGGATCCGGCGGCGATCCGCAGTGCTCTGGGCATCGGGCCCGAGGAGCGGGTGCTCCTGTACGCGCCGACGTGGCGGGACGACCGCGCCGAGATGGTCGATTTCATCGACCCCGAGGTTCTGGCCCGGCAGGCGAACGCCGTCGTGCTCGTCCGCGGGCACTCCCGCACGTTGGAGCAGGGGCGCGACCGTGCCGGCGCGCGGGTCATCGACGTTACCGGATACCCGGAGACCGCGTTGCTCCTGCTCGCCGCCGACGCCCTGATCACGGACTACTCGTCGGTGATGTTCGACTTCAGCGTCACAGGCAAACCGATGTACTTCCTGGTGCCCGACCTCGACCACTATCGCGGCAAGCTGCGTGGGTTCTACTTCGACCTCGCCGACCGCGCGCCGGGACCGCTGGTGCGGACGCAGGACGAGCTCGCGGCAGCGCTCGACGATCCGGAGCACCAGGCGGCGTACGCCGAGCGCTACGCGGCCTGGCGTCGACAGTTCAACGCGCGCGACGACGGACACGCTGCCTCGCGCGTGGTCGATCGCATCCTGGACCTGGGGTTCATCACACGCTGAGCGAGGCGAACGGGTCTCAGGGGAGTGGAGTATTGCGCGTGCCCAGCCGCGAAGCGTCGACCGTATCCCGCGCCCCGCGCAGCACGCCGCCGAGGAAGCCCAGGCCCCACGAGAGGTGCATCGTCGGCAGCACGAGCAGGGTCCACAGCCGTTGCCGGATGCCGCCGCCTCCGGGCGCCAGAGCGACCGCGAGCACGAGCAGCACGTAGAGGGCGAGCGGCACGTACACGACGAGGGAGGCGATCAGGGAGAGCACTCCGCTGAGCACCCCCGTCGCCTGCAGGATCCCCACGACGAGGGCGAGCGCGACCAGGAGCACGAGCGCGGGCGGTGCGAAGTAGCGGATGCCGTTGCTCCGGCCGAATCGACGGACCAGCTCGCCGCGCCAGGCACCCGTCGCGCGGAACTGCCGTGCCAGGCGCAGCCAGCTCTCGCGCGGCCAGTAGGTGACCGACAACTCCGGGTCGAACCAGACGCGGTGTCCGGCCTGGCGGATGCGGAGGTTGAGCTCCCAGTCCTCGCCGCGCCGGATCGACTCGTCGAACAGCCCGACCTCGTCGAGCACGGTGCGGCGCATCACCCCGAGGTAGGCGGACTCGGCCTTGCCCTCCTGGGTGCCACCGTGGTACGCCCCTCCGCCGAGCCCGACGGGGGAGTTGTACAGACGGGCCACTGCCTTCTGGAAAGGGGTGCGACCTTCGGCATGCATTACACCGCCGACGTTCGCGGACCCGGTCCGCTCGAGCGTCTGCATGGCGCGAGCGGCGTAACCGGGGGACAGCTCCGAGTGCGCGTCGACACGCACGATCGTCGCGAACCGGCTCGCGCGGATGGCGGCGTTCAGACCGACGGGGATGTGGGCGGCGGGGTTCTCGACCAGGCGGATGCGGTCGTCGGCCGCCGCGAGACGATGCGCCAGTTCCGTCGTGCCGTCGGTGGAGGGACCGAGTGCCAGCACCAGTTCGGTGGGGGCGTCGACGTCCTGTGCGAGCACGGAGGCGATCGCGTGCTCGAGGTAGGCGCGCTCGTTGAGCACCGGCATCACGAAGGACACCCCGGTCAGGGGAGCGGCGGATTCGTCAGCGGGCACATGACGATCATGGCACGGCGTCCACCGTGTTCCCTGATGACGGCGATGGGGCGCCCCGCGTCGTGACGTCTCGCCGTTCCCCTCCGCCGGGGGCCACCGCGAGGACGAACTATTCTGGAGGGATGGGTGCACTGTCTGACGCGAAGAAGGCATACCGACTGCTGAAACGAGCGCTCGCATCCCGCACCGCCGTGCAGCGGGTCCGTCGACGGCTGGCCGAGCGCGAGCCCCTGCCTGCCGACCACTTCAAGGTCGCGGTGTACTTCGCCGACGGTGCGGTGAACATGTACCAGATGCGGCAGTGGTATCGACCGTTGGCCGAGCTCGCGAAGCGCTGGCCCGTCGTGGTCCTCTCGCGGCAGGCGACGGGCGCGGACAAGCTGCTCGACGAGGACTCGCCGCCCGTCGCATTCGTGCCGACGGTCCGCGACCTGGAGAGGTTCATCGCGACGCAGGACATCCGCGTCGTGCTGTACGTCAACCAGAACACCCGCAACTTCCAGATGTTCCGGTACGGCCGGCGCTGGCACGTGTTCATCAATCACGGCGAGTCCGACAAGATGTACATGACCACCAACCAGTACAAGGCGTACGACTACGCGTTCGTGGCGGGTCAGGCGGCGCGGGATCGGCTGTCGCGCACGCTGTGGGACTACGACGTCGACCGGCGAACGATCGAGATCGGGCGTCCGCAGGCCGACCATTACGCGGGCACGTTGCCCTACACCCCCGATGAGCGCACGGTGGTGCTGTATGCCCCGACGTGGGAGGGCGACCGTCCCAGCGCGCACTACGGCTCCATCGCCTCTCACGGCGAGACTCTGGTGAACCGACTGCTGGCCACGGGGACGCATCGAGTGATCTACCGTCCGCATCCCCGCAGCGGCGTGGTCGACGACGCGTACGGTGCCGCTCATCGTCGGATCATCACGGCGATCGCCGCGGCGAATGCGGCGGATGCGGCGGCGCACCACGTGTACGACGCCGGCCCGGAACTCGGCTGGCAGCTCACGGCGGCCGACGTCGCGATCGTCGACATCTCGGCCATGGTCTACGACCGACTCGCGGCCGGGAAGCCGTTGATGATCACCCGTCCGACCGATGAGCAGGCGTCGATCGATACGCAGGGCTACCTGTCCGATTGTGAGTGGCTGACCGTCGAGGGGGCGGCCGACATCGTGTCCGAGGTCGAACGGGTGCGCGTGGACGAGGCGGCGACGGCCCGATTGCGCATGTGGGTGCAGCACTACTTCGGGGACACGACGCAGGGCGTGGCGACCGAGAAGTTCCATGCCGCCGTCGACGAGCTCATGCAGAAGTGGGATCGCTGGCAGGCGCATGAGGTCGGAGCCGTCCGTCCCGACGAGGACGACGACGACGAAGAAGCCGACGAGGAGGACGTGTGAGCATGGATCTCCCGCTCGCTCGCGCCGTCGCATCGCGTCTTGAGGTCGTGCCGCAGACCGGTTCCACGAACGCCGATCTGCGCGGGCTCGCAGACGATGTCGCCCACTGGCCGCACCTGTCGGCCCTGATCACCCGCAACCAGACCGCAGGGCGGGGCCGTCTCGATCGCACGTGGGTGGCGCCGGACGGCTCCGCCCTCGCCGTATCGGTGCTGTTGCGCGATCTTCCGTCCGATCCGGCGGCTCGGGGCTGGATCCCGCTCGCGGCAGGGCTGGCGATGTCGGAGGCGATCGCCGCGCAGCTTCCTGGGCGCGATGTGGCCGTGAAGTGGCCGAACGATGTGCTCGTCGATGGGCGCAAGATCTGCGGCATTCTCGCCGAGGCTACGCCGGACGGCGTGATCGTCGGCGCGGGCGTGAACACGGCGATGACCGTCGGGCAGCTCCCGGTACCGACGGCGACGTCGTTCGCCGCACTCGGGTCCGAGGCCGAGGAGGACCGGCTTCTCGCGGACTACCTGAGCGTCCTGGCCCGCGTGCTCGCAGAACTCGTCTCGGCGGGCGATGCGCGCGCGAGCGGTTTGCACGCGGCTGTGTCGGCTCGATGCGCGACGCTCGACGCGGACGTGCGGGTATCCCTGCCCGGCGACCGCATCCTCGAGGGGACGGCGACCGCGATCGATGCGGAGGGGCGTCTCGTGGTCGTGGCGGAGGGCGCAGATCATGCGATCTCTGCGGGGGATGTCGTGCACGTGCGCCCGACCGGAAGCTGACACGCCGTCGGACAGCGGGCGTTGTCGGTGATCACGGGCACAATGGTGGGGTGACCCAGCCTGTGATGCTCGGCGGTCGGCCGGTGATGCCGCCGCCCGGTACGCCCTCAGAGGAGCTGCTCATCGCGCGCTTCCGCAGTCATGCGCGTCGGCTCTTCTGGTCGGCTCTCGTGCTGATCGCGACGTTCGGCTCGACGGCGTACTTCTACGGCAACCTGCCGGCGGGGTTCGAGGACTGGATGCTCCTCGCGGCCGCAGGCGTGCTGGTCGTGGTGGCCGTCGTCGTTCCATTTCTCATCTGGTACTCCCGGAGCACCACCGTGACCACACGGCGTGTCATCGCTCATCACGGAATCGGTGCCCGTCGTCGCCAGGAGATGTCCCATGCGCGCGGCTACACGATCGCGGTCCGCCGGGGTCCGCTGCAGCGGCTGTGGGGAGCGGGCACCATCACACTGTCCAACGGCGTCGACACCCCGTTGCGGCTGTCGAACGTCCCCAACGTGACGCTCGTCCACGAGACACTGGCCGACCAGGTCGAAGTCGGACAGATCCTCGCCCACCGCGACGCACAGGCGAGCTCGGACGAGCACACCCCGCTGTGAACTGAGCCGGTCCGTCCGCACGTCGTCTCCGACCCATTCGAAACGTGTCCTACAGGCTCCGATCGGTGCGGGAGAATGGGACAGACGAATGGAGGCGGCACATGGCGCTGCGTGTGGGCGTGATCGGCGGAGGACAGCTGGCCCGGATGATGATCGCTCCGGCGGTCGAATTGGGCCTCGATGTGCGAGTGCTCGCCGAGGATGTGGGAATGTCCGCCGGACTCGCGGCCAGCGCGGTCGGCGACTATCGCGACCTCGACGCCGTGCGCGCCTTCGCGGCCGACGTCGATGTCGTGACCTTCGACCACGAGCACGTACCGCAGGACGTGCTGCGCGCCCTCGTCGCCGATGGTGTGGTGGTGCATCCCGGCCCGGATGCGCTGCAGTTCGCTCAGGACAAGCTGGTGATGCGTGCGCGTCTCGCCGAGCTCGGCGTTCCTCAGCCTGATTGGGCCGCCGTGCGCACCATCGACGAGCTGCAGCAGTTCCTCGATGCGCATGCCGGTGCGGGCGTCGTCAAGACACCCCGTGGCGGATATGACGGCAAGGGCGTCCGTGTCGTGCGTGCGGCGGTGGATGCCGAGGACTGGCTGGACGCTCTCCCCGAGGGGGAGACGCTCCTCGTCGAGGAGTTGGTTCCGTTCGTGCGAGAGCTTGCACAGCAGGTCGCCCGTCGCCCGAGTGGTGACATCGTGGCGTATCCCGTCGTGGAGACGGTGCAGCGCGACGGTGTGTGCGCCGAGGTGATCGCGCCCGCGCCCGCAGCAGGCGAGCGGCTGGTGGAGGTTGCGGAGGGGATCGGCCGGGCGATCGCTGAGGGTCTCGGAGTGACCGGCATGCTCGCGGTCGAGCTGTTCGAGACCGACGACGAGCGCATCCTCGTGAACGAGCTCGCCATGAGGCCCCACAACAGCGGCCACTGGAGCCAGGACGGCGCGGTGACCGGCCAGTTCGAGCAGCACCTGCGTGCCGTGGTCGATCTGCCCCTCGGCAGCACGGCTCCTCGCGCGGCGTGGTCCGTGATGGTGAACATCCTCGGCGGACCGGTCGAAGGGACGCTGGAAGAACGTTTCGGTGCGGCGATGGCCGAGCACCCGCAGGCGAAGATCCACACGTACGGGAAGGCGCCGCGGCCCGGGCGCAAGGTCGGCCATGTCAACGTCGCGGACGACGATCTCGACGATGCCGTGTACGTCGCACGCGCGGTCGCTGCGCACTTCGCCTGATCGCGAACCGTGGCGCGCACCGTGAGCATGCGACACATGCCGCGCAAGAGGTGTGCCGTTCGGGGATTCTCCCAGCGGCAGACCGTAGCCTGATCTGGTGACCGAGCCATTGCACTCTTCCGCCGCGCCTCTGGTCGGCGTCGTCATGGGATCCGACTCCGACTGGCGTGTGATGAGCGACGCATCCCAGGCGCTCACCGACTTCGGCATCGCGCATGAGGTCGAGGTGGTGTCCGCGCATCGCACACCCGACAAGCTCATGTCGTATGCGCGCGAGGCGCGGGCACGCGGCGTCCGCGTCATCATCGCCGGCGCCGGGGGAGCAGCCCACCTTCCCGGCATGCTTGCCTCCATGACGCCGCTTCCCGTGGTCGGTGTACCGGTTCCGCTTGCCTACCTCGACGGCATGGACTCGCTGCTCTCGATCGTGCAGATGCCCGCGGGGATTCCCGTGGCGACCGTGTCGATCGGCGGCGCCCGCAATGCGGGGCTGCTCGCCGCACGGATTCTCGGTACCGCCGACGACGATCTCGCCGATCGCGTCGAGGCCTACGCGAGCGACCTCGAGACCCAGGTCGAGGAGAAGAACGAACGGTTGAAGGCGTCGCTGTGACCCTTGCGCCTCCGCGCGCATCACGGCGCCCGCTCATCGAGACCCGGCCGCTGCGGCACCCGGATTCCTCCGACGCGGGGTCGATGACGAAGCGCGGCTGGTGGCTGGTCGTCCTGAACCTCCTGATTCCCGGTTCGGCACAGGTGCTCGCGGGCAATCGTCGGCTCGGCCGTTTTGGTCTCGGTGCCACCCTGCTGTCATGGTTCCTGGTGATCGTGGGGTTGGGTCTCGCGCTGTTCGCGCGACCTGCGCTGCTGTGGTTGACGATCGGCGCCGGGTTCTTCTCGGCGGTGATCCTCACGCTCGTGCAGGTGCTGCTGATCGCATACGCCGTGCTGTGGATCGTGCTCACGTTCGACACGCTGCGCCTCGTGCGGCTCGTCAAGGTGCCGACGGCGTCCCGTTTCGCCATCCCTGTCGTGGCGCTCCTCCTGCTGGGGCTCGTGGGTGGTGGTGCGGGGTATGCGGCGACGGCGGTCGGTTCGGTGCGGAACACGCTCGGGGCGATCTTCGGACAGAGCGGACCGAGCCTGCCCCCGAGCGACGGCTACTACAACATCCTGCTCCTCGGCGCGGACAGCGGCGATGGGCGCGATTCGATGCGTTTCGACAGCATCTCCGTCGTCTCCGTGAACGCGGAGACCGGCGCGATGACGATCACAGGTATTCCTCGCGAGCTGCCGGGTGCGCCCTTCAGCGATGGCAGCCCGATGCAGGAGCTCTACCCGAACGGTTTCGAGGGGCACTCCTCGCCGACGTGTGGCTGGAACGGCTGGATGAACCACGTCCGCTACGCTGCCGAGGTCTGCCGTGACGACAACGGCACCGGGCTCTACCCCGACGCCGCGGCGAAGGGGTCCGAGCCGGGCATCGAGGCGACGAAGGATGCCGCCGAGGGCGTGCTCGGGATCGAGATCCCGTACTACGTGTTCGTCGACATGCACGGCTTCGCAGAGCTCGTCGATGCTCTGGGTGGCGTCGACATCGACGTCACGGGTCCTCGTCTGCCCAAGGGCGGGCCGCCCGAGAACTGGTCGGGCACGGACGTGAGCGAGTGGGCCATCGGCTGGATCGAACCCGGCCAGCAGCATATGGATGGTGACACCGCCCAGTGGTACGCGCGCTCGCGCTACACGACCAGTGACTGGGATCGCATGAAGCGGCAGCGTCAGCTGCAGGAGGCGATCCTCGCGCAGTTCACGCCGCAGACCGTTCTCACGCGCTTCAACGAGGTGGCGGCGGCGGGCACGGCGCTGATCAGCACCGACCTGCCCTCGGACAAGCTGCCCGAGTTCTTCGATCTGATGCTCAAGGCGAAGGAGCAGCCGGTCACGTCGATCGAGCTCACACCGGCTTCCGGGGTGGACGAGCACAACCCCGACTACGCCTACATCCATCAGATGATCCAGCAGGCGCTGCATCCGCCCACGCCGACGCCGACGCCCACCCCCTGACCACACGGCTCTCTGCCACGCATTCGAGGTGCGCTTCAGGCCGTGAGTGAAACGTGCGAGGACACGCCAAAGCCCACGGCCGTCCAGCGAGGGACGGGGCGGCCGTGGGCTTCCGGTGTGATCACCGGATGCACCAGACGACGGTGATCGGAGGGGGAGGGATCACCGTCGTCCAGTCGACCACCGCACGAGGCGGCAGCCGGATCTAGGCGCGCTTGCGGCGAGAAGCACCGACAGCGACGAGGGCTCCACCGGCGACGAGCGCAGCGGCTCCACCACCGAGGATCCACGGCGAGACGCTTCCGCCGGTCAGGGCGAGTTCGAAGCCGCCGCTGCTTCCGCCCGTGAGCGGCAGCTCGGAGCCTGCGGCCGCGACACCGGGGTCGTGGTCGCAGCTGGCGGCGGCATCATGTCCGTGCGAGACCGTGATGGTCGCCGTGTACGAGCGCGAGCCGTTGAATGCGACTGCATAGGAGCCCTCGCCGTCGGACGGCGGGCGGAAGGTGAGCGTCAGGCTGCCGTCGGATGCGGCGACGTTGCCCGAGACCGCGGCCTTGGCAGCGTTGAGCCCGGACACCGAGACGTTCACATTCTCACCCGGCAGGAAGTACGCCGGTCCGAAGACGATCGTTGACACTTCGCAGATGTCGATGATCGGGTTGCCGACCTTGGCTCCCGGAGGGGCCGGATACGAATCGGACGACGCAGCCGGCGCGGAAGGCGCGGCAGTGGCGACGGCGGGCGCAGCGAGTACGAGCGCGCCGGCGGTGAGGCTGATGGCAGCCAGTTTCTTCAGCATGATTTCTCCCCAGAATTTCACGCGGAATCGCCTTCGGACACACCCCTGCGTCCGACTGCGTGGTGTCTTCCTGCCCCCACGGCAGGATTGCAGACTCCAGATATTCCCCAGTGAGTCGACAGTACCCTATCCGGCGGGGAAAGTCACGAAGCGCAGCGGAGCGGTTTCCGCGGCGTGTCAGGGGTGTCGATCAGAGGGGTGTGCACCACATCGGTAAGGCGCTCGCCGGCGCCCGTCCCCTGGAACTCGAGCGTGATCGTGGTGGACTCTCCAGGGGCGAGGGAAACCTCGTGCTGCACCACGGAGCGATCGCCGAGCAGGGCGGTCTGCACGCTCTCCTCCTTGCCGTCGCGGTCGGTGTGCGACGGAGTGGCACCTTCGGGACCATAAATCGCGATGAGGGTGCGCACGGTGCCGGCCGGCACCCCGTACACGCCGTCTCCCGTCACATACGCGGGCAGCGAGGTCGCCGCGTCTGCGGGCGCGGTGTTCGTCCAGGTCACCCGCACCTGCGTCGTCGGGGTGCCCTGGCACGTGCCGACGGACGTCGCGATGGTCGCCCTGGTGTAGTAGTCCATCTTCGATCCCGTGCTGTCGTTGAACAGCACTCCCACGTAGGTCGCGTCGGTGCTGTCGGTCGGGATCGTGCCGCCGAGTTCGGAAGCCGCCAGCAGCGCCTCCTCGTCCGGGTGGGCGCTCCAGACGCGGATGCGTCCCTCACCGGCAGACTTCGCCAGGGCGCCGATCAGGGCCTGCGGGTCTCCGCCGGAGAGCGCCGCACCGAACAGGGCGCCGGCGGCCTGCGCGAAGATCTGGTCCTGCACCGCGGGGTCGGGAACGGCGGCGTAGATCTGCGACAGGAGGATGTCGGTCACGTTGTCGGCGGTCGCGGTGAAGGGGCCGAACGCGAGGTCGCCTGTCGCGGCCAGGAGATGCCGCGCGACGACGGCGTCGACGGCGATGACGCCATCGACAGTGCCACCGAATCGCCCCGTCCAGCGGGCGGCGATCGTCGCGCCCGCTTCGGTGAAGTCGGGGATGCTCGTGATGTTCTGCAGATACCTGCCCGGGCCGTCCTCGAACAGGGCGATCGTCGAGTCGCTCAGCGGCAGCGCCGTATCGAGGGGCGGGAAGTCGCTCGTCGACGCCTGGGACTGCAGGGTGATCCTGCCGTTCTCCGCGTGCAGGAGGGCGATCGAGCCGACGATGCCGCCCGACGAGCGCAACTCCGCATTGTTCTGCATCGCGAGGACGTAGTTGCGCGGTCCCTCGCCTCCGAGCATCGTCGGAAGCAGCACGGCCGCCCCGTGCAGGGAGCCCACCACGGTGGCCGCCTCGGTGACAGCCGAGCGCATCTCGCCGATGGCGTCTGCGAGCGGGGGGAGCGTCGCGTCGGCATCGATGCGCTTCGCTCTCGCCTCCGCCTCGCTCAGCGCGGTGCCCGCCGTGCCGAGCGGCTTCGCGACCTCGGCGAACGGCGCGAGGTCGATCACGCCGCCGGTGAACCCGAGACTCGCGAGATCGAGGTCGCCGGCCACGTCCAGCAGCGGGGTGAGGGCATCGGACGACACATCGTCGGCGATCTCCGCGATGTCGCTCACTGCACGGAAGTTCGGTCCCAGCCAGGGCACGACGCCGAACGCGTGCCAGACGGGGTCCGACGTGAGGTCGTGAGCCGACGCCGCGTTGCGCGCGATGCTCTTCGCTATCGGCTGCGCCGCCTCGATGTCGCCGTCGGCGATCGCGGCCTTCAGCTGCGTCGCGCTCTTGGCGACCTGTTGAAGGTTGCTCACCGCGCCGATTCCGCGAACCGTGACCCATCCGATGGCGACGATGAGGAGGGACAGCAGGATGCCGACGGTCCACCCGATCCATCGGCGCCGGACGGGAAGTCGACCATCGCTCACCCGAGCATTCAAGCATGAACCTCTGGGCCGGTGGTGGGCGGATTCTGTGGGAACGCTGATATTCACGCGGCGCGGGGGGCTGACTCCCCGGGGAGCGAGCCTCGCGAGGTTAACCTGAACACATGGGTGCTCGGCTGCGTGTAGTTCTGGATCAGCTCGTGCACGTCGTCGACCCCGATCAGGCTGCGGCGGCGCTCGACCTCGCCGCCGGACTGGTCGCGACAGCGCCATCCGGGTGCACGGTCGACGCGATCGTGCCCGCGGGTGCGACGGTGGCGGTGCCCGGTGTGGGTGACGTCCGGACGCTCGGGTTCGGCCGGCGTGAGCTCGCCGCCTCATGGCAGCTGGGCATCGCGCCGGGTGTCGGTGGCGGCCTGATCCACTCTCCGTCCCTGCTGGCGCCGCTCGTCCGCCACGATCGTGTGCACGACAACAATCAGACGACGGTGACGCTCTGGGATCTGCGTGCCTGGGACGCTCCAGAGCAGCTGTCGAAAGGTGCGGTGGCGTGGCAGCGCGGCATGCTCCGGCGTGCCGTGCGGCATGCCGATGCTGTGGTCGTGCCCTCGCATGCGGTCGCGCAGCGATTGTCCGAGCTCGCGAAGCTCGGCGATCGGGTGCGGGTGATCGCGGGTGCACCACCGCGCGGGTTCCGTGCGCCCGCCGACGCGGCGGATCGACGCGCGACCCTCTCGCTGCCTGATGAGTACGTGGTGCTCACCGGTTCGCTCGACACCGTGTCCGATGCATTCCGTGGTGCGCTGGCCGCAGGCCTCGACGCGGTGATCGTCGACGCGTCCGAGGGTGCGGAGCCTCGATTCGCGGACGCGGCGTCCGCCGTCGGGCTGCCCGAGCGGCGTGCGCACGTACGGGGCGCGCTTTCCCCCGAGGACCGCGCAGCCGTGCTTGCCGGAGCATCGGCATATGTGACGACGGATGCGGTCGCCGGCTGGCCGTGGCGCGCGGTCGAGGCGATGGCGCTCGGCATCCCCGTCGTCGCTGTCGACACCGGCTCGCACCGTGACGTGATCGCGGACGGTGGCCTGTTGGTGCCCGGTGGCGAGATCGCGGAAGCCGTCGCCGAAGCGACGGGTGTGGCGGCGGATCGGCTTCGCGTGCTCGCCGCCGATCGGTCACGAGCGTTCTCCTGGGCGAGCTCTGCGGAGCGCCTCTGGGGCCTGCACGCCGACCTGTGATTGGCTGAGAGCAAGCTCCGCATACGGGCGACACGCCGAAAAGTTGTGGCGCAAAGCGTGTAACAGTGGCATCATCACGCAACTTCCGTCACACTGGTCACATGTCTCGACGTGCCCCACGCTCGCGAAACACCATGAGGACCTCCCCACTCCTCACCTGTGTCGTCGCTGTCTTCGCCCTGGTCATCGGAACGGTGGTCCCCGCTACTGCAGCCGCCGCCTCCACTGCTGCCGCGGCGTCCGCCCCGACGAGCACGGCGCAGGTCGCCGGTGATCCTGCGTCCACGGGGATCGTGAAGACGACACTCGCAGGCTTCGACGCCGGCAACATCATCAGCGACGCCGTGTTCACGAACAAGAACACGATGAGCGAGGCCCAGATCCAGGCCTTCTTCAACAGCAAGGTCTCTCGTTGCCTCGGGGGCACGGACGAGAACGGGAAGCCGATCGTCTGCCTCAAGGACTTCACGATCACTTCCGTCAGTCGACCCGCGGACGCGTACTGCAGCGGCTACACGGGTGCGGCGAATGAGTCGGCCGCGCGGATCATCTATCGCGTCGCCCAGTCCTGCAACATCAACCCTCAGGTGCTCATCGTGATGCTCCAGAAGGAGCAGGGCCTGATCACGCACACCTGGCCGAGCGCCTGGCGCTTCAACATCGCGCTGGGCCAGGGCTGCCCTGACACGGCGCCCTGTGACCCGAACTACATCGGCTTCTTCCACCAGATCTACGGCGCCGCACGTCAGATGCAGATCTACATGGAGGGAAAGTGGTTCCAGTGGTACGCCCCGGGTAGGACATGGAACATCCTCTACAACCCGAATGCGAACTGCGGCAGCTCGCCTGTGTACATCGCGAACAAGGCGACGTCGGCGCTCTACTACTACACGCCGTACCAGCCGAACGCGGCTGCCCTCCGTGCGGGGTACGGCGCCGGAGACGCGTGCTCGGCCTACGGCAATCGGAACTTCTACAACTACTTCACCGACTGGTTCGGCCCGACCCAGGGGGCGAAGGATGACCCGATCGGGGTCGTCGACACGATCGAAGCGCTTCCTGGCGAGTACCGGGTGCGCGGGTGGGCGCTGGACCCGAACACCGCGGAGAGCATCGCCATCCACGTCTACATCGGCTCGGCAGGCTACGCCTACGTGGCTGATGGTGACCGTCCTGACGTTGGTGCGGCCTACCCCGGAATGGGGAACAAGCATGGTTTCGATCTGAGAATCCCGACGTCCGCGGCCGGCGGCGTGCGAATCTGCGTCTATGGCATCAACATCGGGGCGGGTAGCAACTCCACGCTCAGGTGCGACGAGGTGATCGGCAAGACCGGACCTCCTGTCGGCGCTCTCGAGTCCGCAGTCGCAGTCGACGGCGGCGTCGAGGTGTCCGGATGGGCGCTCGATCCTGACACTGCCAGCTCGATCGCGGTGCATGTCTACGTGGGATCGTCGGCCACAGCTCTCGTCGCGAGTCGACCGCGAAACGACGTCATGGCGCAGTACCCGCTGTACGGCAATGCGCACGGCTTCGGCGCGAAGATCACCGCACCCGCGGGGCCGCAGAGCGTCTGCGCCTATGGCATCAACGTCGGCAACGGCAACAATGTGCTGATCGGCTGCGCCACTGTGACCGTGCCGCCTGCGACGGATCCAGGGCGCGCGCCCATCGGGCACGTCGAGAGCATGGCCGCCGGTCCCGGGGGAGCGACGATCTCGGGGTGGGCGTACGATCCCGACACGACCGACCCCATCGACATCCGCATCGAGGTTGATGGCGTCTCCAAGAACTACCGGGCCGACAAAGACCGCCCCGACTTCGGTGCCGCCTATCCGTCGATGGGCTCGCGTCATGGATTCAACGAGTTCGTGTCCATGTCGGTCGGATCGCACCAGGTGTGCGTGTATGCGATCAACAACGGTGCCGGCGGAAGTCCGCTCATCGTCTGCTCCACCGTCAAGGTGACGGCCCCTGTGGATCAGGGACGGGTGCCCGGTGGCTTCGTCGAGGGAGTCGTCGCCGGACCGGGCGGCGCAACCGTATCCGGCTGGGCGTTCGATCCCGATACAACCGACCCGATCCAGGTGCATATCTACGTCGACGGCGTCGGCAAGGCATACATGGCCGACAAGGCGCGCGCCGATGTCGCAGCCTCTTACCCGGGCGCGGGTCCACGGACTGGCTTCAACGAGTTCGTGTCGATGTCGATGGGCACGCACCAGGTGTGCGTGTACGCGATCAACAACGGAGCCGGCGGCAATCCGCTGATCTCATGCTCGACGGTCAAGGTCACTGCCGCAGTCGACCGCGGACTCGTTCCCCGTGGGTTCGTCGAGAGCATGTCTCCGGGAACGGGTGGCGCGACGGTGGCAGGCTGGGCATTCGATCCCGACACGATCGATCCGATCCAGGTGCATATCTACGTCGACGGCGTCGGCAAGGCATACATGGCCGACAAGGCGCGCGGTGACGTCGCGGCGGCCTATCCGGGGGCCGGACCTCTCACCGGGTTCAACGAGTTCATCCCGATGTCGGTGGGTTCGCACCAGGTGTGCGTGTACGCGATCAACACTGGGGCCGGTGGCAACCCGTTGCTCGTGTGCTCCACCGTGAAGGTGAGCGCACCGCCGCCAGCTGTCGACCAGGGACGTGTGCCCGTCGGGTTCGTGGAGAGCTTCGTGCCGAGTGCCGGAGGAGCGACTCTCAACGGCTGGGCGTTCGACCCTGATACCACGGACTCGATCCTCGTGCACGTGTACGTCAACGGGGTGGGTACCGGGTTCCTCGCCGACCGAGACCGCCCTGACGTCGGGGCCGCATATCCCTCCGTCGGATCCAAGCACGGATTCAACCAGTTCGTGGCGATGCCTTCGGGAGCCAACCAGGTGTGCGTTTATGCGATCAACACCGGCGCCGGTGGTAACCCCCTGATCGTGTGCTCCACGGTGCGGGTGCCATGATCTCCGGATAGATGCGAACCCCGTGGCGCACATGTCACGAGGAACCAGTGAAGAGGCCGTCCGTGATCCCGCGGGCGACCTCTTCGCGTATGCATTCCGCTCCCGCTTCCGCCGATGGCCACTCCATCTGCCAGACAATCCCAGAAAGAATGACGTGCGGAAACTCGAACTCGACGCGCTGTCCGGGTTCGTCCTGGTGCCGTCGGCTTTGCGGCCGGGCTACCGGGGGGATGCGATCGTCAAGTCGGTGGTGCGCGTGCGAACTATGCGAGGTACGCCGCGAGCGAATCCAGCATAGGGGAGGGGCGGAAGCCGGTCGCGCTCAGCTTGTCGAGCCGCAGCACGCTGTTACTCGGGCGCGGTGCGATCGGTCCTGCTGCGGAGGAGAAATACTCCTCTGTGCTGACGCCCGTCACGCGTGAGGCATCGTGACCGGTGGTCGTGAAGACGACTTGGGCGAGCTCCGCCCAGGTCATCGGTACTCCGGCACCTGAGAGGTTGTACACCCCGTACGAGGGGCGCGTGGTCAGCAGGTGCTGAACTCCAGCCGCGATGTCGGAGGTGAAGGTCAGACGCCCGGTCTGATCGTTGACGACCTTCGGGTCGATATCGCGCTCGGCGAGTGAGGCCATCGTGCGCACGAAGTTCTTCCCCTCACCGATCACCCAGGATGTGCGGATGATGTAGTGGTGAGGCACGGTTGCGACGATCGCATCGCCCGCCGCCTTGGTCTGCCCGTACACGCCCAGGGGCGAGATGGCGTCTTCCTCCGTGTACTCGTCGTCCTTGGTTCCGTCGAACACGTAGTCGCTGGAAACGTGCACGAGCGTGATGCCGTTCTCCGTCGCGATGCGCGCGAGTATCGCGACTCCGGAGACGTTGGCTGCCCAGGCCGCGGCGCGTCCTTCCGCCGTCTCCGCAGCGTCGACTGCCGTGTAGGCGGCGGCGTTGATGATGGTCGCGTAGTCGCGCCACCGACGGCTCTCGGCGAAGGAAGGGTCGGCGAGGTCGAACTCGGCTCGTCCGACGTAGTCGAGCTCCGCCGACTCTCCGAGGAGCTCGTGCAGCGCGCGCCCCAGCTGCCCGTTCGCACCGATCACGAGTGTCTTCTTAGGGGGGATGGGCGTGACGTCGGCGAGCCGCGGGTGGGCGAGATCCTTGGGGGAGATCTCGACGTCTGCCAGCGGGATCGGCCACACGATGGCCGCGGTCTCATCCGCGAGGTTCAGGAACGAGTACTCGGCGTCAGGCGACCAGTGGTCGTTGACAAGATATGCGTAGGCGGTATTGGGCTCGAGAGTCTGATAGGAGTTGCCGACGCCTCGCGGCACGAAGATCGCGCGAGACGGGTCGAGCTCGGTCGTGAAGACCGTGCCGAACGAGGGCCCTTCGCGGAGGTCGACCCAGGCGCCGAAGATGCGTCCCGTTGCCACCGAGACCCACTTGTCCCAGGGTTCTGCGTGGATACCCCGTGTCGTACCGATCGCGTCGTTGAAGGAGATGTTGTTCTGCACCGGGCCGAAGTCGGGGAGTCCGGCGGCGACCATCTTCTCGCGCTGCCAGTTCTCCTTGAACCAACCGCGGGAGTCGCCGTGCACGGGGATGTCGGCGACGAGCAGTCCCGGAATGGCCGTCTCCGCGATGGTCAGAGACTTGCCGAACTCTGTCATCACTGGCCCTTGGAGGCGTAGAACGACTCGGTCGCGTCCTTCGAGGGGGCCCACCAGGCCTCGTTGTCCCGGTACCAAGCGATCGTCGAGGCGAGCCCGGACTCGAAGTCGCCGTATGTCGGCGTCCAGCCGAGTTCGGTGCGCAGCTTCGTCGAGTCGATGGCGTAGCGAAGGTCGTGTCCTGCGCGATCGGTGACGTGATCGTAGGCGTCGGCGGGTTGCCCCATCTCGGTGAGGATGAGCTCGACGACGGATTTGTTGTCCTTCTCCCCGTCGGCGCCGATCAGGTAGGTCTCACCGATCTCGCCCTTGTCGAGGATCGTGAGCACCGCCGAGGAATGGTCGTCGGCGTGGATCCAGTCACGGACGTTCTGCCCGGCACCGTACAGCTTGGGGCGGATGCCGCGGATGACGTTGGTGATCTGCCGCGGGATGAACTTCTCGACATGCTGGTACGGGCCGTAGTTGTTGGAGCAGTTCGAGATCGTCGCACGCACTCCGAACGAGCGCACCCAGGCGCGCACGAGCAGGTCGCTGCCGGCCTTCGTGGAGGAGTACGGGGAAGACGGGTTGTAGGGCGTCTGCTCGGTGAAGCGCTCGGGGTCGTCGAGTTCAAGGTCGCCGTAGACCTCGTCCGTGGAGATGTGGTGGAAGCGGCGATCATGGCGCCGCGCGGCCTCGAGCAGCGTGTACGTGCCGATGATGTTGGTGTCGAGGAAGGGACGCGGGTCGTGCAGGGAATTGTCGTTGTGCGATTCGGCGGCATAGTGCACCACCGCATCGGCGTCGGCGAAGAGGGCGTCGACCAGTTCGGCGTCGGCGATATCGCCCTCGACGAACCGGATCCGGTCAGCGGGGAGGCCTTCGAGAGATGCCTTGTTCCCTGCGTACGTCAGCTTGTCGAGCACGGTGACGTGGGCATCGGTGTTCCCGATGACGTGGTGCACGAAGTTGGAACCGATGAAGCCGGCGCCGCCGGTGACGAGCAGTTTCTGCATGACAGCCAGCGTACCGGGTGGCCTGTGCGTGATTCGGGGCGTTTGTTCAGGTGGACTCGATCAGGGAGACTGGTGGGCATGCGTGGCATTATTCTCGCCGGCGGCACAGGCTCCCGGCTGCACCCGATCACTCTCGGCGTCTCGAAGCAGCTGGTCCCGGTGTACGACAAGCCGATGATCTACTACCCGCTGTCGACCCTGATCCTCGCCGGCATCCGTGACATCCTCCTCATCACGACACCGCACGATGCGGACTCGTTCCAGCGCCTGCTCGGCGACGGGTCGAAGTTCGGCGTCTCGATCACCTACAAGACGCAGCCGTCGCCGGACGGCCTCGCACAGGCCTTCATCCTCGGAGAGGAGCACATCGGCGACGATTCCGTCGCCCTCGTGCTCGGCGACAACATCTTCTACGGGCAGGGGATGGGAACCCAACTTCGCCAGTACACCGAGCTCGACGGGGGCGTCGTGTTCGGCTACTGGGTCGACGACGCGGCCGCCTATGGTGTCGTCGAATTCGATCGCGAAGGGAGAGTCGTCTCCCTGGAGGAGAAGCCCCTCCACCCCAAGAGCAATTACGCCGTGCCCGGTCTCTACTTCTATGACAATGACGTCATCGAGATCGCGAAGGCGCTCAAGCCGTCTCCCCGCGGTGAACTTGAGATCACGGACATCAACCGGGAGTACCTGGAGCGAGGCAAGCTCAAGGTGCAGTTGCTGACGCGCGGCACCGCGTGGCTGGACACCGGGACGTTCGACTCATTGGCGGAGGCGACGGACTTCATCCGCACGGTCGAGAAGCGTCAGGGGTTGTCGATCGGCTGCCCGGAGGAGGTCGCCTGGCGAATGGGCTTCCTGACGGACGACGAACTGCGTGAGCGCGCGGAGCCGCTGCGAAAGAGCGGGTATGGCGAGTATCTCCTCAAGGCATTGCAGCAGGGGGGCCGCTGAGTGGTGCCCAACGGCGTCCTCCCGGCCCCGCGGAGGGCCGTCGTCTACGCGCTCTCGGGCGATTCGCGCACCCTCGAACCCACGGCCGCCACTGCACTCGAAACTCTCGCGACCCATGCGACGCGGCTGCTCGTCACCGTGCCGACCGAGGTGTCAGATGCCGACGCCCGCCTTGCACACCTCGACATCCAGCTCATCCCCGTCGCCACCTCCCGCTTCGATCCGGCGAACTACCGGGATGCGCTCGAGGCGCTGAAACCGCTGCACGGCGAGATCGACGAGATCGTGCTCACCGGAGACGGATGGTTCGGCCCGCTCGACTCGTTCGACGCGATGCTCGAGCGCATGGATGCGGTCACGGGAGATGGATGGCAGGCTGCTGAGATCGTCGGGGAGCTCGATGGCTCCTTCCCCGAACAGGGGCACCCTCTCGTCGCGATGCCGTGGGCCTGGTTCGTCGCGCGCCGATCCTTGTTCGAGAGCGCCGCGTGGTCAGCGTTCTGGAGCGGCCATGGCCGCTCGGGGAGCGCGGCCGAACAGGAGCGCGTCATCGCCCCCCGGCTGGCCGCGGCGGGGCATCGCATCGAGTTCGCGTTCCCTGGCGACGCATATCCGACGAACAACGCTCCGGCTCACGTCGCTGACGTGCTGATCGAGGACGGATATCCGTTCCTCGATCGAGGCGTGTTCGCGTGGTATCCGACCTATCTCGACCGCCACGGCATCATCGGCAGCGACATCCTCGATGTTGCCGAGGCGCACGGGCTGGACCGCGACGCCGCCCTGAGCGCACTCGCGCGAACGGTTGCACCACGCACGCTGAACGCCAATGCCGGCCTCCTGGGGATCAAGTCCCAGCGGAGCGTGAATCCCGGAACGGATGCGGAGGGGCTGCGGATCGCGGCGGTGGTGTACGCCCGCGATCTGCCTGCCTTCGAACAGCTCTGCGGCAAGCTGGGCAACATCCCGGCCGGGTTCGACCTGATCGTGACGACCACCGATGGCCGCAAGGCCGCTCGCATCGAGCGATTCGTGGAGTCCCGCACCCTCGGCAACGCGCGACTCGACGTCAGAGTGACGCCATCCCGTAAGGGGCGCGATATGGCGGATTTCTTCGTGGGATGCCACGATCTGCTGCTCGAGCGCGAGTACGACGTGCTCGTGAAGGTTCACGCGCGCAAGCACGTCAAGAAGACGCTGAACGTCGTGCGCTACTTCACGCGGTTCCAGACGGAGAACCTCCTCGCGTCTCCCGAGTATGTGCAGAACGTGCTCGGTGAGTTCGCGGCGAAGCCACGCCTCGGCGTCGTGTTCCCGCCGACGATGCACATCGGCTACTCGATCCTGGGTACAGGGTGGGGCGGCGCCCGAAACCGCACCTCAGCGACGCGGCTGCTGCGCAAGCTCGGTGTGGGTGTGCCTGTCGAGACCGTCTCTCCTCTCGCCCCGTATGGAGGCATGTGGTTCTGCCGGCCCGAGGCACTTGCGCCGATGGCCGAGCTGCGTCTGAGCTACCGCGACTACACGTCGAGCGGACCGATCAAGGACTTCGCCAGGGTGCAGGAGCGGATCGTCGCGCACGTGGCAGGCCAATCGGGGTACTACTCGCAGACCGTGCTCACTCCAGAGCATGCGGCGATCAGTCACACGGCGATCGACTACAAGGTCGATCAATTGTTCTCGACGACGAGCGGATACCCCGTCGACGCGGTGACTCTGATCCAGCGCGCGGGGCGGATGAGCGGCGTCGGGCTGTTCGGGCTCTCGCGTATGTACCTCACCATGAACCACCCCGTGCTCGCGGCCATCGCCAGCCCCGCCTACAAGGCGGCGTATGCGGCGATCTTCGCGGCAAAGGGCGCGCGACGCGCGTTGCGGTACGCGCGTCGCCGCATCAACAACTACCGGGGAGGATTCTGATGAGAACCGCCGAACTCACCACGTTCCCGACTCGCGATGCGGCGACCTTCCCCGAGGGCGGACGACGCCTCCTGATCTACGTCGTGTACGACCGACGCGGCGAAGTAGAGGATTACGTCCCGTACGCGTTGACGGACCTGCGCCGATTCTGCGAGCGGATCATCGTCATCTCCAACGGCCCGCTGGCCGCCTCTGGACGCGCAACCCTCGAGACCGTCGCCGACGAGGTGATCGAACGCGACAACTCAGGGTTCGACATCTGGGGCTACAAGCACGGCCTCGATCATGTCGGTGACGGGATCGGCGACTTCGACGAGGTCATCCTCGCAAACGACACCTGGTTCGGTCCGGTGCGTCCGTTCGACCCGGTGTTCGAGCGGATGGACCGTCAGGAGCTGCACTTCTGGGGAATGACCGATCACATGCGGGTCGAGCCGAACCCCTTCACCAAGCGCGATTACCTGGCGTATCACCTGCAGTCGTACTGGCTGGTTGCGCGCAAGGAACTCGTCGCCAGCACCGAGTGGATCGACTACTGGGCGAACCTGCCCGTCATGCATGGATACGAAGACGCAGTGGTCAAGCATGAGGCGGTCTTCACCGAGCGATTCACCTCGTACGGGTTCGTCGGCGAGGTGGCGTTCCCGACGCTGACCGACAAGGTCGAGAACCACGCCGTCCTCTATGCCGAGCAGTTGCTTGACGCTGGGTGCCCGACGCTGAAGCGTCGTCCGTTCTTCCAATGGCCGCCGTACCTCGACCGCTTGGCGGTGGTGGGCAAGTGGACCCTGGACGCGGCGGCGCGCTACGGCTATCCCATGCCGATCCTCATGCAGGACCTGGCGCGGAACGTCGAGCCCCGCACCCTGAATGCGGACGCCGCTCTGCTCGATGTGATCAACGAGCACGATGAGAACTACGACGAGAGTGCGCCGCTGCGCACCCTGGCCGTCGCCCACATCTACTACCCGGAGCTCGCGTCGTCGATGTTCGACGGGCTGGATGGTCTCCCCGGCGACTACGACCTGATCGTCACGACGGCGGATGAGGGTCGAGCCGCGCAGATCCGGGACACACTGGCATCGCGGACTGCGCGGGGGAGCGTGGACGTGCGCGTGGTGCAGTCGAATGACGGACGCGATCAGAGTGCGTTCCTCATCGCTTGCCGCGAAGAGCTGCTGCACGGCGGGTATGAGCTCGTCGTCAAGATCCACTCGAAGAAGACTCCTCAGGACGCGTTCAACCCCGGTCGCCTCTTCGCCCGCCAACAGCTCGATAATCTGCTCCACAGCCCGGGCCACGTCGCCGGGATCGTCGCGCTGTTCCAGCGTGAACCCGGACTGGGACTCGCGTACCCGCCGATGGTGCATATCGGCTACGGCACGATGGGGCACGCGTGGTGGGACAACCGCCCACGCTTCACGGAGATCGCCTCGGAGCTCGGCATCCGCGTCCCCATTGATCAGCTCTCGCCGCTCGCCCCCTACGGTTCGATGTACTTCGCGCGCCCCGAGGCGCTGCGCCTGCTGCTCGAGGCAGAGTGGAGCTTCGACGATTTCGGAGGCACGGAGGCGTACAAAGACGGCGGGTTGGCGCATGTGCTCGAACGGATGCCGTCCTACGCGGCTGGCGAGCTCGGCTTCCACACCCGGACGATCGCGACTCCGTCATACCTGGCGCGGAGCCACACAGCGCTCGAATACAATCTTGATCAGATGTCCAGCACCCTGACGGACACGACGATGCAGCAGATCGAGCGCATGCGCGCGGCCGGCGACTTCGGCGATGGACGACTCGAGGACTTCGCGTACATGTACGCGCGTATGAACAGACCAGAGCTTGAGCCGCGATTCCGGGCTGCCTTCGAGCGAGTCGCACCGTGGCGACGCCGCCTCGGCAGATTGCGCCCCTCGCGGATCCTGCGGAAACTCTTGCCGACCCCCGGCAGCAAGGGAGCATGAAACGAATGACAGAGGCAACGCCATCGGCGGCCAGCGCGCGGTTCGCGCGGATCGCCACGATGCCTATGCGGAGCATCGGCGCCGTCGGCAAAGGGTCGACGGCAGGATTCCTCGGACCGTTCCGTGAGCTCGTCGACCACCGGGAGATGCTCTCGCTCCTCGTCAAGCGCGACCTGAAGGCCCGGTACAAGGACTCAGCACTCGGCTTCCTCTGGGTGCTCGCGCGCCCGCTGATGCAGCTGGCGATCTACTTCGTCGTGCTCGGCCACTTCCTGGGCGCGGCACGTGGTATCCCGGACTTCGCGATCTACGTGTTCGCCGGACTCACTGCGATGGGCCTCTTCCAGGAGATCCTCGTCGGCGGAACGGGTTCGATCCTCGCGAATGCCGGTCTCGTCAAGAAGGTGTACGTCCCGCGCGAGGTCTTCCCTCTCGCAAGCACGGGGGCAGCGCTTTTCAACTTCGGCGTTCAGCTCGTGGTACTCATCATCGCGACTATTGCGATCGGCAAGCCGCCGCTGCACGCGGGCCTCATCTACTTCCTGCCCGCACTCGCGTTGCTCGTGGTGTTCGGTCTGGCGTTGGCCCTCTTCTGCGGCGCCGTGAACGTCTACCTTCGTGACACGCAGTACCTCGTCGACGTGATCACGATGCTCTTGTTCTGGGCGTCCCCGGTGGTCTACTCCTGGCAGATGGTGTCTCAGCTGGTGACCGTCCCGTGGTTGGTCGAGCTCTACACCGACAATCCGCTCACCCTCGCCGTGCTCGGCTTCCAGCGTGCGTTCTGGGTCTCGGGCGACGCGGTCGCGTGGCCGGACAACCTCATGCTTCGCATGCTCATCGCGCTGATCATCGGCGTGGTCCTGCTCTTCGTGAGCCACCGTGTCTTCCTGCGTCTGCAGGGTAACTTCGCGCAGGAGCTGTGATCATGGCCGAAACCAAGACGCACGAGTTCGACGTGCCCGCGCCCGAGGTCATCCGGGTCACCAACGTGTCCAAGCGCTTCACCGTGCGCAAGGACTCCTCCCTCAAGGAGAGGGTCGTCACCCTCGGACGCGCTGGGCGACAGCATCGCCAGGACTTCTGGGGCCTCAGCGACGTGAGCGTCAGCATCAACGCAGGCACGACGATCGGATTGATCGGCCATAACGGCTCGGGAAAGAGCACGCTGCTCAAGGTGCTGGGCGGCATCATCCAGCCGACCGACGGTACGGTCGAGCAGCGCGGTCGGGTCGCCGCTCTTCTCGAACTCGGCGCAGGATTCCATCCCGATCTCACCGGACGCGAGAACGTGTTCCTCAACGGCTCGGTGCTCGGGCTCACCAGAGAGCAGGTCGAGGAGCAGTTCGCCGCGATCCTCGAGTTCTCGGGTGTCGGTGAATTCATCGACACCCAGGTCAAGTTCTATTCCTCCGGGATGTACGTCCGCCTTGCGTTCGCGATCGCCGTGCATACCGATCCGGACATCCTCCTCGTGGATGAGGTCCTCGCTGTCGGTGACGAGCAGTTCCAGCAGAAATGCCTCGACAAGATCCGTGAGTTCCAGACGGAGGGACGCACGATCATCATCGTGAGCCACGCTCTCGATCAGATCTCCGCTCTCTGCGACCGCGTGGTGGTCATGGACAAAGGCAAACTCGTCTACGACGGGATTCCCGTCACGGCCATAAAGACGTTCCGCAAGCTGCTCGCGGACAACGCCGTCGGTCAGGCCCGACCCGACCAGGTGTCCCGGGCGCTCGAGATCCGTTCGATCAAGCTCCGCGACGAGTCGGGGAAGGCCGTCAGCACGCTGAGGGCAGGCGGTGACATCACTTTGAAGGTCAAGGTCGAGATGCTGCGTCCCATCGAGCAGTGGGCGATCGGGTTCAGTGTTGACTCGTCGCTCGGACAGATCGCGCTCGCATCGAACACGGACATGCTCGACATCCAGCTCGACCCGCTGACGGCATCGCGCGACGTGTCTATCACGTTCACGACGGACGGACTCAGCCCTGGACGGTACACCGTCAACGTCAACGCATCGGGAATCAGCGAGCCCACCTCGCACGGTCTGATGAACGGCGCTGAGTTCGAGATCCTCGGCGACATCGTCTCGGTCGGTCCTGTCGCCACGGCCGTGCGGATCGTATGACCTCTGATTCGACGGCTTCGCATCCGCTGGTCTCGATCATTGTCCCGGTGTACAACTCGGGCGTGCATCTGCGGCCGTGTGTGCGCTCGATCCTCGACCAGACGTACGAGAATCTCGAAGTCATCCTCATCGACGACGGGTCCACCGACGATTCCGGTGCGATCTGTGACGCTTTCGCCGTCGAGGATGCCCGCGTCCGCGTCGTTCACCAGGCGAACGGGGGCATCGCTTCTGCACAGAACGCGGGCCTCGACAGAGCCACCGGCGACCTCGTCACCTTCTGCGACAACGACGACCTCATGGTTCCGCGGATGCTGGAGCGTCTGGTGGCTCTGATGCAAGAGACCGGTGCGGACATGGGCTGCTGCCGGTGGCGCAATGTCGGTGCGAGTCAGGGGCCGGCGGAGGTCGCGAAGCACCGCGACGATCCGTTCGGTTCTTCGCTCGTGTTCGACGACGCTGCCAAGGCCTATCAACTGGTGTTCTCCGTGGCAGTACGTCGTCTCCTGCGCCTCGAGCTGAAGTACTTCAGTGAGGCGAACTGGGGCAAGGTGTACCGCTCTCACCTCTTCGAAGGAGTGCGTTTCCCCGACGGACGCTACGCGCAGGACGTCGCAGTGGCGATGAGCCTCTATGAGCGCACATCGACCGTCGTCTCGTGCACGGACGCCTTGTACTACTGGCTCCAGCGCGGCGACAGTGTCTCGCACGCCGTGAAGTCCACGGGCTACTACTCCGATATCGTGCAGGCACACCTCACATCCTTCGACGCCGCCCTTCGTATGGGTATCACCCCGGCGCGGGCATACTCCGGGCTGAAGACGCTCCGCTTCGAGCGCCGCAGTGCGATCACATCGGCGGACCAGGCGATCTACGCCGCCGACGTGCGGGCCGTGCGCACTCGCCTCCGACGACTGAGCCTCGGGCAGCGAGTGCTGTGTCAACTGCTGTACTTACAGCGCGCGATCGAGGTCCAGGTCTACAACCGCACGGTGCACCGACGTCGCTGACGTCGGAGGTATCGCTATTAGGATGGCTAACCGTGGCGAAAGTGAATGAACGCGTGCTGGTGATCGTCCCCGCGTGGAACGAAGAGAAGAACGTCGGCCACACCGTTTCGGAGATTCTGGCAGCCGATGATCGCTACGACGTGATCGTCGTGGACGACGGGTCGACTGACGCCACCGTCGAGGTCGCCAAGGGGGCCGGTGCGACCGTACTCCCGCTGCCTTTCAACCTCGGCGTCGGCGGAGCGATGAAGACGGGCTACACCTACGCTCAGCGACACGGCTACGCGCGCGCGATCCAGGTCGACGCCGATGGTCAGCACAATCCCGCCAACATCGCCGAGGTGCTCAGCGGCCTCGACCATGCCGACATCTCGATCGGAGCGCGCTTCGCCGATGTGGGGGACTACTCCGTGCGCGGACCGCGCAAGTGGGCGATGGTGTTCCTCGCCTCTGTCGTCTCCCGCGTGGCCGGCGCGAAGCTCACCGATGTCACGAGCGGATTCCGTGCCGCGAACGCGCGCGCTATCGCCCAATATGTCCGCTACTACCCGGCGGAGTATCTCGGCGACACCATCGACTCGCTCGTCGCCGGTGCGCACGCAGGCCTGACCGTGACCCAGATTCCGGTGGCGATGCGGCCGCGCGTGCACGGTCGCCCCTCGCAGGGGGCCATCGGCTCCACCATCTACCTGTTCCGCTCCGTGTTCGCACTCGGGCTCGCGCTGATGCGAGGACGTCGAAAGGCCGCCGCATGATCGTCTTCCTCGGGATCGCGTTCGCCCTGTTCGTGCTCGCAGTCATCATCTGGATGCTGCTGAGCAAACGCCTCCGCGAGAAGTACGCGGTGCTGTGGCTCATCATCGGCGTCGCGATGCTCGTGCTGACGGTGTTCCCTGATCTGCTGGTATGGCTTTCGGCCACACTGGGCGTCCAGGTGCCTTCGAACCTGCTGTTCGTCGGGGCGCTCGCTCTCCTGGTGGGCGTGACGCTGCATCAATCCTGGGAACTGTCTACGGCAGAGGACGAGACGCGACGTGTCGCCGAAGAGGTCGCGATCCTTCGTGCCGAGGTCGATGCACTGCGTGCTCTCGCTGCTCGCACCGAGAGCGACCGCGAGGATTGAGAGGCGGGGTTCCCGCCCTTGCCTCGTGAGGTGGACGGGAACCCGAAACTCACGCGGCGACGGGCGCGGTTTCGTCGATGACGCGCTCGATCTTCCGGTGCCCCCACGCCATCCAGGCGAAGACCGACAGCGCGATCGCGAATGCCAGGGATCCGACGATCCACACGGTCATGGGGGAGATCGGGGTGTTCCACCACCACTCGGCGTCGCGGTCGAGGTTCACCCCGGTTCCGTCGAGGCCGGTGATGTAGCGGCGCAGGTTGATGTGCAGGGCCAGGCTGTTCGCCATCGAGAGGCCAGCGACGACAACTGTCAGTTGCACGCGGCTGAGAGAGAGGTTCGCACGACGGAGGCCCACGAGCGCGACGCCGAGGAAGATGATCATCATCGGGTAGACGTAGCGTGGCTGGACACCGGCGCCGACGAGTACACCCTCGCGAACGAGGATGTACATCGGGACGACGACCAGACCCGCGGCCACGCCGGTCAGGGCGAGCCACTTGCGCGGACTGCCCTTCTTGAAGCCCCAGAAGGTGACTCCCGCCGCGATGGCCACGGTGGTCACCCAGACCAAGGCGGGCATGGGCGTATCGAACCAGCCCAGGCCCCAGGAGCCGAGTGCTCCCGTGAACAAGCCGGGAAGGAGCTGAATGTTGGCGATGATCAGCGAGTAGACGCTCGACGTCCGTTCGGTCTCGGCGGTGAGCACCCCGGATTGGCCGCTGGTGAGGAACAGACTGGCGGCGATGACCACGAGGACAGCGGGCAGGATGAGTTCGAGGAGGAACTTCCGGTCGCGCCGCCAACCGAGCACGACAGCAACTGCCACTGCCAGCACGCCGTAGGCTGCGGAGTCGCTGCGCGCCCCGGCTCCCATCACCATCAGGATGACCGCAAGGGCGGCGAGGCCGTACTTCCTCCGTCCGGTCTGAACGAAAAAGCCCCACGTCGCAAGCCACAGCCCGCTCGCCTGGATGATCGACCAGGAGCTGGGATTCACGCTCGGGATCAGGAACACCCCGAGTGGGACGATGGCAGCGAGGGCACCCCACACGAGGAGGTGTCTCATGCGTAGTGGGAGCAGGAAGAACAGTGCGGTGAGCACGCCCACGAACAAGAGTGCGTTGAGCGATCGCATGAGGATGATCGACACCGAGAGGTCGGGCCCGACGAAGGTGCTCATGACCGCGTAGAAGACCGGCGGGTAGCCGTTGTCGAGCCAGTTTCCGCGGATGGTCGGCTTCATGCTCGTCTCATCGAGAGGACAGGTCGCCGCCTGGCCGGAATGGAACGCGAAGCAGGCCGCCGCCTGAACGACGTCTCCTGGCAACTCACGCGTCTTCTCGTCGCTTGTGAGCTCGCATCGTCCATCGACAGGGCCGTTCGCGCACCAGATGCTGCCCATGTGGTAGTCCTCGTCCGGGCTCGACCCGGGCGGGGACGACACTCCCCAGGCGAGGAGCGCGACCAGCAGCGCGAGCGGGGCGAGTACTGCAGCAACGATCTGTCGTGTCCGGCGGGTCATCGCAGAGGGGCTCCTCGGTCAGGAAGCGACACTGCCGACGAGAGGTTTCGGTGGCACAGAAAGTCGCGGGTATTGTTGGGTGGTGCGTCTTCACCGTGTCCCATCCTATCTGCGTGCCCAGCGGGCACCTCGATGGACCGTGGTCGTCGATCGCGGGATCCCTCAGGCTGGTAGGACACGATGACCGGCAACGGAGACCCATCACTGAGCGTGGTCATCCCGTCGTACAACTCGTCGCGCTGGCTGCCGTCGACCCTGGACGCGCTTGCCGTCGCCGTCCGTGAGGCGGATGCCGACATCGAGGTGATCGTCGTCGATGACGGGAGCAACGACGGTTCCGGAGATGTCCTCCAGCAGCTGTCGGCAGACTTCCCCGGCGAGCTCATCGTGGTGCGTCAGGAGAACAGTGGACGCTTTCTCGCCCGCTGGGCGGGCATCGAGCGTGCGCGCGCCGAACACGTCCTGCTGTTGGACTCACGCGTGATCGTCGCCCCGGATGCGCTCGCCTACCTCCTGCCCGCTGTGGCGGCCGACCCTGCACCCGCAGGCTGGAACGCGCATGTGCACACCGACCCGACCTCGCCTCTGGTGGGACGGTTCTGGGAAGTGCCGACGTTCGTGTTCTGGGGCGGATACCTGCGCGACCCGCGCCCGTACGATCTGACCGCGGAGACGTTCGACTCCGCGCCCAAGGGCACTGGCGCGTTCCTGGCTCGACGAGAGGTGCTTCGGGAGGCATTCCTGCAGGCCTGGCCCGAGGGTGACGCCAAGCTGATCTCCGATGACACCAAGATCCTGCGCTGGATCGCGGACAACGGGGGCATCCGTCTCGATCCCGGGTTCTCGGCGACGTACCGACCGCGCACGACCGTCGATGGGTTCGTGCGGCACTCGTTCGATCGCGGCACTCTGTTCGTCGACAGTTACGCCGGAACATCGCCGTTGCGCTCGGTCATCCTGCTGCTTGCGGCTGTGGCACCATTCGTCGCGGTGGCGCTGATGGTCTGGCTCATCGTCGCGGGAGCGGGCGTTGCAGCTCTCATCCTGGTCGCGGTGTTGCTGCTGCTGTTGCTCGCACCGCTCATGCCGGCGTCCCTCAATCGATGCCCGCCTCGCGCCCAACTGTCCTACGTCACGTTCATCCTGGTCTTCCTCGTCCCGTTCTGGAGCGGCCTCCTCAGAGGCATCGTTATCCATCGCGGTGCATTCTTCGATCGGTCCCGCGTCGCCGGGTCCGCTGCCGGAAAGGCGCACTCATGATCATCTTCATCTACGGCACGACCGCCGAGGCGATCAAGATCGCTCCGGTCGTGCGGCGCCTCACAGACAAGGGCGTCCCTGTGCAGCATTGGGTGACGCAGCAGCACACGGAGTCGCTGCGCAAGGCGATGCCGGAGCTGGGTTTCCCGGCTCCGACGGAGGTCATCGCCAACGGCTTCCGCGGCAAGCCGCTCAAGTCGCCCATCCAGATGGTGGGCTGGATGTTCGATGTCGCCCGGTGGTCGCTCGGCAACATCCGACGCATCCGCAAATCGCTCCCGAAGGACTCTGCCGTCATCGTGCATGGCGACACCATGACCACGGTGCTCGGCACCTTCATCGGGCGTCGGCTCAAGGTGCCTGTTGCGCACGTCGAGGCGGGACTCCGCTCCGGCAACTGGCGGCACCCGTTCCCCGAGGAGCTCGACCGACGTATCGTCGGGCGCTTCGCCGACATCCATTACGTGCCGACTGAGGAAGCAGCAAGCAACCTCTCGACGCAGCGCAACGTGGTACTGACACACGGCAACACCGCGAAGGACGCGGTGCGCGACGCGGCAGGCGACTCTGCGGCTGTCACAGAGCCCTACGGCCTTGTGCTGCTGCACCGCTTCGAGTTCATCTCCAACTCCGCCCTCGTCACAGAGACTCTGAAGACGCTCGATGAGAACAGCCCACTGCCGTTGCGGCTCATCGTCGACGCGTACTCGCGTGATGCGATCGAACAGACGATCGCGGACCTCGGTCTGACCAAGTTCACGGTCATGCCGAAGCTCGAGCACAGCCAGTTCGTCGCCGCGCTGCGGTCCGCAAGCTTCGTCGTGACAGACTCAGGCGGCATCCAGCAGGAGGCTGCGGTGTTCGGTATCCCGACACTCGTCCATCGCAAGGTGTCGGAGAGCCGTGAAGGCATCGGCACCAGCGCTGTGCTGTCGGGCTGGGAGCAGCAGGCGGTCATCGACTTCTTGGCGCACGCCGATGACTATCGCGTGGTCGATGTCGATCCTGGCGCATCGCCGTCCGACATCATCGTCGCCGACCTCATCGAACGAGGACTCGCGACGCCGGGCGTCTGATCGAGCTCAGTCGGCCAGCGAGCGCCGGAGTCGACGCGCATTGCGCATGTCGATTGCGAAGAATGTGACCAAGACCACCGTGCCGATCGCCGCATAGGACACGAGCATCGCCGTGATGTTTGGGATCGTGAGGGTGAACGCGATCCATTGCGCCGCCGTGGCGACGAGAAGGAGGGCCGCCGCCGCCGGCGATGCCGAGCTGGTCATCTTGATCATCATCCCCTGGGCCGCGATCCAGGGGAGGTAGGCGAGCGCAGTCGGCACGAGCAGGCCGGATGCCGGCGCGTATGCGGCCGGATAGATCAGCCCGATGATCCAGTCGCCCAGCACGAGGAACACGAGGATCATCGCCACGCTCGTGGCGAGGGAGAGCCCGAGTGTCGCCAGCACGCCGATGCGCGCGAGATTCGGGTTGTCGCGGTGCTTCACGAATCGGGGCAGCAGGTACAGAGACAGCGTGGATGGCAGCAGGAACCCGGTCTTCACGAGCACAGTCACAGAGGCGTACATTCCGGCGAGATCCTCGGGTGCGCCTGCGCGGAGGAAGATGACGTCGGAGCTCGTCAGCCACGCGAATGCGACACTCAGGACGACGATCGTGATCCCGGCCCGGCTGAAGACGCCATCGACGGGGCGTGGGACGTGCCGGGCCGTCCAGAGGCCGCCCACCACCGCCACCACGAGCGCGGCGAGCACCGCGCCGACGATACCCCCGAGTCCCATGCCGACGGCGATCGCCAAGACGGCGAACAGCACCCGCGCGATCTGCGAGAACGTCGACCACCACACGGCCTGGGCCACTCGTCCAGAGCCCTGCAGCAGCCCCATCGCATCGGCGAAAACGAAGCTCAGTGGGATCGTCACGGCGGCGGCGATGATCACGATGGGAGTGGTGCTGAGCGACGTCGCGAGCCAGGGTGACAGCGTGGCGATCACGGCCCCGCCCCCCAGGCCGATCAGGATCGCGTCGAGGGGCCAGCGCTTCTTGTTCTTGCCGGCGGCATCTACCGGCGTCGTCAGCGCGGTGGCTGTCTGCACGGTCACACTGCTCTGCAATGAGGCGCTGCCGATCGCAGCGACGTTGACGATCACGAAGAAGGCGGCGAGGAGGCCGAAGTCGGCGGGAGAGAGGAAGCGCGCGCTCAGCAGTTGGAATGCGAAGGAGGCGACGATGCCGAGACCGCTCGCGACGCCGACGGCGAGAAGCGCCTTGCCGTGCGAGCGGACGTGGACCCCCAGGCCAGTGCGCTGCGGCTTCGGGTTCGTCATCGTCTCGTGCTCGGCCATCGGCGTGGTCATCCTGACGTCTGTGGGGGCGGGACGCCGCTCGCAGGGTGCGGGCGCACGGGCCACTCGTGCCGCGGCAATGATACTCGGCGTGTCTGAGGGCGCGCTGGCACTCACACGGGTTCGCGAATGCGGGAGGGTAAGCTTCTTCGTTGTGACGCCCTCCCAGAACGCTGATGCCGTGGCGCCCGCAGGCGCCGAGACTCGGATCGCCGCGAGCGCCGATGTCTCACCGGATGCGACCATCGGCAGCGGAAGCTCTGTCTGGCATCTCGCCCAGGTACGGGAGAGCGCCGTCCTCGGCGAGAACTGCATCATCGGACGTGGCGCGTACATCGGCACCGGCGTGCGGATGGGCGACAACTGCAAGGTGCAGAACTATGCGCTCGTCTACGAGCCGGCCGTTCTCGGCGCCGGCGTGTTCGTCGGCCCCGCAGTGGTCCTCACGAACGACACCTACCCCCGGGCGGTGACCCCGGACGGACAGTTGAAGTCCGCACACGACTGGGAGCCCGTCGGCGTCGTCATCGGTGACGGCGCTTCCATCGGTGCGCGAGCAACCTGCGTCGCGCCCGTGACCATCGGCGCGTGGGCGACAGTGGCCGCCGGAGCAGTCGTCGTGAAGGACGTTCCCCCGTTCGCGCTCGTCGTCGGAGTGCCGGCGCGCCGGATCGGATGGGTGGGCAAGGCGGGCGTACCGCTGACGGAATCCGAACCCGGTGTCTGGGTATGCCCGACGACCGGCTCCCGCTATCTCGAAACAGACGGCGTTCTCGCATTGGAGGAACAATGACGGAATTCATTCCGGCGGCCAGGCCGCTGATCGGCGACGAGGAACGAGCGGCCGTCGACCGCGTGCTTCGCAGCGGCATGGTCGCTCAGGGCCCGGAGGTCGCGGCGTTCGAGAAGGAGTTCGCCGACCACTTCGTCGAGGGGCTTCCGGTCATCGCGGTCAACTCCGGGACTTCCGGTCTGCACCTCGGATTGCTCGCTGCGGGAGTGGGACCCGGCGACGAGGTCATCGTCCCGTCCTTCACGTTCGCTGCGACCGCGAACGCCGTCGCCCTCACCGGAGCCACCCCGGTGTTCGTGGACATCGAGCCCGAGACGTTCACGCTGGACCCAGCGGCGGTCGATGCTGCCGTCACTGCGCGCACTCGCGGTATCCTCCCCGTTCACCTCTACGGTCACCCGGCGCGGATGACCGATCTCGGCGACATCGCAACCAAGCACGGGATCGCGCTGTACGAGGATGCAGCGCAGGCGCACGGTGCCGCGTTGAACGGACGCCCGGTGGGTACTTTCGGAACGATGACGATGTTCTCGCTCTACCCGACGAAGAACATGACCAGCGGCGAGGGTGGAATGGTCGTCACTGCCGACGAGGAGACCGCACGACGGGTGCGCCTGCTGCGCAACCAGGGCATGGAGCGTCAGTACGAGAACGAGGTCATCGGCTACAACGCTCGCATGACCGACATCCACGCCGCTATCGGGCGGGTCCAGCTGACGAAGGTGGACGCCTGGACCGAGAAGCGTCGCGCGAACGCCGCCTTCCTCGACGCCAACCTCGCCGGCGTCGCCGTGCCTCCCGTGGCTGCAGGTGCCAGGCACGTCTACCACCAGTACACGATCCGGGTCGAGGATGACCGCGATGGACTGGTCGCGGCGCTCAAGGAGGAGTACGCGATCGGCAGTGGCGTGTATTACCCGATCCCGAACCACCGGCTCCCGTCGCTCCGGCAGTATGCGCCGGGCCTCGAGCTTCCGCAGACGGAGCGCGCGGCACGTGAGGCGATGTCGCTTCCGGTGCACCCGTCGCTCTCGGACGCCGATCTCGACCGAATCGTCACTGCGGTGAACAAGCTCGCCGGGGCCGGTAGCTGATGGCGGCACTGAGGGCGGGTCTGCTCGGTGTGGGCTCGATGGGGCGGCACCACGCACGGATTCTTCGCGACATCGACGGCGTCGAACTCGTCGCGGTCGCTGATCCGGGAGGTGATCCGCATCGCGTCGCGGGTGGAGTGCCTCTTCTCGCGAACGTCGAGGAGCTGATCGCCGCACGCATCGACATCGCCGTGGTCGCCATCCCGACGCGGTTCCATGCGGAAGCAGCACTCGCGCTGGCAGACGCGGGCGTACATACGCTGGTCGAGAAGCCGATCGCCGACGACAGCGGGTCCGGGCACCGGGTGAGCGAGTGCTTCGAGCAGAAGGGCCTCGTCGGTGCGGTCGGGCATGTGGAGCGCTTCAACCCCGCGCTGCAGCAGCTGCGCAGCAGACTCGCCGAGGGAGACGCCGGGGCGGTCTACCAGATCGCCACTCGTCGACAGAGTACATTCCCCGCCCGTATCGGTGACGTGGGCGTCGCGAAGGATCTCGGCACGCACGACATCGATCTGACGGCGTGGGTCGCCCAGTCCTTCTACTCGTCGATCAGCGCGCAGACCGCGTTCAAGAGCGGCCGCGAGTTCGAGGACATGATCGCGATGACCGGACGCCTCGAGAGCGGGATCATCACGAACCATCTGATCAACTGGCTCAGCCCCATGAAGGAGCGCGTCACGGTCGTCACGGGCGAGCGCGGCACCTTCGTCGCCGACACGGCGACGGGTGATCTGACGTTCCACGCGAACGGCACCGAGTTGCTCGAATGGGACTCCGTTTCGACGTTCCGAGGTGTGTCCGAAGGCGACATGACCCGGTTCGCGTTCGCGAAGCGGGAGCCGCTGCGCGCCGAACTCGAGGCATTCCGCGACGCGGTGCTCGGCCAGCCCAGCGAGTTGTCCACCATGAGTGAAGCCGTGCACACCCTCGAGGTCGTCGAGTCCGCGCTCGAGTCGGCACGCGACGGAGGGAAGCTGGTGAACATTGGACGCGCAGCGCACTGACCTCCTCGTCGTCGGATCGGGCTTCTTCGGCCTCACGATCGCCGAGCGTGCCGCGCAGGCCGGCCGCAAGGTCACCGTCATCGATCGCCGACACCACCTCGGCGGCAACGCCTACAGCGAAGCCGAGCCCGAGACGGGCATCGAGGTGCATCGCTACGGTGCGCACCTGTTCCACACGTCGAACCCGACCGTGTGGGAGTACGTCAACCGCTTCACGTCGTTCACGAACTACGTGCATCGCGTCTACACGACCCACAAGGGCACGGTCTTCCCGATGCCCGTGAACCTGGGCACGATCAACCAGTTCTTCCAATCTGCGTACACACCCGACCAGGCGCGCGCCCTGGTGCGGGAGCAGGCAGGGGAGTTCGACGTGAAGACCGCGGCGAACTTCGAGGAGAAGGGCATCGCGCTCGTCGGCCGTCCGCTGTTCGAGGCGTTCTTCCGCGACTACACCGCGAAGCAGTGGCAGACCGACCCGCAGAAGTTGTCGGGCGACATCATCAGCCGTCTCCCGGTGCGCTACACCTACGACAACAGGTACTTCAACGACACGTGGGAGGGCCTGCCCACGGACGGCTACACCGCCTGGCTCGAGCGCATGGCCGACCACCCCAACATCGAGGTGCGGCTCGACGTCGACTTCTTCGACGAGTCCCAACCTTTCAACCGGGAGGCGACGGTCGGTCAACTGCCGATCGTCTACACCGGCCCCGTCGATCGCTACTTCGATTACGCGGAAGGTGCGTTGAGCTGGCGGACGCTGGACTTCGAGCAAGAGGTGCTCGACGTCGGCGACTTCCAGGGCACGAGCGTGATGAACTACCCGGACATGGACGTGCCGTACACGCGGATCCACGAGTTCAAGCACTTCCACCCGGAGCGCAAGGACGTGTACGACTCGAACCGCACCGTCATCATGCGGGAGTTCTCTCGTTTCGCGGACCGGGAGGACGAGCCGTACTACCCGGTGAACACCGCCGCCGACCGCGGTGGTCTGCTGGCCTATCGCGAACTCGCCAAGGGTGAGGCGGACGTGCACTTCGGCGGACGGCTGGGCACCTATCAGTACCTGGACATGCACATGGCGATCGGCTCGGCGCTCTCCATGTGGAACAACACCTTCGCGTGATCAGCTGCTGAGATCTCGTATCACGGAGTCCATCACGAACGATCTGTAGGATCGGTGACATGGCTTCCCCCACGTCCGCCCTCCCGGCGCGCCCGGAATCGGATCAGCTCTCCTCGGGGGATGCGCGACGATCGTCGAACCGGTTGTGGCCCCGCCGAACGACCGGGCTGCTGCTGCTCGTGGGGCTTCTGATGGGCGCGATCGGCTTCGCGACCGTGATGGCTATGCCGAACTTGGCGTGGCACGGGACCCGCGGCCTGGAACTGCAGGCGACCTACGACGCCTACCGCGAGACCGGTACGCTCCTCGTGAAGGAGTCGGGCTCGGGGTCGAACAGTGTCCAAGGGCCGACGAACGGTCCGTTGACCTTCGCGACGTGGGACGACGACCCGGGTTCTTACATCATTGCGAGTCTGATGAGCCACGTGACAGGCTCCGAGTCTCCCTACCCCGGCCTCACCCTCGCGCAGGCGCTGCTCGTCGGGATCCCGCTCATCTGGTTGCCGCTGGCCGTCGCTCGCGTTGTCGGCAGAGCACGTGCGGGATTCGCCATGGTGCTGCTCCCGCTCGCCATGTGGCTGTTCAACCATGGAGCGACGCTGGCTGGCACGGAGTATGGGCTCTCCGACCAGATCAGTACACTGCCGGTGTACTCGCTCTACGGGACGGCCGCATCACTGGCTTTCCTGTCGTTGTCTCTGGTCGTCCTCGCCAGTTCGTTCCGGCTGAGCACCGTCGCCCTGATCGCCGTGACGGTCGGTTTCGCGGTGCTCGCGGCGTCGGGCAACATGTCCCGTTCCCTCTCCGGTATGGGGGTGGCCGCCGCGGTCGGCGTGCTGTGGTGGATCCACGTCCGCGGTCGATGGAAGTGGGTTGCCGCGCTCGGCAGCATCGTGGCGACGATCCTGCTCGCGACCGTGATTCAGAACGGAGTGATGTCGGCGATCAATGGACCTCGAGCCGAAGCTGCGAACCAGCAGATGTCCGACGTGCCCGATGCGCACACAGCGTGGCACTCGCTGTATCTCGGGCTGTCCTACCCGCAACCGCTCAACGGACAGGAGTCGCGTTTTGGGGTGCTCTGGTCGGACCAGTTCGGGTGGGAGAAGGCGCAGGAGGTCGACCCGGACGTCGTGGTGGCGAGCACGGAGTACGACGAGATCCTCAAAGACCTGTACTTCGAGAAGGTTCTCGCCGATCCTCTCGGAGCGGTCAAGCTCTACGTGAAGAAACTGATCTACGTCACTCAGCACTTCGGCGGGCTGCTCCTTTTCATCATCGTCGGGTTCTCAGTCGGGTTGACCGTCCGAGCGCGGCCGCCTGTCCGGATCGGCCGTGTGCTGGCGATCGCGTTGCCAACCGTCGCGATCGGACTCGTCCCGGCCGTGCTGGTGATGCCTATGCTCTACTACTACTCCGAGCTGGCTGCGTCTCTCGGCGTCCTGGCAGCCGTCTCGCTCGGCATCATCGTCTGGGCTGTCTCATCGTGGCCGGCACGCGTGCGCGACCGCGAGAGGCAGCGTACTGCGACTCGCGATCCGCGGTCCGCTGAGACCGGGACCGGCACGAGCATCGTGATCGACGCCGCGGGCACCGCCTCCGATGCGCGGAGTTCGATCAGTTCACTCGGTGCCGAGGTCGATGAGATCGTCGTCGTCGTGAGCACGGGGACCGCCGTGCCCATAGACCTGCTCGACGATGCCAGGGTCCGCGTGGTGGCCTCCCGCGCCGCGGGTGTCGGCGGGCGGTTGCGCGAAGGTGTCCTGGCCACCGCAGGGGCACGCGTCGCAGTCCTGCGGTCCGCCAGCGACGCGGGGCTCCTCGTGATCGATCCGGAGGGTGGGCGATCCGCAGTCGTTCGCTCGGCCACGGGCGGAGGCGTCGTGAATGCGCTCCGTCGTGCACTGCTCTCCTTGGAGGGTAGGGGTGACGTGCGGGCGCTGGTTCTCGACGGCGCTGATGCTCGGGCACTGGCCGACATCTCGCGCGAGCCCGGTGCGCTGTGGTTCGAGGAGATGGCATTCGGTGCCCAGCGGCGTACGGGGGAGCTTTCCGTGAGGACCGCCGACACCGTGGGAGGGACCGATACTCGCCTGCGGGCGACTCTGCCTACGATCTGGAAGCTCGGTGGCATCGCCGTCCGTGCCCAGGAATACGGGTCTGCACAGATGACGCGCGTCAGCCAGACGGTCTGAGCCGTCTCGCCGCGCGGGATGTGGGCTTCAGGACGTCCTGAGGTCAGCTCGGTCCTCAGGGCCGTGTCAGCGCTCGGAACTCCTCGTAGTCGCGTATGTAGTCCTGGTCCTCATAGGGACGCGACGCGAACACGACGAGCACGGCGTCGGGGCTGTAGTCGTATTGCGTGCCCCACGTCATCGCCGGCATGTGCAGTCCCATCGACGGATCGTCGAGGACGTACTCGTGGCGCGTGGTGCCGTCATCGACGATGCAGGAGACGCTGCCCGTGAGGCAGATGAGGAACTGTTCGCACTGGCGGTGTGCATGCTCGCCGCGTACTTCCTTCGAGGGCACGCCGTGTACGAAGAAGACGCGCAGCGGTGCGAACGGGAGGTCGTCCGGCAGATCGATGGGGAGCAGGTCTCCCCGGATGTCACTCACGGTGCGCAAAGCCGTGATGCCTTCGGGGCTCGTCGAGGATTCGGTCCGCGCTGCGGTCGGCGTCTCCGTCTCGGCATATCCGATGATCCGCGCGGGGTTTCCGACAACGATCGCGTACGGCGGGACATCCTTCGTGACGACGGCACCCGCGCCGATCATCGCACGACGGCCGACACGGATGCCGGGCAGGATCACGGCCCCGCCGCCGATAGAAGCCCCGTCTTCGATCACGGTCTGCGTGAACGCCTCGGGGTACTGCTTGCTGCGTGGGAAGGGATCGTTGGTGAACGTGGCGTTCGGTCCGATGAAGACGTCGTCGCCGAGGCGAACGCCGTCCCACACCTGGACGCCGGACTTGAGGGTGACCCGATCGCCGATCATGACGTCGTTCTCGACGAAGACATGATCGTTGATGTTGACGTCTTCACCGATCACGGCTCCGGGAAGGACGTGTGAGAACGCCCAGACCCGGGTTCGTGCCCCGATTTGCGTGCTTTCGCAGATGCCCTGGGGGTGAACGAAGTAGTCAGCGTCATCAGTCATGCAGAAGGCTCCTCGCGTCGGCGCTCACGAAATACTATCCGGCCCGCGACGAAGCCGAGAGGCGCCGTCACCAGCACGCTCAATCCGTTGAGGAACTCGGGACCGTCGAAGGAGCGGATGATCGCGATCACCACCAGTCCGACGAGATAGATGACGAGGTAGCAGAGGGCGTAGACGAGGGCAGCCCGGCGCGATCCGTTGCTCGTGAACACCCACCGGGCGGCGAAGACTGTCGAGAACACCAGACCGATCATGAACGCCAGGGTGAAGGCGAGCCATCCTGGCATCAGGTAGCTGAGTCCGATCAGCAGTGCGGTGGTAGCGAGAGTGTTCGCGCCGCCGACGATGAGGAACCGCCACGCGGCCGCGCGGGTCGTGCGCGCGTCCTCGTTCACCATTGCTCGTGGCTCATGACGATCGACGAGGGGCGCTGCTTGGTGTTGTCGAAGATGCGCCACACGTAGGCACCGACGATCCCGATCGAGGTGATGGTGAGGAACGTCGAGAAGAGGATGGTGAGCATCAACGGGGCGTAACCCGGCTCGGTGATCCCGCCGGCGAGATAGAAGCAGAGGATCACGACGGCGACGGCGAGCACGACGACCGATCCGAACATGCCTGTCAGCAGCAGCAGGTCCAAGGGCAGGTTCGTGAACGAGAAGACGCTGTCGAGTAGGTACTTCACGCGCTTGCGGAGGGTCCAGCTGCTCGTGCCGTGCTCGCGTCGTTGGCGTCCGTAGGGTATCTCCACGCGACGGAAACCGACCCAGTACAGCTGCGCGACGAGGCTCGAGTTCGCCTCGTTCATCGCGACCAGCTCGAGCGCCACGGCTTTGGTGCACCCGAAGACGTCGACTCCACCGGGTGGCATCTCGCGCGCGATGGTGCGTCGATAGAGGCCCCAGAAAGTACGCGAGCTCAAGCTCGACAGTGCCGGATCGTCGCGGGCGACGCGGCGGCCGACCGCGACGTCTACGCTTCCGGAGGCCAGAGCCCTCTGGAACTCGACCATGAGTTCAGCCGGCTCCTGGAGGTCCGCGGCCATGACGCCGATCGCTGAGCCCTTCGCTGCCGCGAGGCCGGTGCGAATGGCCGCGAACGAACCGAAGTTGCGGGAGTGCTGCAGCAGCTGCGACCGGAACGCCGCCTCTGGTAACGCGGCCGCGAGCGCATCGTAAGAACGATCGGGAGAACCGTCGACCACGAAGACCACCTCGGTCTCGGCGGGAAGTTCCGGCATGATCTCGGTGAGACGTGCGACGAGGGAGGGGATGTTCTCCTCATTGCCGTACACCGGGATGACAATGGAGAAGTCCGTCACCGCAGCCCCCTGATCGCGGCGACGACCCTCTCGACTTCGTCGTCGCGCAGCTCGGGGAACAGCGGAAGACTCAGGATCTCGCGACAGGCGCTCTCGGTCACAGTGAGCGGGATTTCGGGAGCGAAGCGGGCGAACGCGGGCTGCTCGTAGTCGGGAAGCGGGAAGTGGACGTCGGTCGCGATGCCTTGTGCCGTCAGTTGCGCCCTGACATCGTCCCGACGGGCGCTGCGGCCAATCGCGAGGTGCCCCGCGTGGTCGGCGGTGTCGGCCGGAAGTACCGTCAGCAGAGCGGGGTCGATGTGTGCTGTGGCGTGCCGGTACGCCGAGATGATTTCGCGGCGCCGTTGGTTGAACCCGTCGACGAGGGGGAGGCGCACGCGGAGGAAGGCCGCCTGCAGCTCGTCCAGACGGGAGTTCGTGCCGCCAGGAAGCACGGCGTTGTACTTGCCGTCCCAGCCGTATTGTCGTAGTTGCCGTAGGCGGGCCGCTGTCTCTTCGGAACCTGGGATGACGGCGCCGCCGTCGCCGACCGCGCCGAGGTTCTTGGTCGGGTAGAAACTGAAGGTCGCGGCGTCTCCGAAGGTCGCGGCCCGGCCCTCGGGGCGAGTCGCGCCGATCGCCTGTGCACAGTCCTCGACCAGCGCCACGCCGCGCTCGTCGCACAGTGCGCGGATCGCGGCCATGTCTCCGAGATATCCGTAGAGGTGTGTGACGACCACGACTCCCACGTCGTCGGTCAGAGCAGCGCGGATCGTTTCCGCGTTCAGGCACAGCGTCTCCGCGTCCACATCCGCGTAGCGCGGGGTGAATCCCGCGCGAACGGTCGCCGTGGAGGTGTAGGCGCCCGCGTTCGCAGCAGTGAGCACGACAGCTCGTCCATCCGGCATGACTGCCTTGATCGCCAACTCGAGGGCGTCGGTGCCGCTCGCCACCCCGACCGCATCCATCGCACCGAGGTAGGCGGCAAGCTCCTGTTCGAAGGCCATGTGCTGCGCGCCGAGGACCGCGTAGCCGGAATCGATCACCGCCGCCGTCGCGTCGAGCATCGCCGCTCGATCGCGCGTCAAACCGCGGGAGAGGTCATTTAGGGGAACGCCTGGTGTGGAGGTCATGAAGGTCCTGTCGGTTGAAGTACGAGTCTATGGTCCGCGCGCTGTCCGAGCAGAACGGGACTCTCTCGTAGACTCGACTCGTGAGTCACGCTGCTGTCGGGGCGCCCGGGACGCCCCGGCGATATCTGCATTCGTTGTGGCTGCTGTCGGCTCGTGACCTGAAAGTCCGATACTCGACCAGCCTCCTCGGCTATCTGTGGTCGGTGCTCGATCCGCTCGTGATGAGTGGGATCTACTGGTTCGTCTTCACGCAGGTCTTCAATCGCGATGTCGGCGAGGAGCCGTACATCATCTTCCTCATCAGTGCGCTGCTGCCGTGGGTCTGGTTCAACTCCTCGGTCTCGGACTTCACCCGTGCTTTCAAGAAGGACGCCAGGCTCGTCCGGTCGACCGCGATCCCACGCTCGATCTGGGTGAACCGCATCGTGCTGAGCAAGGGGATGGAATACCTGTTCTCCCTCCCGGTGCTCGTGCTGTTCATCGTGGTCAACCTGTTCGTGGAGCTCGATCCGGGCAGGACGGTGCACGTCGGGTGGGGCATCCTGTGGATGCCGGTGGCGATGATCCTGCAGACGATCCTGCTGGTCGGTCTGGGTCTGCTGATCGCCCCGCTCTGCGTCCTGTTCGTCGACCTCGAGCGCACGACGGCGCTCATCCTGCGGGCGATGTTCTACGCGACGCCGATCATCTACAACGTCACGGACCTGCCCGGGATCTTCCAGACCCTCGGGGCATTCAACCCGCTCGCGGGCATCATGATGCTGTACCGCATGCCGTTCTTCCCGGATCAGTGGAACCCGTTCACGTTGACGATCAGCGTCGTGATGAGCCTCGTGATCCTCGGACTGGGCGTGTGGACGTTCCGGAGCCTGGAGCGACCCGTGCTGAAGGAGCTGTGATGACCGCGGCAATCGATGTGCAGGGTCTGGGCGTGCACTTCCGCCGGAACAGGCGGGGGAGCCGGAGCTTCAAGGATCTCTTCGCGGGGGCGTCTCGGCGTTCTCGGCCGGGGGAGTTCTGGGCGCTCCGCAACGTGTCGTTCTCCGTCCAGCAGGGAGAGTCGATCGGCGTCGTCGGGCGCAACGGCCAGGGGAAGTCGACTCTGCTCCGCCTGGTCGCCAAGGTGCTGCTGCCGGACGAGGGCACGGTGTCGGTCAACGGCGGCGTCGCCCCGCTCATCGAGATCACCGGTGGGTTCGTCGGCGACCTCACCGTGCGAGAGAACGTCCGGCTGACCGCGGGCCTGCACGGAATGTCCCGCGACGAGGTCTCGCGACGCTACGACGGCATCATCGAGTTCGCCGAACTCGCCGGGTTCGAGGACACGCCCTACAAGCACCTCTCCAACGGGATGAAGGTGCGTCTCGCCTTCTCCGTCGTGTCGCAGCTCGATGAGCCGATCCTGTTGGTCGACGAGGTGCTCGCCGTGGGGGACAAGGCGTTCCGCGAGAAGTGCTACACGCGCATCGATGAGCTGCTCGCCGAGGGACGCACGCTGTTCTTCGTGAGCCACAACGAGCGCGACCTCCGACGGTTCTGCACGCGGGGCCTGTACCTCGATCGGGGTGGGCTCGTGCTCGACGCACCGATCGCCGATGTCCTCGACCGGTACAACGCCGACTACAACGCCTGAGGGCGCATCGTCCGCGCGCCATCGTTCGGCTCAGAGCCCGACGATTCCCTGCAGGCTCTGCACGGCGCTCCGAGCAGCGTCGACGGCACCGGCGGTCTTGGTCTCCGCCAGGATCGCCGAGCGCAGCTCCGTGAGTCGCTGCGCGTAGGCGTCCACACCCTCGCGCCACTTCGTGTCGATCGATGCGGGCGGCTGCGCATCAGAGAGGCGTCGTGCATCCTGCTCCAGGGTGTCGACGACCTGCAGCGCATCATCCGAGCCCACGGAGGCGATGAGGTCAAGGCCGCGCGGGGCGTCGGTGAGCCACCCGCCCACCTGCGCGCGGAAGGCGTCGAGCGTGGGATCGGCGGGCGCGGGGGGCGTGGTCGCCGGAGTGGAGGGCAGATCGGGCGTGGTCGTGGGCGCGGGAGAGGCACTCGTCGACGGGCTAGGCGTGCCGTTCGCGCCCGTTTCGGGTGCGTCGCTGCGCGGCAGGAGGAAGAAGAGAAGCGCCCCGATGACGGCCAGGGCAGCGACCACGAGCCCGATGATGAGCCAGACGCGACCGGTGCGCTTCGGCTTCGGCTCCATGGGCGCCCAGCGCAGTTCGGGCTGCTGCTCGCTCATCAGTTCGCCTCCAGCGGTGCCATCGGCTGCCAGGAACGGTCGCGGCGGATCTTGCCGCCTTCCTTGAGGCCTCGGAACAGGTTGCTCGTCCCGCGCATAGTGCGCTCGACGAACACGAGCCGGATGAGCTCCTTGGCGAACGTCATCGTCGTGCCCAGGCCGAACAGGACCGGGTTGTAGTTGTCGTGCTCGCGGTAGTAGTGCTTGATGTACGCGCGGTTGCGCATGATGTAGAAGCGGTAGGCGTTGCTGGAGGCGTTCATGTGACGCACGCCCATGTCCCACTGTTTGATCTCGCGAGTGCGTCGCAGCACGAACTCGTCCACGATGACGGCGGTCGTCTTGCGCGACGCGAGCCAGCCGTACATCTGGTCGTCCCAGTAGATGAAGAAGCGCGGATCGGGCAGGCCGATCTGCTGCACGATCGAACGGTGGATGAACATGCCCTCGAAGCAGCCGCTGTTCATCTCCTTGAACCCGGACGCGTCGAAGCCGGAAGGCGCGAACGGGATCGGGATTCCCATGCGCTCCGCGATGCGGTACTGCCAGTAGAACTCGCTGCCGTCGTAGTCGTAGCGGCGGCCCTGGATGCTCCGGAAGCGCGGGGCCCACTTGCCCATCTTCGCGAGTCCCTCGGGGAGCACCTCGACGTCGTCGTCCATCATCCAGATCCACTCCGCGCCGAGCTCGTACGCGGTGCGCATGCCCTCGCTGAAGCCGCCGGAGCCGCCCGTGTTCGTCTCCAGCCGGCGGTAGACGATCTCGGTGCCGATGCTGTCACGGAACGACTCGACGACCTCGGTCGTGTCATCGGAGGAGGCGTTGTCGATGATCACGACACGTCCGGGCTTCGGGTCCATCGCGGTGATGCTGTTGAGCAAGCCGGTGAGCAGATGAGACCGGTTGAAGGTGACGACGACGATCGTCGCCGCCTTCGGATCGAATGCAGCGGGCGCCGCGGTCATACCTTCTCCTCGGAGATCAATTGCCAGTTCTGGGGATCGTGGGCATCGTCGCCGCGGGCCTTCATCGGAGACGAAGCGGGACATGACGAGCAGTGAGTAGCCTACCGTCCGCCGCCTCGGGATCAGCGGAGAGGCTCACCAGGGGCGCGGAGGTGCGGCGGTTAGACTGACCCCGATGAAGGTATTGATCACCGGCGGCGCCGGGTACATCGGGTCCACCGTCGCTACCGCGTGTATCGAGGCCGGGATCGAGGTCGTGCTCCTCGACGACCTCTCCACGGGACTCCGGGCGTTCGGCGCGGGACGCGAGCTCTATGTCGGCGACATCGCGGACGCGGCGATCCTCGACCGGCTGATCGCCGACCACCCGGACATCGATGCGGTGGTGCACTGCGCCGCGCGCATCGTGGTCTCGGAGAGCGTCATCGATCCGCTCGGCTACTACGACACGAACGTCGGCAAGACGATCACCCTGCTGCAGCGCCTGCGCGCCGCGGGCATCTCTCGGATCGTGTTCAGCTCTTCGGCTGCCGTCTACGCGGGCGAGGCGGGCGAGGGCGTGGACGAGGACAGCCCGCTCGCGCCGTCGAGCCCCTACGCGACGTCGAAGGCGATGGTCGAACAGATCCTGCACGATGCGGCGGCGGGTGGTGAGCTCCGCGCGATCGCCCTCCGTTACTTCAATCCGATCGGCGCCGATCCGCAGCTGCGGACGGGATTGCAGAAGCCGATGCCCACGCACGCTCTCGGCAAGATCATGCAGGCGCACGCTGCGGGAGAGGCGTTCTCGGTCACGGGTACCGACTGGCCCACCCGAGACGGATCCGGCCTGCGCGACTACATCCACGTCTGGGATCTCGCGCTCGCGCACGTCGCCGCCGTGCAGCGGTTCGACGAGGTCGCCACGCACCGCGAACCGTATCGGGTGATCAACATCGGAACGGGGGACGGCGTGACGGTCCGCGAACTGGTGGCCGCCTTCGAGCGGGTGACCGGTGCGACGCTGACCGTGATCGACTCCGACCGTCGCCCCGGCGACCAGGCGGGTGCCTACGCCCTGGTCGACCGCGCGGCGACCGAGCTGGGATGGCGGACGGAACGTTCCGTGGACGACGGCGTACGCGACGCGATCGCGTGGGCAGAGAAGCTCCCCACGCTGCGCTGAGGCGCGCGGTCGGCTACTCCTGCGGCCGCAGCGTCGGGATCGCTCCGGTGTGCGCGGCATCGATGTTCTCCCGCCACGAGCGCGATTGCCCGGCGCGCAGCGCGCACAGCACGAGCATGAACCAGCCCGCCCCGACGAGCGTGAAGCTCTCGAACATCGAGTCGACGGCGAGCGTCACCAGGATGATGGGCGTCCATGCGTAGACGACGGAGCGGCGCACACTGGCCACGAGCCAGGAGCGGATGAGCGCGACGCCACCGAGCAGCAGGAAAAGGACCAGACCGGCCGTTCCGAGCTGGAGCAGCACGTCGAAGAATGCGTTCAGAGCGCTCTGGTGGTGGTCGTCGAGTTGGAAGTTGATGTAGGTGAAGGGGTACTCGCCGCGTGCCCAGCCACCGAACCACCCCCAGCCCTGCACCGGCTTCAGAGCGACGAAATCGAGGATCGTGTTCCACAGCGAGCCGCGGATCGAGAAGTCCGACCCGGCGTCGAGCAACGCGATGATCTGATGGCGCAGCGCAAACGCCGCCGTGAGTGCCAGCGCCACCACGATCCCGAGGAGCCATTGCACGAGATTCCGCCGCTCGGGCTCCGTATGTCGCACGATCGTGAGCGCGATCGTCACGATGCCGACGGCGGCGGCGAGGACGATCACCGTCGGCGACGCGGACAGGAACGACATGGCTGTCGCCAGGCCGATCGAGACCACGGCGAGCGGGGTGTGCACCGACGCGGTGCGCCACTCGATCACGAACGTGATGAGCGCGATCACCGCGACGAAACCGAGCATGTTGCGGCTTCCGAACAGCCCTTGGATCGGACCGCCGACGGCGAGGTCACCCTGAATGCCGAGGAACGTGAACGGGATGTCCAGCAGGATGCCGGAGAGGATCTCCACCCCGAGTGACACGGCGAGGAGCGCGCGCAGCGTGTCCCCGATCGCCCGCACGGTCTGCAGCGTGTCACGGATGTGGCCGATCGTGATCGCCAGGAACGCGTACCCGAACAGCGCCATCCAGCCGAACAGGGTGTCTGAGCGATCCGTGGTCCAGAACACGCTGGCCAGCGCCCAGGCGAGGAACGCCAGCACGGTGGAGGGGGCGATGCGCAGCAGGGAGAGCTCGTCGCGGCGCACCCACAGGATCGCTGCGCCCAGCAGGCACAGCACCGCGATGATGGTGGCGAGCGTGACGGTCGAGGTCATCCGCTCGATCGCGAACGAGCCGAAGACGGCGGTGAGGGCGGTGATCGTGAAGGCGCGCGCCAGCTCGACGGAACCGAGCAGCCGTGCCGGGAGGCGAGGCGAGGTCACGGCACCCGCCGCTGGCGCGCGCCGCGTTCGAAAAGAAGGTCGCGTTCACCGACGCCGACCAGCGGTACGGACTTGAGCTTGAACGACAGCAGCACCACGAGCATCCAGCCCCACAGCATGATGGGCGTCGATTCCGAGAAGCCCTGCACGAGCAGGACGATCGTGAACAGGCTGGGCAGCAGAGTCAACGGCGAGTACGGGCGTGCGGCGTCGAGATCCCACCGTGGCCGGTCCACGGCGAAGAACCACGAGCGCCACAACAGCGTGCCGTACGCGACCGCCATCAGGATCACGCCGACGACGCCGAGCTGCAGCAGCACGTCCAGCCACATGTTGTGGGCGTGGAAGACGGTGATGCCGTGGTCGACGATCCAGTGGTCGAACGCCGGATCCGTGGGGATCCACGGACTGGAGAACCCGTTGCCGAAGATCGGGTGCTCACCGGCTCGCTCCAGCACCTTGCTCCAGATCTTGTCCGAACGGCCGGTGAGGTCGGAGGTGCGGCCGAGAAGTGCGAGCAGCGGGGCGCGGAGCAGCCACACGGCGAGAGCGACGACCGCGGTGCCGCCGATCGCGATCACGTAGATGCGGGTGCGGGTGCCGGGGGTGCGGGCACGTCGCATCAGCAGGGCGACGACCAGCACGACGGCGACGGCGGCGGCGCACACGAACGCGGTGGCCGACGCGGTGCGCAGCAGGAAGTATGCGGCGAGCAGCATCCACAGTGCGAGGGTCGTGCGCCAGCGCGAGCGCGCGGCGAACAGCACGCCGAACGTGATGAGCGCGAACAGCGAGATGATCGCCAGGAGGTTCGCGTTGCCGACGATGCCCTGGATGCGGCCCCCGTCGAACAGGTTGTCGCGCACCCAGTACCACTGCGGGTCGATCTTCCCGTCGGGCAGCGTGACGAAGTTCGGCAGCAGCGGGCCGTGCAGCACGAGCGAGACCCACAGTTCGAGCGCCAGCGAGAGACCGAGGATCCATTTGAAGGCCGACGACAGCGCCCGGACGATCTCGTTCCAGGTCAGCACATGGGCGATGAAGAGGCCGTTCACCGTGACGGCCGCGAGCAGCACCCAGGTGATGAGCGTCGGCCCGCGCCACTGCGACCACGCCACAGAGACGAGCGCGAGGGTCGTGTAGCCGAGCGCGGTCCAGGGCAGGCGCCGCCAGCGGAAGGGCTGCGGGCGGTTGCGGGCGAGCATCGGGATGCCCATGCCGAGCGTCGCGAGCGTGAACACGGCCAGTGTGATCGCGGCACCGTCCTGCCCCAGGAGGTTGTACACGGCCGTGTGGGCGAAGGTGACGAACAGCACGAGGATGACGTACCCGCGCAGCATCAGATGCCCCGTCGATTCGCGCTCCGGCGCGGTGGGCGGAGCGGCGACCGGATGCTTCGTGTACTGGGCCATCGCGTTCAGGCTACCGCGCCGTGCGTCGCGCGTCGCTGAATGGCCGAGCCCGGCTCTACGCTGGGGGCATGCTGCTCACCCTCACCAACACGCCCCGCGACTACGCCTGGGGATCGGACTCCCTCCTCGCCGGCCTCGAGGGGCGCTCGCCGTCCGGCGCGCCGGAGGCCGAGGTCTGGTTCGGCGACCACCCCGGCGACCCCGCCGACGTCGCAGGCGGGGGCACTCTCGACCAGGTCACCGGCGGCACGCTCCCTTACCTGCTCAAACTGCTCGCCGCGGGTCGGCCGCTCTCGATCCAGGTGCATCCGACGATCGCGCAGGCGCAGGCAGGCTGGGCCCGCGAGAGTGGACTCGCCGCCGACGACCCGCAGCGCAACTACCGCGATGACAACCACAAGCCTGAGCTGATCGTCGCCCTCAGCGATCGCTTCGAGTCGCTGAGCGGACTGCGGCCGGTCGCCGACACGCTCTCGCTGCTCGAGACCGTGGAGGACACGGACGGCGTGGTGCAGCTGAGGGCGCGACTGGGTGCGGACGGCGACGCGCTGCGAGACGTGATCGGCTGGCTGCTCGGAGGGCAGGCGCAGGCCGAGGTCGACGACGTCATCGCCGCGGTGACAGCGGCAGCGGCACGCCCCGACACGGGCGAATGGGGAGCGACGCTGCGAGCCATCACCGGCGTCGCGGAGAACAACCCGGGCGACCCTGGTGTCGTGGTCGCGCTGCTGATGAACCACGTTGTGCTGCGGCGCGGAGAGGGCGTGTTCCTGCGCGCCGGGCTGCTCCACGCGTACCTCGCAGGACTGGGGGTGGAGATCATGGCGGCGAGCGACAACGTGCTGCGCGGCGGCCTCACCCCCAAGCGCATCGACGTGCCTGAACTGCTCGCGATCCTGGACACCGCGCCGGGAGAGGTGCCGATCCTGCGTCCCGCGAGCGACGGCGCGATCACGCACTACCCGGTACCGGTACCGGACTTCGCCCTGGAACGGATCACGGTCGGCGGCGCGCCCGTCACACGGGAACTCTCCGGGCCGACGATGGTGCTGGCGACCGCTGGGGGTGTGACCGTCACCTCGACCGCAGGCGAGGAGGTCGCCCTCGCGGTGGGAACGGTCGCTTTCGCCGATGCCGACGAGACGGCCCTCACGATCTCGGGTTCCGGAGAGGCATTCCTCGCCGGTCCCGGTCGCTGACCTGCGGTCTGTCGATACGCCTCGCGACACGCCGAGACGTCTCCAAGAACCTTAAAGAGTCGCTTGAGGGTTTACGATCCGCGACTTGACCGGAGCGAATGACACGGGTGTAATTAGTCATGAGCACGGCCCGCCAGGGGGGCGGATTTGAAGGGTTTGGAGGGCGAGATGACGGGATACCGTTCCGATGTGCCAGAGAACTGGTTCGTCGACCCGGTCAACCTCGGCGTTCCCGGAGTCCGGCGACCCGACACCGAGGACGACAGTGCTCTCTCCTGGCAGAGCGACGCGCTCTGCTCTCAGACGGACCCGGAAGCCTTCTTCCCCGAGAAGGGCGGGTCCACGCGGGACGCCAAGCGCATCTGCACGTCCTGCGACGTCCGCGGGGAATGCCTCGAGTACGCGCTCAACAACGATGAGCGCTTCGGCATCTGGGGCGGACTCTCCGAGCGCGAGCGCCGCAAGCTCAAGCGCCGCGCGAGCTGAGCGCACCGAGCCGTACGGCTTCGCGGGCGCGCCGCGCCCACTGCTCCAGCGCGGACCATCGCGCGCATAGGCTGACGACGTCATGCCAGCCCGAGTTCACGCCATCATCGTCGCGCGCCCCGGATCGTCTTCCCGCGCGCAGCTCCTCCGCACTCTCGACGCGATCCGCGCGCAGACCGCGCCCCCCGCGGCGGTGACGCTCGTGATGTGCGGCGATGCGTCATCGGTCCGTGAGAGCGAGACCGTCGCGCAGTCCGTCGAGGGAATCATCGAAGCGCGCGGCACGACGTCGTTCGCCGAAGCGGTCGAGCTCGCCCGCCCGCGTGTGCTCGACGGCACCGCGATCTGGCTGCTCGCCCAGGACACGGCCCCGCACCCGCGTGCCCTGGAGCGTCTGCGGGGCACCCTGGAGCGCTCACCCTCCGCGGCGATCATCGCCCCGAAGCTCGTCGCCACCGACAACGACCGCGAGATCGTCTCCCTCGGCGTCAGCATGACCAAGCTCGGGCGTTCGGTCGAACTCGCCGCAGGCGAACTCGACCAGGGGCAGCACGATCGCAACGACGATGCACTCGGTTCCGATGTGCGCGGCATCCTCATCCGCGGCGAGGTCCGCGAGCACCTGCGGCCGGACCCGGCGCTCGCCGGCGCCGACGAAGGCCTCGACCTCGGCGTGCGCGCTCGTCTGGGCGGTGGCCGCGTCGTGCTCGCCCCGAGCGCGCGCATCTCCGCGGCGCCCGGTGGCCCCGCAGCGCTGCCGACCGGGAGGTCACGGCGCGCCTACGTCACTCGCCTCGCGCAGCTGCACCGGCGGATGGCATACGCGCCCGCGGGCGTCGTCCCGCTGCACTGGCTCACGCTCCTTCCACTCGCCCTCTGGCGTTCGGTGACGCACCTCATCGGCAAACGCCCGGAGGCCGTGCTCCCCGAATGGGGTGCTGCCCTCGCCGAGATGTTCCGCTTCGGCGCAATCGCGCGATCCCGCGCCCGCATCCGCGCCTTCCGCAACTCCAGCTGGGCGAGCATCGCGCCGCTGCGCGTCACCGCATCCGACCTGCGACAGCGGTTGGACGACGGACACGGCAGCGAGGGCGGCGCGGTCAGCGAGCTGCACTTCTTCTCGGGAGGAGGCGCGTGGGCCGTCCTCGGAGCTCTGGTCGTGAGCATCGCCTCGTTCACATCGCTGTTGGCGTGGCCGGCACTGGGCGGGGGAGCGCTGCTCCCGCTCCGGCAGACGGTCGCGGCTCTCTGGAGCGACGCGGCCTGGGGAATCCGCGGCGTCGCCGTCGAACTCGTCGGCCCGGCCGATCCGTTCGCCGCCGTTGTCGCCGTGCTCGGCTCGCTGTGGCCCGCGGGGCCGTCGTTCGCGATGGTGCTCCTGTGGCTGCTGGCCCTCCCGCTCGCGGTTCTGGGCGGATGGTTCGCCGCGACGCGCGTGACCGATCGGAACGGACTGCGGATCTTCGCCGGAGTCGTCTGGGCGCTCGCGCCGACTTTCCTCACGGCTCTCGTCGAGGGGCGTCCGGCCGCCGTACTGGTGCACCTGCTGCTGCCCTGGCTCTTCCACAGCGCGGTCGTCGCGCACCGGTCGTGGGGGGCCGCCGGAAGCGCGTCGCTGCTGCTCGCCGCGGTGGCGGCCTGCGCTCCTTCGCTCGCACCCGCGCTTGCGCTGCTCTGGGTGATCGCGCTCGGCATCGTGCTCGGTACCGCGCAGTTCCGCGGGGCCGGCCGCCTGCTGTGGCTGCCGGTGCCGACGATCGCCCTGTTCGCGCCGCTCGTGTACTGGCAGCTCACGCACGGCACGCCCTTGGCGCTCCTGGGCGATCCCGGGATGATCTGGGCCGGGCCGCAAGCCGCGGCGGACGCGTCGGGAAGACTGGCGCTCGCGACGGGTTTCCCCACCGCCGATCTCGCCGGCTGGCTCGCGTTCGTGCCGGTGGGCATCGCGCCGTGGGTGGGGCTCCTGTGCGCTCCGATCGCCCTGCTCGCCCTGGGCGCTGCGGTGGCCCCGCGATGGCGGGCCGGCATCACGCTGCTCGTGGTCGCGCTCTCGGGTTTCGCGACCGCCTTCCTCGCTGTCGGCATCTCGGTCAGCTTCACGCAGGGAACGCCGGTCGCGATCTGGCCGGGCGCCGGACTCAGCCTGGCGTGGATCGGTCTCGTCGGTGCGGCGCTGGTCACCCTCGACACGGCCATCACGCTCCCGCGCATGCGTGCCGTCGCGGCGACGGTCGCCGCAGTGGCTCTGGCCGTCTGCGCGGTTCCGGCACTCACGGCGCTCCACGGCGGACGCTCCGTGCTCACGGACGGCCCCGTCTCCACCCTTCCCGCGTACGTCGCCGCTCAGGCCGCAGGCGACCGCCCCGTCGCGACCCTCGTGCTCACCCCTCAGAACGACGGCGGGCTCGCGGTGGAGGTGGCGTGGGGCGCCAGCGAGACGCTCGGATCGCAATCGACCATGATCTCGACGGCCGTCGAGCCGCAGGGAGCCGACATCACCGGGCTCGCCGTCGATCTGCTCTCCTCGCGCGACTTCGACGCGCCGGGTGAGCTCGCCGCCGAAGGCATCGGCTACGTGCTGGTCGCGCAGGTCGCCGGGGGAGAGGGCGACCGGGCACGCACGCTCCGCACCGAGGCGATCACCTCGATCGACCAGCGCGCGGGCCTGACGCACGCCGGAGACACCGACCGCGGCGTTCTCTGGCGCTTGGAGACCGCCGCGGCGGAACCCCCGACGCTCACCCCGGCCCAACAGGGGACCGCTCGCCTCGTGGTCACGCTGCAGCTGCTCGCCGTGCTCGCCGCGCTCCTGCTGTCGATCCCCACACGCGCTTCTCGTCGGGCTGCACGCGCGCAGTCGCGCATCGTCGGCCGGGTGCCCGAGGAGCCGCTCGTCCTCCCGCGGCACGCCGAAGACCGCGAGCCGCTCGCCGACCAACCTGTCGGCACGATCGAAGAACCCCAGGATCAGGCGGCGCTGACGGACGAGCCGCTGGCGCCGATCGCGGAGTCGTCAGACGAGGAGTCCCCGGGGACCGACGAAGACCGTTTCGCGCGGCCGACCGCGGAGGAGAACCGATGAGTGGCACACGCACGTTCCGCGTCGTGGCGACCAGCGCCCGCGTCGTCACCGGCGTCGCTGTCGCGGCCGCCTGCGTGCTCGGCGTCGTGACCGCCGTGCATGCGCCCTGGCCGGTCATCGCACACGAGCCCGCGCAGGTGGAGGTCACCCCCCTTCCCGGCGACAGCATCCTCGTCTGCAACGGTGACCTGCGTGCGCTCGGACGCGACTCGTCCGCCCCGCTCGACATGCAGTCGGCGGCTTCGCCGAACCGGACCATCGGGGGAGTATCCGGAGACCCCTCCTCGCAGGGACTGGCGGCACCGGACCTCGAGGGTGCCGGTCAGGTGCCGGTGCTCACCGGCGCGGTCGACGGACGCTCGGCCCCGCTGATCGCCGGAGCGGAGTCCGTCACGGTCGCCGCGGATGACCTCGCGGGCTTCGCGGCGCTTCCCTGTGGTGCGCCTCGCCTGGAGTCCTGGCTCGTCGGCGGCAGCATCGACACCGGAACCGAGGATCTGGTGATCCTCACCAACGCCGCGCACGTGCCGTCGACCGTGACGCTGTCGGTCTACGGCACCACCCGGAGCACGCGAACCGTCGTCGTCCCGAGCCAGACCCAGATCGCGCTCCCTCTCACGTCGGTCGCCAGCGGTCATGACGCCCCTGTCGTCAAGGTGAATGCGGTCGGCGCGCCGGTCCGCGCATCGCTCCAGTCCTCTCTCGTGCGGGTGCTCGATCCCGCGGGCATCGACCTGCAGGACAGCATCGCGGGTCCGCAGCAGAACTCCGTCCTCACCGGGGTGCAGGCGTTCGCCCCCTCCGGTGGCGATGCCGAGATGACCGTGCTGCGACTGCTCTCACCGGGAGCCGACGCCACCGCCAAGGTGCGCGTGTACGCGGAAGGCGAGACCGCGACCGCCGACGAGTTCACGGTTCCGCTCACCGCCGCGCTGCCCACTCAGGTGTCGCTGACCGGCCTGGCCCCCGGCCAGTACACGGTCGAGGTCGAGGCGGACGCCCCGGTCGTCGCCGCAGCGCGACAGCAGGACGGTTTCGGACTCGACTCCGACTTCGCGTGGGTGACGCCCGCGCCGGAGATCGCCACCGAGGCGTTGTTCGCCGTACCGGCGGGACCGGATGCACGGTTGCAGGTGGCGAACACCTCGAACGCGGAGGCGACCGTGACCATCGAAGCGGTCGACGGGCGACAGCCGCAGGAGCTCGTGATCGCGGCGGGGGAGACCCGCAGCATCGCGGTCGAGGCCAGGGCGACCTATCGGTTGAGCACGACGGCTCCCGTGCACGCGGCGGTGACGATGACCTCACCCGGAGCGCTCGCCGTGATGCCGGTGCAGGCCAGTGCCGCAACGGAGAAGGCCATCACGGTCTATCCCTGACGGGCGGCGAGCAGGTCGCTCGGTTCAGTGGTCGTGCCCGAGGTCCCAGGGCTCGCGGCCCACGTATTCGGCGGCGGCTCGGAAGACCGCGCTCTCGATCGCCATCTTCCGGTGCGCGGCGTCGTCGTGGCCCGGGGGCAGGAGGCGCTCGATCGGGAGGCGGAACAGCACGATGCGCTGGTTCTCCCGGTCCAGGTACCAGCGCGGAACGTCGTCGGTCGCGTCGAAGCCCGGGATCGCACCGATCTCGAACCTCACGTCCTGCAGCTCCGGCCAGGTGCCGCGGAGGAACTCCACCGCGGTGCCCACGGTCAGGTCGAATCTGTCGAGTCGCCCGTCGAGGGGGGCGAGCGGCGGGCGCACGACCTCGCTGCGACCGAGCCGACCGTGTCGTCCGTGCCGGGCCCCGCGCCGAGGAGCGGCGGAGGCATGAGCGGCACGGCGACGAGGCATGACGAAAGTCTAGGCGGTGCCCGTGTCTGCGGCGCGGCATCCGAGCCGCCGGCCATCGCCGGTCGTACGCTGGCGGGGATGGACGGAAGACTCTGCTCGAAGGTCGGCTGCGCGCGAGAAGCCGTCGCCACGCTCACCTACGACTACGGCGACCAGATGGCTGCCCTCGGTCCGCTCGGTGCGGCCAACGACCCCCAGGCACACGATCTGTGCTCACCGCATGCGGATCGACTCTCGGTTCCTGCGGGCTGGCTCGTCGTCCGCCACGAGGCTCTGCGCGCCTGATCGGCTTTGCTCGACACGCGGTGCCTCTCGCGTGTCGATATCTCGGTGTCTGTATACGCTGACCGCAGGCGTGCCAGGGCGGCGCGGCCGGAAAGGCACTCGTGATCGTCTGGCGTCGCTGGATCTTCCCCCTGCTTCTCGTCCTGATCTTCGGTGCGTGCGCCGCTGCGCTCGTGAAGATCGCCTTCTTCCCCGACCGTGCGGAGAGCATGGTGATGCCGGAGGCCGGGGTCACCGATCCGGTGGTCGCGGTGGAGCGCGGATCGATCGTGAACGCACTGTCGCTGAGCGGGAACGTCGCGCGTGACGACAGCTACGCCGTGCGCAGCGAACTCAACGGCACCGTCATCGCCGTGCACGTGGGCGAGGGGGCGGCCGTGGCCGCGGGACAGAAGCTGTTCACGGTGCGCCAGGAGGAGCCGCGCAAGGACATCGACGTCGTGGCGCCCGAAGCCGGCGACGTGTCCGAGCTCGCCCTCGTCAAGGGGCAGCCGACCACCGTCGGCACCGAGACCTACAAGTTGACGCCCGCGCGGTATCACCTGCTCGCCACAGTCGATCCGGTGCAGCTCTATCGGCTGGTGAACGCGCCGACCGAGGCGACCGTGACCATCTCCGGGGGGCCGGCGCCGTTCGCCTGCACCGGCGTGGGCGTGCAGGTCAGCACCGAAGGCACGGCGAGCGTGCGCTGCGCGATCCCGGCCGACCAGACCGTGTTCGCCGGACTCCCCGCCACCATGGACCTCGCCCTCGGTCAGGTCGACGACGCGCTCGTGATCCCGGTCACCGCCGTCAAGGGCGGCGCGGGTACCGGCAACGTGTGGGTCGACGCCGGTGACGGCTCCGACCCGGAGGAGCGCGCCGTGACGCTCGGCGTCAACGACGGTGTGATGGTCGAGGTCGTCGACGGTCTCGCCGAGGGCGAGAGCATCCGTCAATTCGTCCCCGGATTCGTCGCCCCCGTCGAGGAGTTCTGCTACGAGGTGTCGCCGGGCGTGGAGCAGTGTGACAGCGGGATGAGCTGGTGAGCCTCGTCGCTCTCGAGGATGTCTCCAAGAGCGTCCTCCTGGCCGACGACTCCCGGCTCGAGATCCTCCGCGGCATCACCCTCGAGGTGGGAGCCGGTGATCATGTCTCGATCGTCGGCCGATCCGGGTCGGGCAAGTCGACTCTGCTCAACATCCTCGGGATGCTGGACGCACCGACATCGGGAACGGTCTCGTTCGAAGGGCGCGAGGTGCGGCGGATGCGGTCCGGGCGGCTGGACCGGCTGCGGGGCGACAACGTCGGCTTCGTCTTCCAGCAGTTCAACCTCCTGCCCGGTCGCACGGCGATCGACAACGTGATGATGCCGCTCGGTCACGCCAGGGGCCGGATGTTCTGGAACCGTCGTCAGATCGCGGCGGACATGCTGGAGCGCGTCGGCCTCGGTCACCGCGTGGACCAGATCGCCGACAAGCTCTCGGGCGGCGAGCAGCAGCGGGTGGCGATCGCCCGCGCCCTCGTGCGCAAGCCCGTGCTGATCCTCGCGGACGAGCCGACCGGTGCCCTCGACATCGACACGGGGGCCTCCGTCATGTCGCTCCTCGACGAAGTGGCGACCGAGACGGAGGCCGCCCTGGTCACGATCACGCACGACCTGCACGTCGCGGCTCGCGCGCGCCGACACTACCGCCTGGATGCCGGACGCCTCGAGGCCGCGGACCTCAGCCGCGCGTTCGAGGCGTCGACCCTCGCGGCCTCGGTCCCGTCGTCGCTTGTCCCATCGTCACCCGCAGGTCCCACACCGACGGAGGTCATCCCGTGACGGGGTTCCTCGGCGCGCTCTCCGACGCGTGGGCGGAGATCCGGGTGCACAAGCTGCGTGTGCTGCTCAGCCTGATCGGCATCGCCGTCTCGGTCGGTGCGCTGACCGCGGTGGTCGCGATCTCCGAGTATCAGCGTCAGTACCAGGCCGAGCAGTCCGACCGCTGGGGTGGACGTGCAGCCACTGTCGTCGTGTCCGTCAGCAGCGACGACGGCACGCCGGTCGACGCCGACGAGTTCGACGAACGGTTCGGCCGCGTGTCGGAGCGCTTCGGCTTCAGCCACACGGCGCGCATCGCCCAGGGGCTGATGCTGGACGTGCAGCTCCCGGAGGGGATCACGCCGCTGTCGGCACGACTGATGGACCCCGCCTACGCGGAGATCCACCGCGCGCAGCTGCTCGAGGGACGTTGGTTCGTGGATACCGACGGGGAGGCGATGGCGCCACCGGCGGTGATTAGTGAAGCGCTCTGGGAGCGCACCGGTCGTGTGCCCCTGCAGCAGCATCCGACGCTCACGCTCAGCGGTCCCGCCGGGGGCACCTACCAGGTGATCGGCATCACGCCGCGACAGGGGATGGGCGACGAGGAACTGCGCGTCGACCTGCTCTACGACGCCTACCGTTCTCGCGTCGATGCCCTGCCGCAGGACGCCTGGACGCAGTACGAGATCTGGATGGGCACCGGGCAGGTCGACCAGATCGCTCCGGTGCTGGCGATGGACCTGCGCGCCGGGCTGCCGGAGGGGCAGACGGTGTCGGTGAGTCGCTCGGACTGGGCCGCGCAGCCGGGGGCGCTGGACGCGCAGGCCACGTTCGAGATGATCACGGGCGGTATCGCTGCGATGATCCTCGCTCTCGGCGCGCTCAGTCTGATCAACATCCAGCTCGTCGCGATGCGCCAGCGGGTCCGCGAGATCGGCGTCCGACGCGCGTTCGGTGCGAGTTCCGGTCGGGTGTTCTTCTCCGTGTTCCTGGAGAGTCTGGTCGCCACCACCGTCGCGGGCGTCATCGGCATCGCGATCGTCGTGGCCGTGCTGCGGTCCGAGTGGGTCGTCACCTCGTTGTTCTACGGGATCCAGGACATCCCGCCGTTCCCGATGCGGGCCGCACTCGTCGGACTCGTCGCCTCGGTGATCGTCGGGGCCGTGTCCGGCTTCATCCCGGCTCTCGTCGCGCTGCGGGTGAAGGTGATCGACGCGATCCGCTTCTGACATGCCCACAGGCCGCGACAGGGTGGAACAATGTGGGCATGTCTGAGCTCGAGTACCGCGTCGCCGACCTGTCTCTCGCCGAAGCCGGCCGTCACCAGCTGCGGCTCGCGGAGAACGAGATGCCGGGGCTCATGGCGCTGCGGGCGGAGTTCGGCCCCGCTCAGCCGCTCAGGGGTGCGAGGATCGCGGGTTCGCTGCACATGACCGTGCAGACCGCGGTGCTGATCGAGACGCTCGTCGCGCTCGGCGCACAGGTGCGGTGGGCCAGCTGCAACATCTTCTCCACGCAAGACGAGGCCGCCGCTGCGGTCGTCGTTGGCCCCACCGGCACGGTCGATGCCCCCGCAGGTGTCCCCGTGTTCGCGTGGAAGGGCGAGACGCTCGACGAGTACTGGGCGTGCACCGACCGCATCTTCGACTGGTCGTCGTCGGGTTTCGACGGGCCGAACCTCATCCTCGACGACGGCGGCGATGCGACGCTGCTCGTGCACAAGGGGGTGGAGTTCGAGAGGGCCGGGGCCGTCCCCGCCGCGACCGCGGAGGATGCGCACGAGTACACGATCATCCTCAAGCTGCTGCGTTCCTCACTCGCCGCAGCGCCCGATCGCTGGACGAAGGTCGCCGCGGGTCTGATCGGCGTCACAGAGGAGACCACGACGGGCGTGCATCGCCTCTACGAGCTCGCCGCCGCGGGAGAACTGCTCTTCCCCGCGATCAACGTGAACGACTCCGTCACCAAGAGCAAGTTCGACAACAAGTACGGCATCCGCCACTCGCTTCCCGACGGCCTCAACCGCGCCACCGACGTGCTGATCGGCGGCAAGGTCGCCTTCGTCTGCGGCTACGGCGATGTCGGCAAGGGGGCGGCGGAGGCGCTGCGTGGTCAGGGCGCGCGGGTGATCGTGAGCGAGGTCGACCCGATCTGCGCGCTGCAGGCCGCGATGGACGGGTTCCAGGTGGCGCGCCTGCTCGACGTCGCGGGCGAGGTCGACATCGTCGTGACCGGAACGGGCAATCGCGATGTGGTCACGACCGAGCACCTGCTGGCACTGAAGCACCTCGCGATCGTCGCGAACGTGGGCCACTTCGACAACGAGATCGACATGGCCGGCCTCGAGGCACTGGACGGTGCGGAGAAGGTCGAGATCAAGCCCCAGGTGCACGAGTGGCGGCTGCCGAGCGGACGCAGCGTCCTGGTGCTCAGCGAGGGGCGCCTGATGAACCTCGGCAACGCCACGGGTCACCCTTCGTTCGTGATGAGCGCGTCGTTCACCAATCAGGTGCTAGCGCAGCTCGAACTGTTCACGAACATCGAGGCATACCCGACGGGGGTGCACGTGCTCCCCAAAGTGCTGGACGAGAAAGTCGCGCGTCTCCACCTCGACGCATTGGGCGTGCAGCTCACGACGCTCAGCGACGCGCAGGCGAGTTACATCGGCGTTCCGGTCGACGGGCCGTACAAGCTCGACCACTACCGCTACTGACCCGCGCGCCCGTCGGGGCCGAGTCAGAGACCGAGTCGCCGACCGGTGAGTCGTTCGGCCCGACGGTCGGCGCTCTCCAGCGCCCGGCGCTCGCGCTCCCGGCGGAGCACCGAGATGCCGACCAGCACCTGCTCCGCGGGCACTGGAGGCAGCGGGGAGACGAACGGCGAAGCCTCCGTCAGCAGGTCGTGGGCGACGCGCGCCCGTGCGGCCGGCACCATCAGCGGCGCGGTCTGCAGGAACTGCGCGATGCGGCGCGCGAGTCGGTCGGGCAGGCGCGCCACATCGGCGATCTGCGCCCACCCCGCGAGCGCCGGAGGGAGCATCGGCTCATGCGACACGAGCGCAGGGGTGCGCACACGCTGACTGTAGGTGCCCGCGACCAGGTCTCCGAGCCGCTGCGACCGTGCGTTGAACGCGCCGACGAGCACGGCGAGTCCGCCGAAGGTCATGTAGATCTCGAGCACACCCAAGAGCGCGCGGATGAATGCATGTCGGAACCCGGTCGCACCGCCGTCCACGCGCACGATCCGCCCTCCGACGGCGAGCTTGCCGAGACTGCGCCCCTTCAGCGCGACCTCCACGGCGATCGGCAGCACGACGAAGCTGACCACGAGCGAGGCGACCAGGAGGATGCGGCTGGTCGCGTCGTTGAGCACGCCTGCACCCGTGAGCCAGAGCGAGAGGAACAACCAGAGGAGGAAGACCGCGTATCCGAGCAGCATGTCGATCGCGGCGCCGAGTGCCCGGAGCAGGAAGCCGACCGGCTGCACATCGAGCGCGACGGCTTCTCCGGAGAGCACCTCGTCGGAGACGTCGATCGGGACGGACATGAGTACAGTAAATCAGGTGGATGCCGATGCGCTGACTGATGCACGCCGCGCCGAATGGGAGCGGTTGGACCAGCTCAGCCGCGCCCGGCTCGACGGCGACGGCGTGGACGAGCTGATCGTCCGCTACCGTGCCGCATCGGCCGACCTCGCCGATCTGAAGACCTCTGTCGGCGACTCTCCGCAGGGTGCGTATCTGTCCACGATCCTGGTCCGTGCGCGGCTCCGTCTCACCGGCGCCTCCGACAGCATCCTCACCCAGATCGGGCGGTTCTTCCGCCTGCAGCTCCCGGCTGCGCTCTACCGTCTGCGCTGGACGACTCTGGTGATCGCGGTCTCGTTCATCGCCGTAGCGGTCGGCACGGCCGCCTGGATCGCGAGTGACCCGGCGCTCGTGGCGACGCTCGGCTCACCGGCCGCGCTCCAGCAGTATGCGGACGAGAGCTTCACGGGGTACTACACCGAGAACTCGGCCGCCGACTTCATGGGCATGGTGTGGACCAACAACGCCTGGATCGCCATGCAGTGCGTGCTGTTCGGCGTCACCGGCATCTGGCCGGTCTACATGCTCGTGCAGAACGCGATGGGACTCGGCACGGCCGGTGCCGTCATGGCGGCGCACGACAAGGCCGACGTCATGGTGCTCTACATCCTCCCGCACGGCATGCTCGAGATGACGTGCATCTTCGTCGCTGCGGCCGCCGGCCTGCACGTCTTCTGGGCGTGGGTCGCGCCAGGGCACCGCTCGCGTGGCGAGGCGCTGGCGGAAGAGGGCAGAGCTTTGGCGACGGTCGCGATCGGGCTCGTGTTCGCGCTGTTCCTCGCCGGACTGGTCGAGGGCTTCGTGACCGGCTGGGCGTTGCCCTGGCCGGTGAAGATCGGCATCGGCGCCGCCGCGCTGGCGGTGTTCCTGATCTACATGCTCGTGGTCGGCGGGCGCGCACGCCGCCAAGGCGAGACCGGTGACCTCGTGGAGTACGAGGCCGGCACGCCGCGACTCGTCGCCGGCTGACGGACGTGCGCGTGATCGCTCGCTGACCGGACCCGCGGGGCGGGCTCAGAGCCGACCGGCGGCCTTCAGCTCGAGGTAGCGGTCGGCGATGCGAGGGGGAAGCGCTTCCGGGTCGGCGGCGATCGCCTCGCCACCTGCGCGGCGGATCGCATCGGCGACGGTCTCCGCATCGCGCAGGGTCCGCTCGGCCGCCGCCGCGAGGTACACCTCTTCCCGCGAGCCGCGCCGTCGTGCGAGTGCGGTGATCCCGTCGTCGGTGACGGAACCGACCAGCACGGTGGTCGCACGGGAGGCGTTCGGGAAGGCGCCGAGGAATCCGCGAGCGGACTCGGCGGCGTCCTGCGCGGTCAGCGCGACGATCAGCGAGGGCCGCGTGGTGAGCGTGCGCACGGCCGCGAACGCCCCGCTCCAATCCGTGTCGACCAGCCGCCCGTGCACCGGAGCCATGGCATCCGTCAGCGCGGGCAGCAGCGCGGCACCATCCACTCCGGTGACGCGGCCACGCACCACGCGGTCGTACATCAGGAGGTGCACGTGATCGCCGGCGCGCGAGGCGAGAGCGGCGAGCAGGAGTGCTGCTTCGAGGGAGGCGTCGACGCGCGTGCCGTCGCCGACCCGCGCCGCTGACGTGCGTCCGGTGTCGATGATGATGACCACGTGACGGTCGCGCTCCGGCCGCCACGTCCGCAGCATCGTCGTGCCGGCGCGCGCCGTCGCGCGCCAGTCGATCGAGCGCACGTCGTCGCCGCGGACGTACTCGCGGAGCGAATCGAATTCGGTGCCCTGGCCGCGCACCTGGATGCTGGTGTTTCCGTCCAGCTCGCGCAGCCGAGCCAGGCGCGACGGGAGGTGCTTGCGGGACGAGAACGCGGGGAGCACGCGGATCGCTCCACGGACGGAATGGCGTGCCTGTCTGCCGGCGATGCCGAGCGGGCCGCGTGAGCGGATCATCACGAACTCGCTCACCAGCTCCCCGCGACGGCGGGGGAGGAGTGGAATGGACACGCGGCCGCGCTCGCCGGGGGAGACTTCGAGTTCCCGCCGCTCCGCGGGGGCGCCCGCGGTGGGCTGCCACGCGTCGCGGAGCACGGCGCGCAACGTCCTGCCGCCGTGGTTGTGCACGGCGACGCTCACCGGCACCTGCTCGCCCAGGCGTGCTCGCGTCGGCACCCTGCGGCTCACCGTCACCGTGCGGGGACTGGCGGCGAGAGCGATGTCGACAGCCACCAGCAGCAGGCACAGCCCGATCCACGCGCCGAGCACCGGGTACGCCGGATAGCCCGCGAGCCCGGCGAGCACGAGCGGGATGACGCCGAGGGCGAGGGCGACGGCGAGGCGACCGGTGACGAACACCTAGATCGGCACCCTGGTCTGCTGCACGACCGAGGTGAGCACGGCATCGGCCGAGACGCCCTCCATCTGCGCGTCCGGACGGAGCTGGAGGCGGTGACGCCACACGGGCACCAGCATCGTCTGCACGTGGTCGGGCGTGACCGCCGTCGACGCGTTGAGCCACGCCCAGGCCTTCGCCGCGGCGAGCAGACCGGTCGAGGCGCGCGGGCTCGCACCGAGTTCGACCGAGGGGGATTGGCGGGTCGCGCGCGCGAGGTCGACGACGTACCCGAGCACGTCGTCGGTCACCTTGACCGCGGCCGCCGCCTGCTGGGCCGCGCGGATCTCGTCCACGGTGACCACGGCCTCGACGCCCGTCAGCTCGCGCGGCGAGAAACCCTCGGCGTGGCGACGCAGCACTGACACTTCGGCATCGCGCTCGGGCATCCCGACGACGAGCTTCATGAGGAAGCGGTCGAGCTGCGCCTCGGGCAGCGAATACGTGCCCTCGTGCTCGATCGGGTTCTGGGTCGCAGCGACGAGGAAGGGGTCGGGGAGCGGACGGCTCACCCCGTCGGCGGAGACCTGGCGCTCCTCCATCGCCTCGAGCAGTGCCGCCTGCGTCTTCGGAGGTGTGCGGTTGATCTCGTCCGCGAGGAGGATGTTCGTGAACACCGGGCCCGCGCGGAAGTCGAATTCGCCCGTGCGTGCGTCGTACACGAGCGACCCGGTGACATCGCCGGGCATCAGGTCCGGTGTGAACTGCACGCGCTTCGTGTCGAGGCCGAGTGCTCGGGCGAACGAGCGGACCACCAGGGTCTTCGCGACCCCGGGCACGCCTTCCAGCAGTACATGCCCCCGCGCGAGCAGCGCCACCAGGAGTCCGGTGACGGTGCCGGCCTGGCCGACGACCGCCTTGTCGACCTCGGTGCGCACGCGGTGCATGGCCTGACGAAGCGCCGCGTCGTCGGTGGGATGGTTCTCAACGGTCACGTGATTCCCTCGGCTTCTCTGGGATGGTGGACGGTTCTGTGTGGGCGGTCATCGATCGCCCTTCGCGGTGCGGACGCTCTCGTCCACGGCGACCTCGAGCTCGTCGAGGCGCCGGGCGAGGTCGATCAGGGCGGCATCGTCGGCGGGCAGCGGCCCGGACAACAGCGTCTGCAGGGTGCCGCGGGGGATGCGCAGGCGATCGGAGGCGGCGTCGGCGACCTCGTCCGCCCCGGCATGCACGGCGAGACCGAGCCGGCGGGCGAGGCGACGTTGAGCGCTCTCGCGGAGCGCCAGCCCGGCGTGTGGAGCATCCGCGGCCTTCGCCGTCAGGCGCGCTCGGCCGTGCATGGTCTCGGAGGTGCGCACGGTCACCGGGAGCGTCTCGGCGACGAGCGGACCGAAGCGCTGGCCGCGCCAGATCGCGGTCGCGATGCCCGCCAGCAGCAGCAGGAGGATCGCGGGCGTGACCCACGGAGGAGTGAGGCTGCCGAGGGTGTCCACGGGCTGCGCTTCGATATCGGAGTCGGCCAACGAGGGCACGTACCAGACCACGCGGTCCGTCTGTCCGAGCAGAGCGAGCGCGAGGGCCGCGTTGCCGTTCTCGGCGAGGTACTCGTTGCTGAACAGCCGCGCTCCCTCGACGACCGAGACGTGCGCGCCGTTCCGGTCGTCGTCGACGAGGACGGCGGCACCATCGGCGCTGCCGAAGCACGCCTCGACCCCGTCCGCGGGGGTGAACAGCCGGTCGGGCTGGATCTCTCCCACGTCGGCGAACTCGGGGACCGCGCATTCCGGACCGACCGTCGACAGCGGGATCGAGGCGTTCGCGCCGATCCCGAGGACGCCGAGCAGATGCGTGCTCGTGGACAGGAAGACGATACGCGAGGCAGGCTCCATCAATGCCTCCAGCGCGTCATCCGTCAACGTGGCCGGATTCGGCATGACGAGCGTGGTGCGATCGTCGATCGCCGCGCGTGCCTCGTCCCGCGACCGCTCGATCATGACGTCGACGCCCTGGTCTCGCAGGATCTCCGCGAGCGCGAGCGTGCCGGCGCTGTTCGGGGCCTCGGGATCCAGGGCGCGGTACTGGCCGGGTGCGTTCGCGGCGACGGCCATGGCCACGAAGGCGAGCCCGATGACGAGCGCGACGACGACCAGCCAGCCGATCACGGGCTTGAGGCGGCTCGGGGGGCGCTCGGCCGTGGAGGGGAGGGGAGTCCCTTCGTCGATCAGGGTCACGCCGGCACCGCCTCGGGATGACGCGTCCGCAGTCGCTCATCGGTGTCCGCGAGCTCCCGGTAGCTGCCCTCCGTCGCTGCATGACCGAGGTAGCGGACGTCGTCGAACGCGGTCGCGGCACGGCGCGTCGACGCCGCCTCGTCCGGGAACACCGTGCTCGCCTCGCGGGCGATCGACTGTGCAGTGGCGCCGGGGGCGGGGTCGATCAGGTCGCGCTCCAGCAGGCTCCGCGCGAGGGCGCGGTACCGCAACACGGTCGCCGTGTCCCAATCGCCGTCGCGAGCCGCGCGGTCGGCGTCGGACCGCAGCTGGGCGGCGCTGCGATCGTCGGTCGCCCCGAGCAGGCCGGCCCCGGCCCGCCGGATCGCGCGCGAGCGACGTGGCCGTCCCCAGACGATGAGTGCCACCACGAGTGCCGCCACGATGATCGCGCTGACGACGATGAGGGCGATCGGGCCGACGTTTCCGCCGTTCTGGGCCGAGAAGAGGTCTCCGAGGAATCGTGCGATGTCACGGGCCAGGAGGTCGAACCACGTCGGCTTCGCTTCGGCATATCGGGGCTTCGCGAGCTCCTCCTCGGCCCAGCGGCGGGCCTCGTCCCCGTCAGGGACGAACAGATCGTCGAACCGTCGGATCATGCCGGGTCATCGGCGCCGGGGGCAGACCATCCGCCGTCGGGAGCAGGAGCAGACGGGGGCACGGCCCGAGATGTCGTGGCTGGGGGCGGAGGCGGCGGGAACGCCGCGGTGGGCTGAGCCGTCGACGGTGCCGGTTGCGGAGAGGCGGCGCCCTGCACGGGAGCGGCATGCGCGGGATACGGCTGCGCGGGGTATGCCTGCCCGGGGTACGGCTGGGGCGGATACGGCTGCGCCGGATAGGCCTGCGGGTATGCCTGTCCCTGGTACGGCTGCTGCGGGGGATACTGCTGCCCGGCGGGCGACGGCGCACCGTACTGCGGGTAGGCGTAGCCCTGCGTCGCCATCACGTACTCGGGTACCTGCCGGGGCGGGGGCGCGGATGTGACGGCGCGAGCGGGGTCGACGCGGAACGGGTCGTCCTGCTGCTCGTCCGTCCAGCCGAGGTCGCGACGCTCCACATAGGCGATGAGTGTCTGATCCAGTCCTTCGTAGCGCATGCGGCAGTCGAGGTAGATGAGAGCGGAGCCGGTGCTCTGCACGACGAGGGTGATCGCCTGGATGACCAGCAGCACGATCTGCGAGGCCAGCGTCGTCACGAGGAAACCGATGATCGCGGCCGGGTCGTCGGATCCGGTGGGAGCGATCACCGGGAACAGCAGCGAGCTGAAGAGGGCGAAGGGGACGCTCACGACCTGCGCGGCGACCCACATCATCACGTAGATCAGCACGGTCACACCCAGCGCCACCCAGAAGCGCCCCCGTGTCAGGCGCCAGGAGCGCACGATGGCGTCGCGCAGACGGGCGTGCTCGAGGACGAGGATCGAGGGGACGAGGAGCAGCTTCGTGACGAGCCAGAGTCCGAGCGGGATGCAGCCCAGGCCGAACAGGAACACGACGAGCACGGCGACGCCGATGAGCTCGCCGCTGCCGCCCCCGCCCGCGACGAGGCCGACGAGGATCACCCCGACGATCGCGAACAGCACGAACACCGCCACGAGGGCGAGGGCGGAGAAGCCGACGAGGCGCCAGAACGCGGGGGCCATCCGCCGCCACAGCATCCGCAAAGACGCCTTCACGCCGACCGCGGCGTAGCCGACCTCGGCCGCGACGACGCCCTGCATCATCGCGGTGAAGGCGACGGAGGCGAGTCCGACGACGAGCCCGGCGATCAGGTTGATCGCGAACGTCCCGGCCACCACGGCCTCATAGTCCGGCGATGACGGCGAGAGCGTCATCACGCGTGAGAACGTCGTGAAGAACACGAGGCCCATCAGGAGCGCCGTGATGATCACGACGACGAACTGGATGCCGACGGCGAAGCCGAACAACACCTTCGGGTTGTGTCGGAGGGCGGCGAAGGCCTTGCCCAGCAGCATCCCGAACGTCAACGGATGAAGAGGGATGATCCCCTTCTTCGGTGCAGGCGTCCATGTCTGGCCACTCACGGGCACTCCCCTCCTCGCGCGCTCCCATCGTGTCATATCCGGCACGTGGAGCGCAGACCTGGGGTCGGCGGGACTCGGTGCCATAAGGTAACTGTTATGACCTCACGCATTCTCGTGGTCGACGACGACACCGCGCTCGCCGAGATGATCGGGATCGTGCTGCGCACGGAGGGCTTCGAGCCGGTGTTCTGCGCAGACGGTGCGCGGGCCGTCGATGAATGGCGCACGCAGCGGCCGGATCTCGTGCTGCTCGATCTCATGCTCCCCGGCATGGACGGCATCGAGATCTGCACCCGTATCCGCGCCGAGTCCGGCGTTCCGATCATCATGCTCACCGCGCGCAGCGACACCGCCGATGTGGTCCGCGGGCTCGAAGTCGGTGCGGACGACTACATGGTCAAGCCGTTCAACCCGAAGGAGCTCGTCGCGCGCATCCGGACGAGGCTCCGTCCGACCCCGCAGGCCACCAGCGAGCAGCTGCGGGTGGGCGATCTGACCGTCGATGTCGATGCGCATGAGGTGCGTCGGGGCACGGCGCCGATCGCGCTCACCCCTCTGGAGTTCCAGCTGCTGGTCGCACTCGCCTCGAAGCCGCAGCAGGTGTTCTCGCGCGAGATGCTCCTCGAGCAGGTCTGGGGCTACCACTACAAGGCGGACACGCGCCTGGTCAACGTGCACGTGCAGCGCCTGCGCGCGAAGGTCGAGCTGGATCCGGACAACCCGAAGATCGTCATGACGGTGCGTGGCGTGGGCTACCGCGCCGGGAGCGTGGGCTAGGAGCACGATGGCCGCGACGACAGCGACCACTGCGACGGTCGCTGTCCTGCGCGACTGGCGTGGCTGGCCTGCCATGCTCTCTTCGCTGTGGCGCCGTTCGCTGCGGTTCCGCACGCTCACGATCACCCTCGTCGCGACATCGCTCGCGATCCTCATCACGTGCGTGACGATGGCGCTCGCGATCCAGAACGATCTGTTCCTCTCCCGCAAGACGGTCGCGCTCGAAGACGCGCAGCGCGCCGTCGATCAGGCGCAGCGCATCCTGGACGTGGCCGAGGTGGGGGACGACCCGGCAGCGCTCACCACGCTCTGGAACGGCATCAGGGATACGTTGGCGCGCACGTCGAGCACCGATCAGCTCGCCGGGTTCAAGATCGATTCGTCCTCGGACGGTGTCCGTCTCAACGGGTTCACCGCCGGTGGGCTGACGGCGAATCTGCTGAGCCCGGAGCTTCGCGCCCGTGTCGTCGAGCTCGATGACCGACAGGCCTGGCAGTCCGTCGCGCTCCCCGTGGAAGACGGTGGCGTGGTGCCCGGCATCGTCGTGGGGCAGCAGCTCCAGGTTCCCGAGGCCGGTCCGTTCGAGATCTACTTCGCCTATGACCTGGGCGACGCTGATCAGACCCTCCTGTTCGTGCAGCGCACGCTGTGGATCGCCGGCATAGGTCTCGTGGCCATCGTCGCCGCGATCTCGTGGATCGTGCTGCGCACGGTGTCGACCCCGATCGTGCAGGCGGCCGAGACGAGCGCGCGGCTCGCGGCGGGAGACCTCGAAGTGCGGCTGGAGGTGCACGGCGAGGACGAGCTCGCCGTTCTCGGGCGCTCGTTCAACGCGATGGCCGACAGCATCGAGTCGCAGATCAAGGAGCTCGGCGAGCTGTCCATGGTGCAGCAGCGGTTCGTGTCGGATGTGTCGCACGAGCTGCGGACACCGCTGACGACCATCCGACTCGCGGCGGACATGCTCAACGATCAACGGGCGGAGTTCGATCCGACGACCGCCCGCACGGCCGAGCTCCTGCACACCCAGGTGCAGCGGTTCGAGACGCTGCTGTCCGATCTGCTCGAGATCAGTCGCTACGACGCGGGTTCCGTGCAGCTCGAACTGGAGGCGACGAGTCTCGCCCACCTCGCAGAGGACATCATCGAGCAGATGCAGCCGCTCGCCGACGGCCGTGGCACGGAGCTCCGTCTCGTCGCACCCGGGGGATACTCGCCCGTGGACCTGGATCCGCGGCGGGTGCGGCGCGTGCTGCGCAACCTGATCGGCAATGCGATCGAGCACGGCGAGGGACGCCCCGTCGTCATCACCGTCGACAGCAATCAGCACGCGGTCGCGGCGGGCGTGCGCGACTTCGGACTCGGCATGGAACCGGCGGACGCGGAGCGGGTGTTCGACCGGTTCTGGCGTGCGGACCCTTCGCGTCAGCGCACCATCGGCGGGACGGGCCTCGGGCTCTCGATCGCGTTGGGGGATGCCACGCTTCACGGCGGCACGCTCGCCGTCTGGTCGGAGCTCGGCGTCGGGTCGAACTTCGTGCTCACGATTCCCCGTCACGATGGCGAGCTGGACGGTCCGAGTCCGATTCCGGTCGAACCCCAGGAGCCGTTCGCAGAGCTCGGAGACGCGACGCAGCCCATCTCGCTGGCCGACCTGCAGGCCGAGGTGCTCGGCGAGGAGGACCGATCATGAGTCGCACGCGTTCGACCACCCTGCTGCGCGGTGTCGCGCTGGCGCTCGCCGCACTTCTCCTTCCCGCCTGCGCCGGCCTGCCGACCAGTGGCGGTGTCGCCGTCGGATTGAAGCTCGGCGAGTCCCCGCAGGATGTGAGTTTCCTCCCGGTCGCTTCCGGGCCGGTCGCCGGTGCGGGGCCGGAGGAGATCGTGGAGGGCTTCCTGGAGGCCGGGATCACGACTTCGGACAACTGGGACACCGCGCGCGAGTTCCTGGCGCCGCCGCTGCAGCGGAGCTGGCGTCCTGCGGTCGGAGTGTCGATCGACGTCGGAACCGATTCCCGGACCATCACGTCGTCGGTGCCGAGCGAGGAGGTCGACACGGCGGACACCGCCGAGGTGCAGGTGCTCCTCGATCTGGTCGCGAGCGTCGACGAGACCGGTGCCTACGCGGAGGCACTCGGGGCCTCGCCCGTCCCGTTCACCGTGCAGCGCATGGGAAACGGCGAGTGGCGGATCACGCAGGCGCCGGACGGGATCGTGATCGACGAGCCCCGGTTCACGAGCGTGTTCGAGGGGTACCAGCTGCAGTACTTCGACCTCAGCTGGACGCGGCTGGTGCCGGATGTGCGGTGGTTCCCGCGCAGGCAGAGTCCCGCGACGACCGTGACGCAGATGCTGATCGGCGGAGCCCCCAGCGAGTGGCTCGATCCTGCGGTGCAGACCGCGTTCCCCACCGACGTGCAGCTGGCGCAGGATGCGGTCCCGATCGTCGGTCAGGTGGCGGAGGTCGCGCTCACACGTCCGGCGCTCGGGTTGGACGAGATCACGCTGTCGCGTATGCGCACCCAGCTGCAGGCGACGCTCAAGGCGGCGGGCATCGCCGTGACGCAGGTGCGTTTCACCGTCGACGGTCGCGCCCTCGACGCCGGCGTCGTGGATGTCGTCGAACCGTCTTCGAGCGTCGGCACCCTGGTGCTGCAGGACGGCGCGTTCGGTCGCATCGTCGGCGACGAGATCTCGCCGATCGCGGGCATCAGCACCGCGATCGCCGGAATCCCCCAGCCCATCGTCTCGATCGACGTCGCCGGCGACGATTCGCATGCCGCCGTGAAGCTGGCCGATCAGCATGTGTACCTGGTCGGTGAACGCAGCCTCAGCGAGCTGGATGCGAGGCCCGGTCTCATCGAGCCGTCCCTCGATCCCTACGGCTACACGTGGTCCGTGCCGGGAGGGGATCCTTCCGCACTCCAGGCCTCGGGAAGCGATGCAGCGCCGCACCAGATCAGCAACGCCTGGCCCACGGCGTCCGCGATCTCCGATCTTCGCGTCGCCGCAGACGGTGCCAGAGTCGCTGCTGTCGTGACCGTGGGCAAGCAGACCTGGGTGGTCGTGGCCGCCGTGGTCCGTGACGCCGCCAACGTTCCGATCGAGCTGGGCGACATCAAGCAGCTGACGCAGCTCGCCGCGCCGGCGATCGGGCTGTCCTGGGTGGGTGTCGACAAGCTGGTGGTCCTGTCCGATCCGACGAGCCCGAGCGTCCTGACGCAGACGGTCGGCGGACCCGGCACGGCCGAGGCCGCGCCGAGCGACTCGATCTCCGCCGCGGGCGCGAGAACCATCCCCGGTGTTCGCCTCCTCGGGGCGAACGGGGAGCTGTTCGCGCACGCGGGTTCGGCGTGGCGCGAGGTCGCCTCGGGCGTCGCCGTGCTCGCGACCCGTGCGGGGGAGTGATCTTCCCTGCACCGCGGTCGGTCGGTCTCGCGTCCCCACGGATTCGATGAGCGTCGCCTGCTCGGACGGTGACGCGACGGAACAATCGCTGTGTGCGGACAACACGTGATCTGAAGCTCATCGGCGCCGAGATGATGGCGCTCCTGCTCGCTGCCACGTGCGCAGGGTGCGACGAGCCGGGAAGCCTGCTCTGCACACGCTGCCGCGCGGAACTGGCGCCGCGGAGGCAGGACGGCGTGACTCCGCGGGGGCTGCCGTATCGGGCAGCCCTGTCTTTCGAAGGAGTGAGCGCACGGTGCATCCGTCGCCTCAAGGGAGAGGGTGAGACCATGCTCGCCGGTCCGTTGGCTGCGGCGCTTGCTCCGGTACTGGTGCCGATGGCGACCGCGGCGACCTGGATCATCCCGGTCCCCACCTCGAGGCGCGCGTTCCGGCGTCGCGGCTACCGGGTTCCGGACCTGCTGATCCGCCGGACGGGCCTCGAACCTCAGCGCGTGCTCGCCCTCGCGGGCGGACTCGTCGACCAGCGCGGCCTCGGTGCCCGCGCCCGTGCCGAGAACGTGCGCGACGCCATGCGTGCGCGCAGGGCCGGAGACGGCGCCGAGGCGGTGATCGTCGACGACGTCGTGACCACCGGGGCGACTATCGACGAAGCGGCGCGCGCGCTCACGCAGGCCGGTTTCCGCGTCATGGGGGCTGTCGCGCTCGCCGCCACGCCGCATCGAACCGGATTCGGATGAACCTCATCGGGAACGCACTGGCGACACAGGGAGAAGAGCCCGTGACTTCCGTCGGCGGGCGGACTACGGTGGGGGGACACAAGGCGACCACGGTCCGCCCTTGGCCGGGAGGACCGGGACAAGGAGGCAGCAATGGAAACAAGCATCGTTGGCGTCGGAGTGGGTATCACCGATCGCTTCCGAACCGTTGTCGAAGAGAAGATCGCCAAGATCCAGACGTTTGCCGCCCGAGCGCAACGGCTGGATGTGAAAGTCACCCATCGTGTGTATCGCAACGGTCGAGTCCCCGATGAGACCGTCGAGCTGACGCTGGTGGGGAAGGGCCCCGTCGTCCGCGCGGAGGCCACCGACGGGGACAAGTTCGTCGCCCTCGACCTCGCCGTCGACAAGATGTCCGAGCAGCTCCGGCGCGCGAAGGAGAAGCGGGTCGACGGTCGACAGCACCCCCGCGGCGCACACTTCGAGAAGGAGAGCGGTGCGCTCGAGGGCATCGACGTGCAGCCGGCGTCGGTCGACGTGCTCCACGCTGTCGCCACCGGGAGCGTCCCCGTGCAGCAGAGCGAGGAGGAGGCGTACTCTCCGGTCGTGATCCGCACCAAGAGCTTCGACGCCGAGTGGATGACCGTGGAGGAGGCCGTCGACCGGATGGAACTGGTCGGACACGACTTCTTCCTGTTCGTCGACGTCCGCACCGACCACCCGAGCGTCGTCTACCGACGCAAGGGGTGGGACTACGGCGTGATCGCCCTGAGCACTCAGGCTCCGCCGGCGGAGGCACTGGCCTCCTGAAACCAACACCAGAGCGGCCCGATCCCGGAAGGGGTCGGGCCGCTCTGGCGTCACGCGTCGGCCGCGGTCAGTCGAAGATGCCGTCGAGGATGCTGCCGATCACGAGGCCGCCGAGGATGCCGGAAGCGAGGTCGCCACCGCCTCCGCCGCGTCGGGGGCCGCCGCCCCACCCGCCCCCGCCGCCCCAGTCCTGGTCCTGCGGGCGCGAGGAGTCGATGTCGCGCTGGGCGAGCTGCAGCGCCTCGGATGCGAGGTGTGCAACCCGGCGTGCCTGAAGAAGTGCCGCCTCGCGGGTGTCCTCCGCGGGAAGAAGATCGGTCAGATCGACCCGGAGTCGCTCCGCCTCCGCGAGCCGGGTGCGGGCGTCGGCGCCGATCCACCCACGGTGCCCGGAGATGAGGCCGCGGGCCACGCCCAGCTGCCGGTCCGCGTCGTCGATGGCGTGCTGCACCTGGGCGATGCTCGGGAGCGGGTTCTCGGCGCGGTGTCGGGCCTTGGCGATCGCCTCGTCGAGCGCGGAATTGGCGTCGCGCAGCTGAGAGAGCTCGGCGAACGGGTCGTTGGGCGTGCCGGCAGGCGTCAGCGCAGCCAGCGCGGCCTGGAGCGCGGCGACCGCCTCGGCGACGGCGGGCACGGCGGGGGCGGTGCGGGCCGCGATCAGGTCACCGCGGGAGTCGGCCACGACCTCGGCGAGCGTGGACTCCGCGCGCAGGGCCTCGATCTCGAAGTCTTCCACCGCGTCGAGCAGTGCGGACGCGCGTCGAGTCGCCTCGGTCGCGGTCTCGAGCGCGACGTTCGCCTCTTCGTTCTGCTTGGCCGCCCTGCGGCGCTCCGACACGTCCGCGCTGTGCGTCGCGAAGCTGATGAGCTGCTCGGCCTCGGCGGCACTGGCCGTGATCTGGTGCATGGCGGAGTCGGCGTACCGGGCGGAGAGTCGCGCGACCGTCTCGTTGGTCTGCGGGATGCGGGCGCTGAGGGCTGCCGCATCTGCGCGTACCTGGGCGACGACCGCCGGCGCACGGCGCACCTTGGCGACGGATTCCGCGAGGACCGAGGTCTTCTCATCGAGCAGGTCCTGCGCCCAGTCGCACAGCTGCAGGATGCGCGCGTTTCGGGTGCGCAGTTCCTCGACGGTATCGGGGATCTCGTCGTGGTTCAGCTGGTGGAGCTGGAACGCCTCGCGCAGGTGGGTGCGCACGGCCGAGAGCGCTTTGCGCAGATCTGCCGTGAGCGACTCGCCGAGCTCGGCCTCGGCGAAGGCCAGCTCATCCGACGTCGTGCGGATCCGCTCGTCCGCGCCGACCAGGGCCTGCTCCGCGCGACGAGCCAGATCGGCGTCCTGTGCGGCGAGTTCTTCCTGTTCGCGTTTGCGTCTGCCCCAAAATCCAGCCATGAACCGATCCTAGTTTCCCGGGCAGGTGCGGTGGCTGGGCATCGACCCCGGGAGCACGGGCTTTCGCTCTGGGCGCATCAGGTGATCGCGGTGCGGCGTGTCGACTCGACTCTCCGCGGCGGCACCAGCCAGCTGACGAACGCCACGAGGAGCGGGAGTGCGACTGTGAGCCCGGCGAACAGCGCCCAGGGAATGTTCGACACCGACAATGAGTTCCCGCTCTCGGCACCGAAGCCGATCGAGGGCAGCACTCCTGACAGCGTGCCGATGAGAGTGCCGAGTCCAGCGATGAGCAGTCCCTGCCACATGCTGATCCTGCGTCGGAGCCCTCTGCCGGCGCCGACGGCGCTCAGCGTCGCGTCGTCCGGCCTTCGCTCGATCCGCGCGAGGCTCAGCGCGATACCAGCGGTGCCGAGCGCCAGGATGACCACAGCGGTCAGCACGGGGAGGACCCAGAACGTGCCGTCCGGTGGACCGTCTTCGAACCTCGGTGCGATGGTCCAGGTCGACCCGCTGAGGTCCTGCGCATGTCGGGTCACGCGGTCGCGGGTCTCGACATCGGCGGGGCCGTCGAAAGACACGATCAGGTCGGTGGGAAGCGCGACGATCCCGAGATCGTCCGCGCTCGAGGGGGAGAGGGCGATGGCGACGCGTTGCAGGGGTGCATCGACCATGACTGCCGCGATCGTCTTCTTCCATTGTGGCGCGGTGCGCGGGTAGTACGCGTCCGCGTCCGCCGTGTAGTTGTCGGGCATGCTCCCGTCCGCGGCATCCTGCGGGCTCCAGGCGCCCAGCGTGATGGTGTCGTCGGTGACGAATCGGGGATCGGTCACGATCGCGGCCCCGTGACGGTAGGCGTCGAGTTGCCCCGCCGTCAGGTGCACGCCGAGTGCCGTGTCGAGATCGTCCGCCGTGATCACCGAGATCGGATTGCCTCGGTCCTGGGCGCCGCGGATCGCGGGGAGCGTGGGGTCGGGGTCGCGAAGCTGGTGCGTGGGGATGAGAGCGATGACGATGTCCGAATCCACAGGCGCCGGTGACTGGGCTGGGGGCCAGTAGCGCGTCTGCTGGGCGACGACCGCGCTGTCGACCGCATCGACGTTCTGCGCGATCTGCTGTGCCGCCTCCAGCGCCTCGGCGGATGCCTGGGCGACGTCCGATTCTCCCGGTGCCTCCAGCTGGTCCATCGCAGGGATGAGCGCCATGTCGAGGCTGTCCACGGGAGCGACGTAGCCCCAGCTGCGGATCGTGTCTTCGTTCTGCATCACGACTTGACCGACCGCGAAGACCGCGATGAACACGGTCGCCGCGATCGCGGCGAATGCCGGAACGATCCGAGGGGAGTTGGCGGACGCGTCGCGCGCGGCGATCCGTGCGGATGTGCCCGCACGCGCGACGCCGCGCGTCACGAGTGCGAGGATCCATCGACCGGACAGGATGAACCCGAGCTGGATGAGGACCGGCCCCACGATGATGGCGCCGGAGAGCAGGGTCTGCGTGCGACTGTCTGCGAAATCCCCCGAAATGGTGGCATTGCGAACCACGATGGTCGCGCCGAGGGTGAGAGCTGCCCCCAGGAGCAGCACGCACCATCCCCACCAGGGCCGGGATGGACGGGCGGCCTCCGTGCGGCGGGCCCCGCGCAACGTGGAGAGCACGTCCCGCGACACGGTGCGTGCCGGGCGTGTGGCTGATGCGGTGCCGACCAGCACGGTGAGGAGGAGGATCGCCGCGAGAACGTGCCACGGCAGGTGGAAGCCCCAGAATCGAGTGGCCGATCCGTCGTCGGCGACCGACATGGTCAACGCGGCTGCGCCCACGCCGAGGGCGAGGCCGGCGAGGGCGCCGACGACGCCCAGCATCGTCCCCTGCAGCAGCACCACGAGACGCACGTCTCTCGGCGATGCGCCGATGCTCGAAGCGACCGCCAGGGACCTCTGCTGACGGCGGGTCGAAACGGCGAACGCGGCGCCCGCGAGCATCAGGAGCACATACCCCGAGAACAGACCTCCGGCGGCCAACCCCATCCCGAGTGCGGCCGATTCGGCGGATTCGGTCGGCTCCAGACCGAAAGAGCCCGCCTCGCTCTGAGCGGGTGGATCGAGGGCGACCTGGCGCGAGTATGCCGCCACGCCCTGTTCATTCAGAGCTTGGATGTCGTCCCATGCGAGCGCGTGCGCGGGGAGGTACCAGCGTGCCTTCCCGGGGAGGTCGGTACTCGGAGGGACGAAGAGCGCGGGAACGTCGGCGGCCAGCGGAGCCGCCGACATCGTGCCCACCACCGTGTAGGTGCCCCCGGTATCCGGAAGGACGATGGTGTCGCCGATCCCGATGCGGAGTCGGTCCAGTGCGGCCGGCGTCGCCATCGCCTCGTGGTCGCCGGACGGCACCGTGCCCTCGATCTTGTCGAAGCGGCCGGCGAACCGGGAATCCCACGTGTTCCCGCTCCACGCACGCATGCCGGTGGTGCCGCTCGGGGTCTGCACGCGCACATCCGATTGCACGATGCGCAGCGTCTCGGTTCCGGCCGGCAGCACGGACGTCGGGTCGGCGAGAGTTCGACTGGTCGGCGACGACGGAGCGGTCAGGAGGTAGCCGTCCCCATCCGGATCGGTGGAGCCCTGCACGATGTCCGGCTGCGTGGATCCGCCTATGCCGATCCACGCCTGCATGTGTCCGAGTGCGACAGCGACCCGCTCCTCGCTATTCGGGATCATGCTCGACCCGACGATCGCGAAAGCGGTCATTCCGGCGACGGGAAGCATGATCAGGGCGCTGATCAGGACGGCCGCGAGTGGCGTACGCCGCAGTTGGCGCAGCGCGAGTCGTGCGCTCGTGCGCCAGCGGAAGAGGAGGTTCACGACGCCGGATCGCCCAGTAGCTCTTCGACTCGGTCGCGACGAGTCTCGTCGACGATCCTCCCGTCGCGGAGGAAGACGATCCGGTCGGCGAAGGCGGCGTGCCGGGCCTCGTGCGTCACGAGGATGCCGGCTGCGCCGGCGTCGACACGCTCGCGCAGCACGCGCAGCACGAGCTCTCCGGCGACCGAGTCGAGTGCGCCCGTGGGCTCATCGGCGAGGATGAGTCGGCGGTCGCCGACCACGGCGCGGGCGATCGCGATGCGCTGCTGCTGACCACCGGACAGGTCGTCCGGGTACGTTCCTTCGACGTCTGCCACGCCGACCGCCTCCATCGCGGCCCTGCCCGCGAGGCGCGCCACCCGAGGTGAGAAACCCTCGAGCTCGAGCGGCAGCGTCACATTCTCGATCGCGGTGAGCGACGGGATGAGGTTGAAATCCTGGAACACGAACCCGACCGACCGTCGTCGCAGCCGCGCCAGGTCCGAAGCGCTCATATCCGTGAGCCGTGCGCCGTCCACCGTGACTTCGCCCGAGGTGGGCATCGCCAACCCGCCGGCGATCGCCAGCAGTGTCGACTTGCCGGACCCGGACGCACCCATGACGGCGACGAGTTCGCCGCGGGCGACGTCGAGGTCCACCTCGGACAGGACCGAGACGGACGACGGCCCGTTCCGATACTCCCGAGACACACCAGACAGGCGGATGACGGTCTCCCCGATCACGGTTCGAGCGCGCCTTCCGTCTCGTGCGCGAGCACCTTCGCGGGGCGGCCGCGCTTCGGGCGGTCCACGGCGAGCTCCAGGGACATGGCGCGCTCGGGACGCAGCAGGAGCCGCTGCTCGGTGTGGTCGAGCCAGCGCACCTCGGCCTCGGCGGCGAAGATCATGGAGTCCACGACGAGCGACCACGCGAACTCCTCCGGGCCGTCGGCCTCGCCTCCCGCGTACTTCGCGCGCTGCAGGGTTTGCAGCTGTCCGAGCGACGCCGTCCGCTGGGTCTGGATCACTGCAGCGACATCGACGCCGGGGAGGGTCGCGGCGATCGCCAGCTTGACCGCCAGTTCGTCACGCGTCGAGGGACTGCGCACGACGGGGACTGCGAGCCACTGCGCGACCTCTGCGGATCCGGCCGGCGTGATCTCCCAGTAGACGTGGCCCTGGTCGTCGGCTTCGCCCCGCGTGACGAGGCCATCGCGCTCCAGGCGCTCCAGTGTGTTGTAGATCTGCCCCACGTTCAACGGCCAGGTCGAGCCGGTGCGCCGATCGAACTCGTGGCGGAGCTGATACCCGTAGCACCGGCCCTGATCGAGGATGGCGAGCAGGCTCTGGCGGACCGACATGAATCTCCTGGCGACGTAGAATCTAGAACGTTACCAGCATATACATACCCGGCAATGGGAACCTGGGTGGAGTCCGGCTGGTCGTGCAGGCGACGTGCAGGTCACAGGCCGGTAACATGGCAAAGTATGCCTGGCGTCGGGTTCACCGACGACCGGCGATTTACCCACTGACAGGGAGATGACATCCGTGGCCAATCCTCTTGAGAAGCTGCTGCGCGCTGGCGAGGGGCGGGTCATCCGCCGCCTGAATCAGGTCGTCAAGGCAGTGGGAGCGCTGGAAGAGGACATCTCCAAGCTCACCGACGACGAGCTGCGCAACGAGACCGCCGAACTGCGTGCGCGCTTCGAGAAGGGCGAGACCCTCGACCAGCTGATGCCGGAGGCTTTCGCGGCGGTCCGTGAAGCGGCCAAGCGCACCCTCGGCATGCGCGCCTACGACGTGCAGATCATGGGTGGTGCCGCCCTCCACCTCGGCAACATCGCCGAGATGAAGACCGGTGAGGGAAAGACGCTCGTCGCGACGCTTCCCGCCTATCTGAACGCGATCGCGGGCAAGGGCGTCCACGTCATCACGGTCAACGACTTCCTCGCGAGCTACCAGGCAGAGCTCATGGGGCGCGTGTTCCGCGCTCTCGGTATGACCACCGGCATCATCGTCTCCGGGCAGACGCCGGCCGTGCGCCGCGAGCAGTACGCCGCCGACATCACCTACGGCACGAACAACGAGTTCGGCTTCGACTATCTGCGCGACAACATGGCGTGGCGCAAGGAAGACCTCGTGCAGCGCGAGCACTTCTTCGCGATCGTCGACGAGGTCGACTCGATCCTCATCGACGAGGCCCGCACCCCGCTCATCATCTCCGGCCCGTCGTCGGGGGAGGCCAACCGCTGGTTCGCCGAGTTCGCGAAGATCGCCCGCACCCTCGAGGTCGGCGAGGACTACGAAGTCGACGAGAAGAAGCGCACCGTCGGCGTGCTCGAGCCGGGTATCGAGAAGGTCGAGGACTACCTCGGCATCGACAACCTGTACGAGTCCGCGAACACGCCGCTGATCTCGTTCCTCAACAACTCGATCAAGGCGCTCGCGCTGTTCAAGAAGGACACCGACTACGTCGTCATGAACGACGAGGTCATGATCGTCGATGAGCACACCGGTCGCATCCTGGTCGGCCGCCGCTACAACGAGGGCATCCACCAGGCGATCGAGGCCAAGGAAGGCGTTCCGGTCAAGGCCGAGAACCAGACCCTCGCCACCGTCACCCTGCAGAACTACTTCCGCCTCTACGACAAGCTCGCCGGCATGACCGGTACGGCCGAGACCGAGGCGGCGGAGTTCATGTCGACGTACAAGCTCGGCGTGATCCCGATCCCGACGAACAAGCCGATGATCCGCAAGGACCAGGCCGACCTCGTCTACAAGAACGAGACGGCGAAGTTCGCGCAGGTCGTCGAGGACATCGCCGAGCGCCACTCCTCGGGCCAGCCGGTGCTGGTCGGAACGGTGAGCGTCGAGAAGAGCGAGTACCTGTCGCGTCTGCTCGCGAAGAAGGGCGTCAAGCACGAGGTCCTCAACGCCAAGAACCATGCGCGCGAGGCGGAGATCGTCGCTCGCGCCGGTCGACTGGGGGCCGTCACGGTCGCCACGAACATGGCCGGACGAGGCACCGACATCATGCTCGGCGGAAACGCCGAGTTCCTCGCGGTCCAGGAGCTCAAGGGCAAGGGACTCGACCCGGTCGAGACGCCCGAGGAGTACGAGATCGCCTGGGACGAGACCTACGAGTCGATGAAGGGCGTCGTCTCGGAGGAGGCCGAGAAGGTCATCGAGGCCGGTGGCCTCTACGTGCTCGGCACCGAGCGCCACGAGTCCCGCCGCATCGACAACCAGCTGCGCGGTCGCTCCGGACGTCAGGGCGACCCCGGTGAGAGCCGCTTCTACCTGAGCCTCACCGACGACCTGATGCGTCTGTTCCAGTCGGGTGCGGCCGAGGCCATCCTCGCCCGCACCAACTTCCCGGACGACGTGCCGATCGAGTCCGGTCTCGTCTCCCGTGCCATCCGCAGCGCCCAGTCGCAGGTCGAGGCGCGCAACGCTGAGATGCGCAAGAACGTCCTCAAGTACGACGACGTCCTGAACCGTCAGCGCGAGGCGATCTACGCCGACCGCCGCCACATCCTCCAGGGCGACGACATCGCCGACCGTGTGCAGCACTTCATCGAGGACGCCATCAGCGGCGTAGTGCGCGACCACACCGGCGAGGGCCACAACGAGAGCTGGGACTTCGACGCGCTCTGGACGGAGCTCAAGACGCTCTACCCCGTCAGCGTCACGATCGACGAGGTCGTTTCCGAGGCCGCCGACCGCAAGGGCGGGATCACGGCCGAGGGGCTCACGCGCGAGCTCCTGTCGGACGCCAAGATCGCCTACGAGACGCGTGAGGAGTCGCTCGGCGAGGCCGCGACCCGTGAGCTCGAGCGTCGCGTGGTGCTTCAGGTGCTCGACCGCCGCTGGCGCGACCACCTGTACGAGATGGACTACCTCAAGGACGGCATCGGTCTGCGTGCGATGGCACAGCGCGACCCGCTCATCGAGTACCAGCGCGAGGGCTACGCGATGTTCCAGTCGATGATGGGCCAGATCAAGGAGGAGTCCGTCGGCTACCTCTACAACCTCGAGGTCGAGGTGCGCCGCGCAGGCGACTCCGACGCTGCCGAGGTCGAGGCCAAGGGACTCGCCACCAGCGGCGGAGAGCAGCGGCTGGAGTACTCCGCCGCGAACGACGCCGGCGAGGTCGAGGTCCGCAACGATCGCGGCCAGGTGCAGCAGGCCGCGACGGATCGTCTGCGCCAAGCGGCAGCACGTGCCCAGGCGCCGCAGGCCGAGCCCGAAGAAGCCCCTCGCGGCGCGTTCGGACAGCGCACGGAGGCTCCGGCGCCTGCCGCGGGCAACCGTGAGCAGCGTCGGGCGCAGAGCAAGAAGAAGAAGTAGCGCATCGCCGAGAAGGAGGGCCAGTCCGGGTGGATTGGCCCTCCTTTCGTCCCTGTAGGCTTGGTCGATGACCCCCACGCGCCACTTCGACCAGTCGTCGAAGCTCAAGAACGTCCTGTACGAGATCCGCGGAAACGCCCTCGTCGAGGCGGCGCGGCTGGAGGCGGAGGGTCACAAGATCCTCAAGCTGAACACCGGGAACCCGGCGATCTTCGGTTTCGATGCGCCTCACCAGATCGTGCATGACATGCTCGCGGCGCTGCCCACGGCCCACGGCTACAGCGACAGCAAGGGCATCATCTCCGCCCGACGCGCCGTCGTGAGCCGCTATGAGCAGATCGACGGCTTCCCGCGTTTCGATCCGGACGACGTCTACCTCGGCAACGGTGTCTCCGAGCTCATCACCATGACGATGCAGGCCCTTCTCGACGAGGGCGACGAGGTGCTCATCCCCGCGCCGGACTACCCGCTGTGGACGGCCATGACGAGTCTCGCCGGGGGCACCCCCGTGCACTACCTCTGCGACGAGGACGACGAGTGGCAGCCCGATCTCGAGGACATCCGCTCAAAGATCACGCCGCGCACCAAAGCCCTGGTCATCATCAACCCGAACAACCCCACGGGCGTGGTCTACTCACGCGAGATCCTCGAAGGCCTCGTCCAGATCGCGCGGGAGCACCAGTTGCTGCTGCTGTCGGATGAGATCTACGACCGCATCCTGTTCGACGGCGCCGTGCACATCCCGACGGCGACACTCGCACCCGACCTGCTGTGTCTGACGTTCAACGGTCTGTCCAAGACCTACCGCGTCGCCGGGTACCGGTCGGGATGGATGGTCATCACCGGACCGCAGGATCACGCCAAGGGCTTCATCGAAGGCATCACCCTGCTCGCGTCGACGCGGCTCTGCCCGAACGTGCCGGCGCAGCATGCGGTGCAGGCCGCTCTCTCCGGAGTGCAGTCGATCGACGCGCTCATCGCTCCGAGCGGACGCCTGCACGAGCAGCGGGACATCGCCTGGGAAGGGCTCGAGTCGATTCCCGGGGTCTCGTGCGTCAAGCCCCAAGGTGCGCTCTACGCGTTCCCGCGGCTCGACCCCGACGTGCACGAGATCAGGGACGATGCCCGTTTCGTGTACGACCTCCTGGTGTCGGAGCACATCCTGGTGGTGCAGGGGACCGGATTCAACTGGGCGACCCCCGATCATTTCCGACTCGTCACGCTCCCCGAGCCCCGAGTGCTGAGCGAAGCCGTCGAACGACTGGGGAACTTCCTCGCGAGCTACCGGCAGTGACGGTCTCGGCGGGTGACAGCGTGGCGGCGAGCCGTCGCACACCCGCCACGAAGGCCGAACGCGGTGCCACGTCGGTCATCGGCCGTGCGTGCAGCAAGGCGGCATCCGCCGCGCGCTGGTCGTGGGGAACGAAGGTGACGTCGGTGATGCCGGCGAACCGTTCGAGCGTCCTGCGCACCTGTCCCCGCGCGTCGATGCCGAGCGGACCGGGTCTGACCTGATTGACGACGACGGCCACCGGTGTCGGCGCGGTGAGACGCCGCAGCTCTGCGTGATCACGGAGAAACCTGCTGATGCCGAGGGGATCCGCGGCGGCGACGGCCACGATCAGGTCGGCCTCGCTCAGAGTCGTCGAGGTGGCCGCGTGGCGCCGCGGACCGGCAAGGTCGAACGTGACCTCGTCATCGGCGTCGAAGGCGGCAGCGACGTCGACGACCGTTTCCTCGACCCATTCACGACTGGTGCGGAGGGTGGTCCGGAGGCGATCTGATGCGAGCTCGGGCCAGCGACTCGGGCGATTGATCCCTGCGAGCACGTCGATGTCGCCACCACCGGTGCGCAGCGTCGTCGCCAGCCTGGTCAGCTCCGCGGTGTCGAGGGCACCGCGCTCTGCACGGCGGCACGCGGCGGCGACCCCCGGCGCATCGTCGCTCAGTCCCAGCAGCAGTGCCAGTGCCGGTGCGACCGTATCGGCGTCGATCACGCCGACACTGCGTCCCCGACGGGCGAGCTCCACCGCCAGTTGGATCGCGACCGTGGACCGCCCAGGAGCGCCGTGAGGTCCCCAGACGGCGATCACACGAGAGGGAGCGAACGCCGGTGGTTCGGACGCCGTCGTGGCCTCCGCGGACAGTGCGGCGGCCACCTCCCAGCCGGCGGCGTCCGCATGCAGGGGAGAGCAGAGCCCGAGCCTCCCGATCACACGGCTGTCGGCTCCGCCGAGGGGGAGGATACGCACACCTGCTCGATCGCACATCGCGATCAGCGCGCTCGTCAGGACGGCGCGGGTGGCGGGGACGACGATCGCCTCGACCCCGTCGGGGAGTGCATCGATGGACGGGTTCGGGGTGAGGATCGCGGCGACGTCGACCCCTTCGAGCTCGAGCTCTGCAGCCAGCGCGCTCCCGCGTGGCTGCGGCAGCGCGACGACGACCGAGCTCACGACCCCGCCCCCACCGGAATCACCGAGAGCGCGGCGCCGCTCGTGACCGCGGCGAGCACGTCGGCGACGTCGGCGCTGTCGATCACGACTTCGAGCCGGGAGTCGGATTCGGCGAGCATGCCTTCCGGCTCCAGTACCTCGTGGACCGTGACATCGGCGACGAGGATGCGCGGGGCGTCGTACGACCGTCCGTCGTCGAGGAGCGGCGCCTGCCAGACTTCGACGACGGTGCCCGCCTCGACGCCCTCGGGGATCCCCGTGCTGCAGTCGATGACGATCGTGGTGCTGCGGAGATGGTCGGCGTCGGTCACGGCGGAGGTCGGCACGATCTCGCCCTTCGGGAGGGTGCGGCCCGCGACCTGGCCGGGGTGCAGATCGTCGGGAGCGACGTAATCGTCGGCCAGCCCGCCCATGCCCACCTCGACCACCTGGAAGTCGCCCGACGTGAGCACCTCACCTTGGGTGATCGTCCGGGTGGCGCGGAGCAGGGGAGTCGCATCATCGGATGCGGTGATGATCAGCCAGACGCCGGTGATGGACAGCGCAACCAGCGCGATGCCGACGAGGAAGCGGACGTCGCCCCAGAAGGCGCGCCGAGGACGGGAGAGGGAAGCCATGGCGCCATCGTCACAGAAATCGCCTCGTCGGCACGCGAGTTATCCACAGCCGGAGTCCGCGGCGTGCCCGGCCGGGCGGGTGGGCGAGAATGGGGTCATGACAGCCCGCTCCGCACGTGCACCGCGATTTCTCGCTCCGGCGCAGGTGGCGGAACTGCTGAGCATCGGCGTCGATGAGGTGATCGCCCTCCTGCACGAGGGAAGGCTCAGCGGGGCACACCTCGGGTCGCCACCGCGTTGGCGCGTGGAAGAGGCCAGCCTCGACGGCTACCTCGCCGAGGAATCCGAGATCTCCCGTCGGATGGCATTGTGGCGGCAGTCCCAGACGGCGAGCTTCCCCGAGGTATGGGGAACCTCCTCGGCTCACGGCATCTGATCGCCCGAAGTCCTCACCGCGACGATCGCGGAGAACGGGACCATGCGGAATCCGCGTACCGCGCCGGCCAGTCGAGCCTCGCCGGGATCGTGCAGCGCGAGGTCCAGGTGATCCGCCGCCGCACGGTCGATCGTGCCGTGGAGATCGTCGCCCGGTCGAGTGGTGACCTGCACGGGGATCCGCCGCCGCGCCAGGTCACGCAGCACGAAGCCGATTGTCATCCGCTCTCGTAGGGAGGGATCCGCAGCGGTGGGCTCGTCGAGACTCGCCAGGATCATGCCGTGGTCGGTGGAGATCCCCGCGATCGCGTGGAGGGGAAGGATCAACGACGACATCGCCGTTCGGGCGTCGCCGGTGCCTCGTGAGCTGACGGCGAGCCAGTCGGCTCCGAGCGTCTGCAGGGTGACCGGGAGCCGCGGCCCATGCAGGAGATCGATCGTGGCGTCCGACCCGGCGTCGACGAGCATGCGCAGTCGCATCCGCAGGTCGAGCCGTGAGATGCGGAGCCGCTCGGACTCGGCATCGAGCATGGCGCGCTCGGCTTCCCATTCCGACGCCAGCTGCCCCTCGAGGTCTTCGAACAGACGGTCCCAGTGCATCCGACAGAGCGTAGGCGACGCCGCAGAGGCGACGTACGAGTTATCCACATTCTTCCGTCGACGTCGCTCCGAGGCGGTGCGGGCGGTGCTGTACTGACGACTCGCAACCGCCCTCGACCGAGAGTTGGACATGACGCCGCACGAGTACTTCGCACCCCAGCCGACATCGACCAGCGCGCTCCCGGATCCCGCGCCGTTGCTTCGCAGCCTCACCCACGGTGTGCTCGAAGTGCTCGCCGGAGTCCGCGAGGTCGATCAGCTCGCCCGCTGGGTCAGCGAGGACGCCTTCCGCAGCCTGGTCACCCGTGCGAATCTGTCGGCGCGGGCGCGAAGCGCGCGAGGGGTGCCGCCGGCGCGTCCGACATTCGAGATCAGGGCGCTGCGGGTCACAGAGCCGACCGACGGCGTGATCGAAGCGGTCATCGTGGTGGCGGGTCCCGGACGCACGCGCGCGGTCGCCATCCGCCTGGACGGGATCGACCGCCGCTGGCGCGCGACGTCGCTGGCCATCCTCTGACACATCTGACCGTAGGCTGGTCAGGTGTCAACCCTCAGCGATCTCGCCCAGACCCAGGGCCTTCTGACCGACAGCGATGTCGAATGGCTCCACCGCCTCGCCGGTGACGGACAGCTCCTCGCAGACCTCGCCTCGGCGGATATCGTCATCTGGATCCAGACCGACGACGGTTCCTTCATCGCGGTCGCCCACGCGCGGCCGAGCGGCGCGGCGACCCTGTTCTACCGTGACATCGTCGGGGAGCGGGTGCGACCGCAGTGGCGCACCCAGGTGCAGGGCGCCTTCGAGTCGGCGGAGATCGTCGACTCCTCTTCGCCGGACTGGTTCGAGGAGACGCCGACGCGGGTGCGCGCCGTGCCGATCGTGAGCATGCGCCGCGGCGCCGACGCTCCGGCGACCGTGATCGGCGTCGTCACCCGGCACACCAATCTCGGGGAGGTACGCACGCCCTCGCGTCAGCAGATCACGTTCGACGAGTGCGCGAACGACCTGTTCCGCATGATCGCGGACGGCAGCTTCCCCGATCTGTCGGCGCCGACGTCTCCGCGGCGGGGCGCTCCGCGCGCCTCGGACGGTCTGATCCGCATCGATGTCGACGGGATCACCACGTTCGCCAGCCCCAACGCGCTGTCGGCCTTCAACCGCATGGGCTTCGACGACGAACTCGAGGGGGAGTCGCTCGCCGAGGTCACCACGCGGCTCGTCCCGCCCTCCCGGCAGGTCGACGAGTCGCTGCCGGTCGTCGTCACCGGACGCGCGCCCTGGCGCACCGACATCGAGGCACGCGGCGTCACGGTGTCGCTGCGCGCCATCCCGTTGAAGGATCACGGCACGCGCATCGGTGCGATCGTGCTCTGCCGCGACGTGTCCGAACTGCGCCATCAGGAGCAGGAACTCATCACGAAGGATGCCACGATCCGTGAGATCCACCATCGGGTGAAGAACAACCTGCAGACTGTGGCATCGCTCCTGCGCATCCAGGCCCGCCGCACGCATTCGGATGAGGCCCGTGACGCCCTCACGCAGGCCATGCGCCGTGTGGACGCGATCGCCGTGGTGCACGACACGCTCGCGCAGGGGCTGACACAGAAGGTCGACTTCGACGAGGTCTTCCATCGCGTGCTGAAGCTCGTCGCCGAGGTCGCCTCGGCGCCGAACACGCGCGCGCGCACGCAGTCGACGGGCCGCTTCGGCGTGCTGCCGAGCGAGTACGCGACACCACTCGCCCTCGCGCTCACGGAGGTCGTCACGAACGCGGTGGAGCACGGGCTCGCGGGACAGGAGGGCGCCGTGACGATCGACGCCAAGCGCACGGAGGAGAACCTGCGCGTGACGGTGCACGACACCGGTCTCGGTCTGCCCGAGGGACGGATCGGTCAGGGCCTCGGCACACAGATCATCCGCACGCTCATCCAGGGTGAACTCGGCGGAACGATCGAATGGCACGGCAGTGAGGGCGAGGGCACCGAGGTGGTCATCGACATTCCGCTGCGCTGGCTCGAGCGCTGATTGCGCGGGCTCAGACGCCCGGGCGCACGGAAGCGGCCTGAGAGAGACTCTCAGGCCGCTTCCGGTTGTTCAGGAGGCGCGGCGGGCGCGTGCGGCGCGACGCTTCAGGGCGCGGCGCTCGTCTTCGGAGAGGCCGCCCCAGACGCCCGAGTCCTGGCTGGTCTCGAGGGCGTACTGCAGGCAGATCTCCGTGACCGTGCAGGTGGCGCAGACGGTCTTCGCCTTCTCGATCTGATCGACGGCTGGACCGGTGTTCCCCACGGGGAAGAAAAGCTCGGGGTCGACAGTCAGGCAGGCGGCTTTGTCGCGCCAGTCCATGGGGGCTCCTCGGTGTGGATTTTCAAGAGATGCCGCGAAGCGACCTCTCGGATTCGAGCGGCCGTTCGGGTTCGGCTACCCTTTTGAGATGCGGACGGATGCCCGCGAATAGTGATGCGAGTGTGAATGCTCGCCCCACGCCGCTGTGGGAGCACATGACTTTCTCTATTCTGTTACATGAAAACCATGAAATCAAGGGTTTTCTTCACGCTTCAACCCTCAGGAGACACCGTGCGCGCACCCGGACTGGCCCTCGCCGCGGCGGCGGTGCTCGCGCTGGAGGGGCTCGCTCTCCTCGTCTTCGCCGTGATCGAACTGGTCGGCCTGAGCGCCGGTGATGCCGCGTCGCTCCCGACCGCGCTCGCCCTGATCGTGCTCACCCTGATCGGGGCGGCCGCACTGTTCGCCTTCGCGATCGGCACGCGCGTCGGACGCTCCTGGGCGCGGTCCGGGGGAATCGTCTTCCAGGTGCTCGCCGTGGCGCTCGCTCTCGCGTCGCTCACGCTGCAGCCCATCTCGTGGACGTTCACCTTCGGCGTCGGTCTGCCGGGGCTGATCGGGTTCGCGCTGCTCATCTCGAGCGCACGCCGTGAAGGGGAGCGCCGAGAGGCGGAGTGACCGCCGCGGGTCAGCGCGGAGCCTGCGGTCGTCGGATGCTCAGGCGTCGATGCCGAGCTGCTTGCGCAGCCGTGCCACGTGGCCGGTGGCCTTGACGTTGTATTGCGCGAGAGCGATCGTGCCGTCCTCGTCGAGGACGAAGGTGGAGCGGATGACGCCCTCGATGAGCTTGCCGTAGTTCATCTTCTCGCCCCAGGCGCCGTAGGCGGAGTGCACCGAGTGGTCGGGGTCGCTCAGGAGCGGGAAGGTGAGCCCGTCGCGTTCGCGGAACTTCGCCAGCGTCGCCGGCTCGTCCCGCGAAACACCCACGACCTGGTATCCGGCGCCCTGGAGCGAGGAGATGCTGTCGCGGAAGTCGCAGGCCTCGGTGGTGCATCCCGGCGTCATCGCCGCCGGGTAGAAGTAGAGCACCGTCTTGCGACCGCGCAGATCTGCGAGTCGGACCGTGTTCCCGTCCTGGTCGAGAAGCGAGAAGTCGGGGGCAGCTGATCCGGTTTCGAGGCGCTGAGTCACACCCTCAGCCTAACGGCCGGGGGCCTGCTCCGCTTTGTCGGCGAACGTCTGCAGCAGCCGTTGCAGCGAGTCCAGCCGCGCCCGACCGGTCTCGCCCAGCTCGCCGCTCTCCGCCGCCTCGATGAGGGCGCAGTCCGGCGCATCGGCGAGGTGGGTGCAGCCGCGGGGGCAGTCCTCGGCGATCGTCGCGAGTTCGGTGAACGCCGCCAGGATGTTCGCGGGATCGACATGTCCGAGCCCGAACGAGCGCACTCCGGGGGTATCGATCACCCACCCCGTCCCGCGGGCTCCCTCGTAGCGCAGGGAGACCGTCGACGACGATGTGTGCCGGCCCCGCCCGGTGACCTGATTCACATGTCCGGTGGCGCGCTGCGCCGTCGGCACGAGGGCGTTCACGAGAGTCGACTTGCCGACGCCGGAGTGACCGACGAAGACGGTGGAGTGTCCGACCAGCGCATCGCCGATCTCGTCGATCGGCATGTCCTCCTGGGCGCTGGTGAACACCCGCAGGTCGAGGCCGTCGAAGTGGGTGAGGAACTCGGTCGGATCGGCGATGTCGGTCTTGGTCACCACGAGGAGCGGTCGGATTCCGGCGTCCAGCGCGGCGACGAGGTAGCGATCGACGAGGCGTGCGCGTGGCTCGGGGTCGGCCGCCGCCACGACCACGAGCATCTGATCCGCATTCGCGACGATGACGCGTTCGACCTGGTCGGTGTCGTCCGCGCTGCGACGCAGCAGCGAGGTGCGATCGACGATACCGACGATGCGTGCGAGCGTGCCTTCGTCGCCGGAGGTGTCGCCGACCACCCGGGCCTGATCACCGGTCACGATCGGCGTGCGCCGCAGCTCCCGTGCGCGCGTCGTGGTGATCGTGCGCTCCTCTGGTGTGTCCTCGCCGAGCAGCACGGAGTATCGGCCGCGGTCCACACCGAGCACCCGTCCGACCTGTGCGTCCTCGTGGGCGGGGCGGCGCTTGGTGCGCGGGCGGTTCGCCTTCGGGTTCGGGCGCGTGCGGATGCTGCTCTCATCGAAGTCGTCGAAGTCGTCGTCGAGGTCGTCGGTGTCGTCGAGCCAGCTCATCCGTCAGCCCCGCAGCATCCGCTCCCAGAGCATCGTGAACTCCGGGAGGGTCTTCGCGGTCGTGCCGATGTCGTCGATCTCGACGCCGGCGACGCGCAGGCCGATGAGTGCTCCGGTCGTGGCCATCCGGTGATCGTGGTGCGCGGCCCACACCCCGCCGTGCAGCGGGCGGGGGATGATGCGGAGACCGTCGGGAAGCTCCTCGGCCTCGCCGCCGAGAGCCCGGAGATTGCCGATCAGCGCGGCGATCCGGTCGGTCTCGTGCAGGCGGATGTGTCCGATGCCCCGGATCGTGGTGGGCGACTCCGCGAATGCGGCCAGCCCGACGAGGGTCGGGGTGAGCTCGCTCGCGGCGGAGAGGTCGAGATCGAGTCCGCGGATCGTGGTGCCCGCTCGCACGGTGAGCGTGCCGCCGTGGCGACCGACGTGCGCACCGGTGGCCTGGAGGATCTCGGGGAGCAGCGCGCCCGGTTGCGTCGAGTGCGCGGGCCACCCCGTGACGGACACCGACCCGCCCGCGACGAGAGCCGCGGCGAGGAACGGGGCGGCGTTGGAGAGATCGGGCTCGATCGCGATCTCCTTGGCGCGCGGGACGCCCGCCTCGACGAGCCACTCGCCGACGGCGGGTCGCTCGATGCGGATGCCGCGGCGGCTCAGCGCCTCGATCGTCATGTCGATGTGCGGGAGGCTGGGCAGGTGCTCGCCGGTGTGGACCAGGTGCAGGCCGACATCGAAGCGAGGGGCCGCGAGCAGGAGTCCCGACACGAACTGGCTCGATGCCGACGCGTCGATCTCGACGCGCCCGCCACGGATGCGACCGTGTCCGCGGATCGTGAAGGGGAGCGCCCACGTGCCTTCGTCGTCGATGTCGACGCCGAGATCGCGCAGCGCACTGATAAGTCCGCCCATTGGGCGATGCAGCGCCGTCTCGTGCGCCGTGAGGTGCACGTCGTGCTGGGCGAGTCCTGCGAGAGGGGCGATGAACCGCATGACGGTGCCGGCCTGGCCGCAGTCCACGGTCGAACCGCCGGTGAGCTTGGCGGGCGTGACGACGAGGTCGGGGCCGAACTCGTTGCCGGCATCGACCTCCTCGATGCCCACGCCCAGCGCGCGCAGGGCATCGACCATGCGTGCGGAGTCGTCGGAGTGCAGTGGCGCGATCAATCGCCCTGGTCCGTCGGCGATCGCCGCGATGATCAGCTCGCGGTTGGTCAGCGACTTGGAGCCGGGGATCGTGAGCTCGGCGTGCACGGGTGCGTCGGTCGTGGGCGCGGGATAGGCGCCCTGCACACGGGAGGGGGAATACCTGTTGGCGCTCATCGGTTCTCACCTTAGTAAACGCAGGGACCTTCGTCGTGAAAGACGCAGCTCCCGATCTGAAGGAGAGAGAATGCCGGCGATGTTGGAGCGCGAGGCGATCGACCTCAGCGGCCTAGACTGGCCGGTGATGGATGACACCGTAACCGCAGACACCGTCGGCGACCCTCGGCGCGAGTTCGAGGAACAGGCGATCCCCTTCATGGATCAGCTCTACGCCGCCGCGATGCGCATGACGCGCAACCCGGCGGACGCCGCCGATCTCGTGCAGGAGACGTTCGTCAAGGCATACGGATCCTGGGCCACGTTCTCGCAGGGGACCAACCTCAAGGCGTGGCTGTACCGGATTCTCACGAACACCTACATCAACATCTATCGCAAGCGGCAGCGCGAGCCGTTCCAGGGCACGATCGACGAGCTCGAGGACTGGCAGCTGGGTGGGGCGGAGTCGACCACTGCGTCGCACAGCCGCTCGGCCGAGGCCGAGGCGATCGACCGCATGCCCGCATCCGTCGTCAAGGATGCGCTGCAGGCGGTGCCGGAGGACTTCCGGTTGGCGGTGTACCTCGCCGATGTCGAGGGCTTCGCCTACCAGGAGATCGCCGACATCATGAAGACGCCCATCGGCACCGTGATGAGCCGCCTGCATCGTGGCAGGCGGATGCTGCGGGAGCTGTTGGCTGACTACGCCGCCGAGCGGGGCATCGCCGCGGCTGACACGAGGAGCAAGAAATGAGCGACTGCGGCTGCGACAAAGCGCGTCAGGATCTGGAGGAGTACCTCCGCAACGAGGTGTGCAAGACCGAGCACACCGAGATCCGCGAGCATCTCGAGAACTGCCCGTCGTGCCGCGATGAGGCGCTCGTCGCCACCACGCTGACCGACGTGATCGCCCGCGCCTGCAAGGAGACGGCTCCGGAGGAGCTGCGCGACCAGGTGTTCGCCCGTCTGCGCGAGGTGCAGGCAGCGCAGCACTGAGCGCGCGTCGGGGGAGGACGAGTGTCCGCACCCGACCGTAGGCTGTGCTCATGGCCCTCATCGATGCACGCGGTATCCCCGCGGACCAGACCTCCGTCGACCGGCTCTCGGAGCAGAGCCTCGACTACCGCCTGATAGACACGCAGGATGCGTCACAGGTGACGGCGTTCCAGCGAGCGATGTCGCGCGGCTTCCTCGGGGCGGAGCCCTCGAGCGCCGCACTCGAGGAGTCGCTGCCGACGCTCCGCGCCCGTCGGAACATCGGCGTCTTCGAAGGAGCCGCGGTCGGCGGGTCCGCACCTGTGGCCACGATCGATTCCTGGGTCACACCCCTGACGGTCCCGGGCGGCGCCGAGATCGGCATGTGGGCGATCAGCGGTGTGACGGTCGCTGGCACGCATCGTCGTCGCGGCATCGCCCGTGCCCTACTCGAAGGAGAGCTGAGGGCGGCCGTGAGCGCGGGAGTCGCCGTGGCCGGACTCACCGTGTCGGAAGCGACGATCTACGGTCGCTACGGCTTCGGATCGGCCGTTCCCGTCGCACGCCTCACCGTCGACACGCGCCGTGCGGGCTGGGCCGGCCCGGAGCCGCGAGGACGACTCGAGTACGTCGAGCGCGAGCGGCTGGCGGCCGATATCGGCGCCGTGCACGAACGCGCGCGTGCCACTCGACCGGGACGCATCCCGGGGTGGAGCACACGCTGGGAAGGGATCGCCGGTCTCGCCTCGGCCGACACCGAGCGCGAGAAGGTCCGCGGCGTGCACTACCTCGACGCCGAGGGCGTGCTCCAGGGTGTGCTCGCCTACACCGTCGTGGAGAAGGAGGGTTCCTTCCGCTTCGGGCTCCACATCCGCCTCCTGGTCGCCGATACGCCCGAGGCGCTCGCGGCCCTCTGGCGTTTCGCGCTGCAGCACGATCTCGTCGATGATGTCGTCGCAGACCTCCGTCCGCTCGATGATCCGCTCCCGTGGCTCGTGCGCGATACCCGGGGCGTCACGCAGGAGGTGCACGATCACGGGTGGCTGCGCATCCTCGATGTGGCAGAGGCGCTGACCGCGCGCCGTTTCTCCGCGCCGCTCGACCTGGTGCTGCGCGTCGAGGATGCGCTGGGGTTCGCGGCCGGCGATTGGCTGCTCCGCGTCGACGACACCGGCCGTGCCACGGTCGATCGTGTGGATGACGACGCTCCCGATGTGACACTCGACGTCTCGGCGCTCTCGTCCCTGTACGCCGGGGGAGTGCGCGCCGCCGCCCTGCACGGAGCCGGGCGAATCGATGCCGCCGCGCCGGTCGTCGACGCGCTCGACCGTGCGTTCGCCTCGTTCCCGACGCCGTCGCTGGACATCTGGTACTGATCCGGCCACGGTCCGCTCCCCGCCGTCCGCGGCTCGGAGGGGCGTGAGCTAAAAAACTAGAAACCTCTTTACTGGAAAGAGCCTTTACTATAACCTCGGCTCAGAGCGGATGCCGTCCGCTCTGCTCGACTTCCGCAATGAAGCTCTTGAGACGAGGTTTCCATGCATGACAACCGCTGGAGGAAGACCCTTCCTCTCGTCGCCGGTGCCGCCGCACTCGCCCTGGTGCTGGGTGGCTGCACGCCCGGTGGCAGCTCTTCCGGGGGTGATCGCCCGCTCCGCATGTGGTCGGGATCGATGACCCCGATCACGAACAACTTCAACCCGTTCGCCGTGGACACCGCCACCCACATGACGTTCGGGGCGATCTACGAGCCGCTGTTCTTCTTCAACCAGCTGTCGGCCGATGCTCCGGTCGGGATGATCGGCGACTCCTACGAGTTCAACGAGGACGGCACGGTCCTCACGATCGTCATCAAGCCCGACCTCAAGTGGAGCGACGGGGATGACCTGACGGCCGAGGACGTCGCGTTCAGCCTCGGCTACGGATCCAATCTCGACCCGGACATGGTGTCAGCGGACGCGACCGACGACACGACCGTCGTCGTGACGTACTCGTCGGCGAAGTTCACGGCGACCTCGCTGATCCTCGGCTCCACCTGGATCATTCCGGAGCACATCTGGTCCGACATCGACGACTACATGACCGAGACGAACCCCCAGCCCATCGGCTCGGGACCGTACACGCTCAAGTCGTTCACCGACGCCGCCTACACGCTCGAGGCGAACCCGCTGTTCCGCGATGGCGCCCCGGCGATCAAGGAGGTGCAGGACATCGGCATCGACTCGAACCAGTCGTCCGAGGACCTGCTGAAGACCGGCAAGCTCGACTGGGTCGGCCAGTTCATCGCGAACCCGGATGGTGTGACCGCCAACGGCAAGATCAGCACGATGAACCAGCAGCAGGACCCGACGGTGATCATGACCTGCGCCGACGCCTCGATGGGCTGCAGCGGTGCGCAGACCGACCCGGCCGTGCGTCAGGCACTCAACGTGGCGATCGATCGCGGCTCCATCAGCAGCAAGGCGTTCGCGGGGCTCTCGGGTGAGGCATCGCCGAGCTTCGCACTGCTCCCGCGCGACGAGAAGTGGTTGAGCGATCCTGCTCTGGCGGTCAGCCCGCAGGAGCCCGACGTGGCGACGGCGGAGGGAATCCTCGAGGCTGCCGGCTACACCAAGGGCAGCGACGGGTTCTATGGCAAGGACGGCACGGCGATCGAGCTGGACCTGTTCTCGCCCGATGGCTGGACCGACTACAACGACGCGGCCAAGCTCATCAGCGCCCAGGCGGCGAAAGCCGGAATCCGCGTCAACGCGCGCACGGTCTCGGAAGCCGAGTACTGGACGCCGATCTCGACCGGGGAGTTCCAGCTCGCGCTCTACGGGCTCACGCAGTCCCTGGTGGCCGATCCGTTCTCGAACTACGACCAGTACTTCACGACCACCGCGAGCGCGAAGGTGGGCGAGGAGCCGACCAAGGGTCAGAACTACTCCCGCTACAGCAATCCCGTCGTGGACGACGCGGTGAAGCAGGCCGGCGCCACGCAGGACGAGGACATCAAGAAGACCGCCTACGCCGCCGTGCAGACCGAGATCGCCCGCGACCTGCCGTACATCCCGGTGGTGCTCAACGCCTCGCAGTCGTTCTTCAACACCGCGGACTTCACCGGGTGGCCGAGTGAGAGTGACATGTACGCGGCGCCGCTGCCGTACCTGTCGACGGCCTCGGCGGTCGTGCTCACGCACCTGCGTCCTGTGAAGAAGTAGAGGCCCGCCCCATGGATCGATCCATCGAGAGGAGAGGCTCGTGAAGTTCTGGATGCGCCGCGTGGCGTTCTACATCATCACGCTGTGGGCCGCGATCTCCCTCAACTTCCTGCTGCCGCGGTTGCTCCCCGGCGACCCCGCCGCGATCATGCTGGGCAAGCTCCGGCGTGCGAACGGAGGCCGGCCGCTATCCGAGGAGACGATCAAGGCGATCACCTCCATCCTCGGCGCAGAGAAGGGATCGAGTCTGTGGGATCAGTACCTCGCCTACTGGGGCCGGTTGCTGCACGGTGATCTCGGGGTCTCGTCGACCCGATACCCGGCCCCGGTGGGCGAACTCATCGCCGCGGCTCTGCCGTGGACGGTGACGCTCGTCGGCGCAGCCACCATCATCTCGTTCGTCCTCGGCATCATCGCCGGCGCCTGGGTCGGCTGGCTCCGGGGAACGTGGGTCGATCAGCTCGTGCCGATCACCACGTTCCTGCAGTCGATCCCGTACTTCTGGCTCGCACTCGTGCTGGTCGCGGTGTTCTCGGTGCAGTTGGGGTTGCTACCCATCATCGGCGGATACGACGTGTTCGAGTTTCCGGCAGGGCCCGAATGGACGCCGGCGTTCTTCGCCAGCGCGTTCGTGCACGCGCTGTTACCCGCCGCGACGATCGTGATCTCCTCGGTCGGCGGATGGCTGCTCGGAATGCGCAACATGATGGTGCAGACCATGGCGGAGGACTACGTGCTCACCGCCGAGGCCAAGGGGCTACGGCCCTCGCGCATCCGCACCGCCTATGCGGCGCGCAACGCGTCGATCCCGAGCCTCGCCGGATTCGGGATCGCGCTCGGATTCGTGGTGGCCGGGTCGATCGTCACCGAGCAGGTGTTCAGCTATCCGGGCCTCGGCAAGCTGATGATCCAGTCCGTGCAGGGACTCGACTACGCCCTCATGCAGGGAGTGTTCCTCGTGATCACCCTCACCGTGTTGGCGGCGAACTTCCTGATCGACCTCCTCTATGGCTTCATCGACCCGAGAGTGCGCCGCGATGGCTGACCTGATCGTTACCCCGTCCGAGTCCACGCACGCCGTCGCCGTCGCGCGGACGGCACGCCTGCGCGGCGGTTTCCCCCGTCTCTCCGGCAAGCTCCTCACCGGCATCATCCTGCTCGGCGCGATCGTGCTGTTCGGGCTGATCGGGCCGTTGCTGCTCGGCGACCCACGGGATGCGAGCTTCGAGCCGCTGCTCCCACCGAGCCCGGAGCATCCGCTCGGTACGACCAAGCTCGGCTTCGACGTGCTCGCGCAGGTGGCGACCGGCACGCGGGGCTCCCTGTTCGTCGGGGCGGTCGCGGGTGTGGTCGCCCTCTTCCTCGCGCTGGTGTTCGGCGTTCTCGCCGGGTACTTCGGTGGAGCGCTGGATGAGACGTTGATGCTGGCGACGAACATCATGCTCGTGATCCCCGGCCTGCCGCTCGTGATGGTGATCGCGGCGTACGTGCAGCACACCGAGGGCCTCGGTGACCTGGCACGCAGTTCGCTGCTCGTCGCTCTGGTGCTCGGCATCACGGGCTGGGCGGGTTCTGCGGTGGTTCTTCGCGGCACCGCGCGGTCGCTGCGCACCCGGGACTACGTCGCGGCATCCGTGGTGGCCGGCGAGCGTCCGCTGCGAGTCATCTTCGTGGAGATCCTCCCGAATCTCGTGCCCCTGCTGGCTGCGCAACTGATCTTCGGCGTGATCTTCGCGGTGCTCGGCGAGGCGGGGTTGTCGTATCTCGGTCTCGGACCGACCGGGTCGATCACGCTCGGCACCGTGTTGAACGACGCCCAGACCGGACAGGCCGTGGGCAGCGGAGCGTGGTGGTGGTTCGTCCCGCCCGGCGCGATCATCGCGCTGATCGGCACGGCCCTGTCGCTGATCAACTTCGCGATCGACGAGATCGTGAATCCGAAGCTGCGCCTGGCGCCGGTGGCCGCACGACGGCAGCGCCGCGCGCGCCGCGCTGGTCGGGGCGTCGGAGGAGAGGGAGCGGTCGCATGACTGGGAAGACGGCAGTGCTGACGGCGAGGAATGTCTCGATCGAGTATGAGGTGGATCCGCCGGTGAAGGCGGTGCGGGATGTGTCGTTGACGTTGAATCGGGGGGAGATCCTGGGGTTGGCGGGGGAGTCGGGGTGTGGGAAGACGACTCTGGCGTATGGGATGAATCGGTTGTTGAAGGCTCCGGCGCTCATGACGGGTGGGGAGATCGTGTTCCATGACCGGGATGGTCACGATATCGACATCGTGGGCCTGGACGGCGAAGGACTTCGCGCATTCCGGTGGGACAAGATCTCGATGGTGTTCCAGGGGGCGATGAACTCGTTGAACCCGGTGATCAGTGTGAAGGCGCAGATCTTCGACATCTTCGATACGCATCGTCCGGGAATGTCGAAGCGGGCGAAGACGGAGCGGGCGGAGGAGTTGCTCACGCTCGTCGGCGTCGATCCGAACCGGTTGTCGAGTTTCCCGC